>NZ_JAZDCH010000033.1:0-22507 GCF_036311905.1 Brachybacterium sp. J153 | reverse complement strand
GTCCGGCAGGCGCTCCCCGCCCCGGCGGCGCGCCTGCCGGACGCGCCCCGGCACCGCCGCTAATCTCCCGGTGTGTCCGTGCATCGCTTCCGTCCGGGTGACGAGCTCTTCCAGAGTTCCATCGACGCCATGACCAGTGCTCCGCTGCGGCCCGAGCTGGTCTGGCGGACGATCCCCGCGCCCTCCCGCATGGCGCCCTCGACGTGGGCCTGCACCGCCGAGATCATCGTCCACGACGAGGAGCTCGCCTCGGGCCGTCTCGTGATCCTCCACGACCCCGAGGGGCAGGAGGCCTGGGACGGCACCTTCCGGATGGTGGCCCTCGTCCAGGCCCAGCTCGAGCCAGAATTCGCGATCGAGTCCATGCTCGGCGACGTCGCCTGGTCCTGGGTGACCGAGTCCCTCGAGCTGCACGACGCGGACGCCCGCGAGCTCGGCTGCACCGCGACCCGCGTGGTCTCCCAGTCCTACGGTGCACTCGCCTCCCGCGCCTCGACGGTCGACGTCGAGATGCGGATCTCCTGGACCCCCGAGGTCGCCGAGGGGGCCGAGTCCCCGGAGCTCGGCCCGCACTTCGCCGCCTGGACGGCGATGCTCGCCGCCGCCGGCGGCCTGCCGCCCGCCCCGCCGCGGGTCTCCTCACTGGTCCCCTCGCATCGTGCGCGCGCCCCGCGACCGAGCAGTGAGGAGGGACGATGACCGTCCCCCATGCCCGTCCCGTGACCGCGCTCAAAGCGCCCCGCGACGGACTGGTCCCGGTGATCGACCGGATCCAGCCGCTCCTGGCCTGGTGCGAGGCGGCGGCGACCGCCCCCGTGGAGGCCGTCGCGGTCGATGCCGAGCGCGCCTCGAGCTACCGCTACAGCAACCGGGCCTATCTCATCCAACTGCGCACCGAGGCGGCGGGCACGGCCCTCATCGACCCCCTCGCGTTCACGATGCCGGGCACGCTGCGGGACTTGCTCGCCGAGCGGGAGTGGGTGCTGCACGCCGCGGACCAGGACCTCCCGAGCCTCGCCGAGCTCGGCCTGCGCCCCGCCGCCCTGTTCGACACCGAGCTCGCGGCCCGACTGCTGGGCATGGACCGGGTGGGCCTGGGCGCGGTCGTCGAGGAGACCCTCGGGCTGCACCTGGCCAAGGAGCACTCGGCGGCCGACTGGTCCCGCCGACCGCTGCCCGAGGGCTGGCTCACCTACGCCGCCCTCGACGTGGAGGTGCTCGTCGAGGTCCGCGACCTCCTCGCCGAACGGCTCGCGGAGGCCGGGAAGGACGAGTGGGCGCGCCAGGAGTTCGAGCACGAGCGGACCCGTGAGCTGTCCGCCCCACGCTCGGCCAGCTGGCGCGGACTGCACGGCCTCGGCGGTCTGCGCACTGCGCGACAGCTCGCCGCGGCCCGGGAGATGTGGAGCCGCCGCGATGCCCTCGCGAGCGAGCAGGACCTCTCCCCCCACCGGATCCTCCGCGACAAGGACCTCGTCGCCGCCGCGAAGGAGGCCCCGCGCGGTCGCGAGGCCTTCGAGCGGGCGCTGCCCTCGCGGACGCCGAAGAAGGACCAGTGGTGGCAGGTCGCGCGGACCGGCATCGACCTCCCCCCGGCGCATCTCCCCGAGCGCACCGAGCGCTCCTATCCCCCGCCGCACAAGCTGTGGTCGAAGAAGCATCCGGAGGTGTGGGACCGCTATCAGGCCGTGCGCTCCGCCATCGGCGACCGCGCGGAGGATCTCGAGCTGCCCACCGAGAACCTGCTGCAGCCCGCGCTGTTGCGGCACTGGGTGTGGGAGCATGCGACCTCGCCCGGGGAGGCGCTGATCGTCGAGGAGCTCCTGGCGCTCGGCGCTCGGCCCTGGCAGGCCGAGCAGACCGCCCCCGTGCTCGCCCGCGCCCTCGAGGAGTACGTCCCGCCCGCGGCGGACTGAGCCGGGCGCGGCTCAGGCGTGGCCGGGTCGCTCCGGGAAGGGCGCATCGGCGGCGCGCAGCGTCGGGGCCTGGGCACCGAGCGTCCGATGGGCGTGCAGCGCGAGCAGTGCGGCGAGCGCGGTGCCGTTGGTGAGTTCCCCGCGCAGCGCCGCGGCGACCGCCTCGTCGAGCGGCACCCAGGCGATCTCGATCTCGGCCTCCTCATCGGTGCGCCGGTAGCCGTCGTCCCCGGTCACCTCCGTCACCTCCGTCGCGAGGTAGACGCGGATGACCTCGTCGGATCCGCCGGGGCTGGGCCGCAGATCGAGGAGGGTCTCGAGGCGGCCGGCGCGATGTCCGGTCTCCTCTGCGAGCTCGCGCAGCGCCCCCAGGTGCGCGCCCTCGCCGGCGACGTCGAGGAGTCCCGCCGGGATCTCCCAGAGCTGGTGGCCGACGGGGTGGCGGTACTGCCGGATCAGCAGTACGCGATCCTCCGCATCGACCGCGAGCACCGCGACGGCGCCGGTGTGGTGGACGTACTCGCGATCGAACCGCACCCCGGGCGCGAAATCGACGGTATCGCGCACGATGTCCCACACCATGCCGGGGTGCACGGTGCGCCGCTCGGCGACGGGGCGCGGGGCGGGCCGGTCGGCGAGGCTCATAGGGGTCAGGCCTCGTCGGTCGCGATCGGCTGCTCGCCGGCGGCGCTCTCCGCCGCGGCCGGATCGGGCTCGACCTCGAGCAGGCGCGTCGCCTTCTGCAGCTCGAGCGCCGCTCCGATCAGCCCGGCGAACAGCGGATGCGCCCTGGTGGGGCGGGACTTCAGTTCGGGGTGCGCCTGGGTCCCGATGTAGTACGGGTGCACCGCCGGGTCCAGCTCCACGAACTCCACGAGCGAGTGGTCGGCGGAGAGGTCGGAGACGCCGGAAACCCGCAGTCCCGCGTCCTCGAGCTGCTCGCGGTAGGCGTTGTTGACCTCGTAGCGGTGGCGGTGGCGCTCCGCGACCTCGGTGCTGCCGTAGACGGTCGCCGCGAGGGAGCCCTCGACCAGGGTGTGGTCGTAGGAGCCGAGGCGCATCGTGCCGCCCAGGTCCCCGGCGCCGGCGACGATGTCCTGCTGCTCGGCCATGGTGGCGATGACCGGGTGCGCGGTCTCCGGCTCGAACTCGGTCGAGTGGGCGCTGGCGAGGCCGAGCTCGGTGCGCGCGTACTCGATGACCATCGACTGCATGCCGAGGCACAGGCCGAGGGCGGGGATGCCGTGGGTGCGGGCGTGGCGCAGGGCGCCGACCTTGCCGTCCACGCCGCGGATCCCGAAGCCGCCGGGAACGACGAGCGCGTCGACGTCCCGCAGCTGCTGGCGCGCGCCCTCGGGCGTGGCGCACAGATCCGACTCGACCCAGCGGATGGAGACCTTCGCCGCGTGGTGGAAGCCGCCCGCGCGCAGCGCCTCGGTCACCGAGAGGTAGGCGTCGGGCAGGTCGATGTACTTGCCGACCAGCGCGACCGTCACCTCGTAGGAGGGGTGCTGGACACGCTGCAGAAGCGAGTCCCACTGGGTCCAGTCCACGTCGTGGCTCAGCAGGTCGAGTCGGCGGATCGCGTAGGCGTCGAGCCCCTCCCCGTGGAGCACGAGCGGGATCTCGTAGATCGACGGAGCATCGGCACAGGTCACGACCGCGTCGATGTCGACATCGCACATGGAGGAGATCTTCGCCTTGACCGAGGCGGGCAGCTGACGGTCCGCGCGCAGCACGATCGCATCGGGCTGGATGCCGATCGAGCGCAGCGCGGCGACGGAGTGCTGGGTGGGCTTGGTCTTCAGCTCCTGGGACGGGCCGATGAAGGGCACCAGCGAGACGTGGACGAAGAAGACGTTGTCGCGACCGACGTCCTGACGCACCTGGCGCGCCGCCTCGAGGAAGGGCTGGGACTCGATGTCGCCGACGGTGCCGCCGATCTCGGTGATGATGACATCGACGTCATCCCCGGCCTGGGAGCGCATCGACTCCTTGATGGCGTTGGTGATGTGCGGGATGACCTGCACGGTGTCGCCGAGATACTCGCCGCGGCGCTCCTTGGCGATGACGTTGGAGTACACCTGGCCGGTGGTGACGTTCGCGTTGGCGGAGAGGTTCTCGTCGAGGAAGCGCTCGTAATGGCCGATGTCGAGATCGGTCTCCGCGCCGTCCTCGGTAACGAACACCTCGCCGTGCTGGAAGGGGTTCATCGTGCCCGGGTCCACGTTGAGGTACGGGTCGAGCTTCTGCATCGTCACGCGCAGGCCGCGGCTCTTGAGGAGCATTCCCAGCGAGGAGGCGGTGAGGCCCTTGCCGAGGCTGGAGACCACGCCGCCGGTGACGAAGATGTGCTTCGTGACGCCGGGATTCCGGAAGGGCTTCGCGGAGGAGGACTGTCCGATCCGCGGAAGGGGGCCGGTACTGGTCTGGGGGGTGTTCGCGCTGGTGTCTGCCACGGATTGTCAACCTATCATCGGGGCCCGGCGAGGGCCAGGACATCGGTCAGCTGGTCGATCATGTCACCTGCGGAGGGCAGCTCGTCGGCACGACGTCGCGACGCCTCCTCGGCGCGTCGCCGCACGGCGGGGTCGGTGTGGGTGGTGATCGCCGCGGCGAGCGCCGGGGCGTCGCCGACGGGCACCAGGTGCGCGGCCTCGCCCGTGACCCAGCGGGTGCCCCCGGCATCGGTCGCGACGATGGCGCGGCCGGCCCGCAGGGCCTCCTGCAGCGCGACCGGCTGTCCCTCCCAGTGCGCGGCGGAGACCACGAGGTCGCAGCTCCCGAGCAGCGCGGGGACGTCCTCGCGCCGGCCCAGCAGCCGCACGGGCAGCCGCTCCCGGTCGATCCGTGCGGCGAGCTCGTCGTGCAGCGGCCCGTCGCCCGCGACGGCGATCCCCACGGGCGGCTCCGCGGGGAGCAGGGCGGCGGCGTCGAGGAGGTCCCCGAGGCCCTTCTGCGTGGCGAGTCGAGCGATGACCAGGACCCGCAGGGCGCATTCCGCGGGCCAGGCGTTGTCGTCGGCCGCCTCCGCCGGGTCTCCGGTCGCCGCGTCGGGGATGTCCTTTCCCCCGGAGTCCCCTCCGGCCGCATCGCGCGGCGTCCGCTCCGGAGCGGGGACGACCGCGCGGCGCACGTCCCGGGCGCCGGCCCGACGGGCCGCCTGCTCGAGATCCGGGGACACCGCGAGGACCGTCCGGGACCCCCGCGCGGCGACCTGCAGCAGACCGCGGCCGAGGAGTCGCACCGAGTACGAGCCGACGGGGAGGTTGTGCAGGGTGAGGACCAGGTCGATCCCGGTGCCCGCAAGGGCGAGGGCGGTGAGGGCACCCGCTCGCAGGCCGTGGGCATGGACCACCACGGGGGCCGCCTCGCGGGCGCCGCGCCGCAAGGTCCGCAGGGTCCGCAGGTCCGCCAGGGGGGCGGGTCGCTCCTGGATGCGCACCGGCGCCTCGGCCACCTCGTGGCCCGACTCCCGCAGCAGCGCCAGCTCCTGGTCCACATGGGCGGCGAGTCCGCCGCTGGCCCGCGGCCGCACCAGCAGGATCCTCACCGGGCCTCCTCCGCCGGCGGAGCCGGAGCGCCCGGGCCGGGATCGACCGCGTCGTTCCCGCTCTCGCGGGTCCTGGCGCGTCGCCCCCGGCTCCGGCCCTGCAGAGTGTGCAGCAGCGAGGGATCGGCGGCGAGCATGACGCCCGCGGCGAGGAGCGCGCCGAGGACTCCGGCGGCGATGCCCACGAGCACCGCGACGGTCTCCCCCGACTCCGTGGTCACCAGCCGGCGGGCGAGCAGCAGCCCGGGCACCCCGCCGATCAGCACCGCGAGCGGCGTGAGCACGATCGTCCGGCGGACTCGTGCGAGGTCTCCGGCATGCTCGAGGATGTCCCAGATCCGGCTCAAGCCCACGAGCGCCGCGATCGCCATCCCCACGGCGATCGAGAGTCCGAAGGCGGTCGAGGCCTCGGCGGCGGAACGCCCGGGGCTGGTGAGGACGGCGAGCGCCAGCAGCACCGCGGCGATCACCCAGCCGATGGATCCGACCAGGAGGGCGTCCCGGGCCCGCAGCGCGGCCGACAGCACGCGGGTGCAGTGGGTCGCGACGGCGAAGCCGGGCAGGCCGAGGGCGAGCGCCGCCGCGGTCGAGCCGACCCCGGCCGCCCCCGCGCGGTCGATGAGGCGGAAGAACTGCTCGAGGGCCGGGCCGGCGGCGAACAGGGCTGCGGCGCCGATCGCCGCGACGGCCATGACGATGCGCGCGGAGCCGGAGACGGCGCGGGCGAAGGCGCCGTGGTCACCGACCAGGCGCATCTCCGCCAGATGCGGGAAGACCGAGGTGACCAGCGGGACGACGAGGACCGCGTAAGGCAGCAGGTAGAGCGCCTGCGCGTACTGGAAGACGGGCAGCGTGCCGGTGCCGCCGGCGCGCATGGCGAGGACCATGATCAGGGCGAGCACGAGCTGCTGCGCGCCCACCGCACCGAGGCCCGCGCCGCCGAGGGCCAGCGCGCGACGGCCGTCGCCACCGGTCATCCGCAGGGCGGGCCGGAGCCGCAGACCGGAGCGCAGCGAGGCGATCACCACGGGCAGGGCCATCGCGGCGACCCCGGCGGTGGTGCCCCAGCCCAGCCAGGCCAGCGCGCCCTCCCCGATCGTCGAGGCGGTCGCGACGGAGGGGACCATCCAGGCGTACACGCGATACGCGAGCATGACCACGAGCGAGGAGATCAGCGGCATCGCCGCGGGCCACAGGAAGCGCTTGCGCGCCTGGAGGTAGGCGCCGAGCACCACGGCGATCCCGTAGAGCGGCAGCTGGACCGCGAAGATCCGCAGCAGGACGGTGCCCACGTGCACCCCGGCGGTCCCGTCGGCCGTTCCCAGCAGCAGCGCGGCGAGCGGCGCGGCGAGCGCGATCACCGCGGCGGCGAGCAGCGTGGTGCCGAGCAGCGTCCAGGTCAGCAGCACGGAGACGATGCGGTCGGCACGCCGCCGCCCGTCCTCGTCCGCGGTCCCGGCTGCGGACTCGGCTGCGGTCCCGTCCGCGGTCTCGGCTGCGGTCCCGTCCGCGGTCTCGGCCCGGCGCCCCTCGGGGACGAGACCGGCGATGAGCGGCACCGCGACCGCCGCCAGCGCACCCCCGGCGACCACCTCGAAGAGCACATTGGGCAGCAGGTTCGCGGTCGCGTAGGCAGTGCCGACGTCGCCTGCGCCGACGCTCGCCCCGAACACCAGGTACCGCGCGAAGCCCGCGAGACGGGCGATCACGGTGACGACGAGGATGATGCTCGCCCCGCGCAGCACGGCGCGGCCGAAGGATCTCTCGCTCATCGCTCGGCCTCCTCGGGGGCACGCCGCCCCAGCCGGTCCACGGCGCGCAGGACCGGGGTGGACTCGATGACGGCGGAGAAGCTCACCCGCTCGCTCGCGACGGTCAGTGCCGTGATCCCGCCGAGCAGCACGAGCCGCGCCGGGACCGGGAGGACCCGTGTCGCGGCGAGGCCGACGGCGGCGCCGAGCGCATTGGCGCCCGCGTCGCCGAGCATGCCGTGCTCGCGGAGGTCGACGGGCAGGGCGAGGGCCGCGGGCACCGCTGCGGCGAGCGCCAGCCGACGTCCGCTCGGGTCCTCGCCCGGCGACAGGGTCGCGAGAGCGGCCGCGGCGGGCAGCACGACCTTGAGCGCCCTTCCGGGGCGAAGGTCCAGCAGGTTGGCGAGGTTCGCGGCGCCGGCGACGAGTGCCGCATCGGCGAGCACGAGCCCGGCCCCGCGGACGCTCACCCGCCCGGATCGGCCACGTTCCGCAGCGCCGGCGGTCGCGAGGACGGTGAGCGCGGGGATCCCCAGGGCCTTGAGCGCGCCCGTGGTGACCCGCCCCTGGCGCAGCGCCCCGAAGTGACCGCGCAGGCCCTTGGAGACCGGTCGTCCCTGCGCACGATGGTGCGGTTCGAGCAGGTCGTCAAGCAGCCCGAGGGCACCGATGCCGACAAGCACCGCCGAGTCCCGGGCTCCGCCCGTCCGCCCGGCCCCGGCGAGCAGACCGGTGCCGAGCACAACTGCGGCGCCCTCGGCGAGAGTCACGGTGCGGCCGGCGAAGTTCTTGCGCTCGAGCTCGCTCCGACAGGTCGCGAGCAGGGACCTCACGCGGCTCATCCGTTGCCCCCGTCGGAGGGCGCGGAGCCTTCGCCCTCGGAGTCGGCAGGTGCCGTCGGAGCGGGCAGCGGGGGGACCCGCTCGGCGGCGTCGGCCGTGGTGCCGTAGGCGCCCGCTCCCCCGCGCACCTGCTCGATGAGGGCGAGCACGCTGAGGATCGGCCCGTCGGCCTCCTGCAGCCGGTCGGTGGTCGAGAGCTGGTCGAAACCGGCGTCGCCGCGGACGGTGCGCAGGATCCCGGTCGAGGAGTCGTTCGCCGGCGTGGCGGCCGAGACGACGGCGGGCACGGAGGTGGCGGCGAGCGAGGTCAGCACGGCGGTCTGGGCGGAGAGCAGGTTCTGGGCCCGTTCGGCGGCGAGGTCCTCCGCCTCGCCCTCGAGCACGAAGGTCTCGGGAGCGGCACTCGCGTAGACCACCGCCTCGACCACACCGGGCGTGCCGTCCGTGAGCGCGATCAGCTGATGGTCCACGAGCACCTGCCACACCTGGGTGCGGAGCTCCTGGGTCAGCTCGCCGGAGGGATCCTCGGCGAGCAGGGCCGGCACGATCGCGGCGAGCTGTGCGGGACCCTCCAGCTCGGGGTCGAGCAGGGCGGGGGCGATCGAGCGGATCTCGTCGGCGGCCTCGGCGCGCCGCTGTTCCTGCGCGGGGTCCCACAGGTCCGAGCGCAGGCGGATCTCCACGACGGCGGAGACCCCGGCTCCCTCGAGGAGGGAGGTGACCTGCTCGGTCGCCGTGCGCGTCGAGTCGCCGTCGGTCAGCAGCGCCACCGACTGCCCCGGGAGGGTGTCGGCCACCAGCTCGGGACCGGACTCGCTGACGTACGAGGCGAGCTGATCATTACGGGTCTGCAGCTCGTCGGCCTCGGTGCGCAGCTGCTCCTGCTCCCCGCGCAGCTGCTCGACCTGCTCGGCGAGCTGGGTGCCGAGGTTGTCGCCGAGCGGTCCTGCGCCGAGCACGATGCCCACGGCGAGCGCCAGGAAAACGGAGATCAGCGACACCAGGTGGTAGCGGAAATCGATCACGGGTCGGACCCTCCTACGACCCGGTGGCCCGGGGGAAGAACAGCGTGGTGAACCAGGACAGCATCCCATCCAGCCGGGCGCCCATCAGCTGGACGACGGCCTGCCCGCCCGGCGTGGCCCACAGGGCGACCGCGAGGGCGGCGAGCCCGGCGACCGCGAGCAGGAGGAGCTGGACGGTGGAGATGCGCTGGCGGTAGAGGCGGGAGACGCCTTTCGCGTCGACGAGCTTGGAGCCGATCCGCAGGCGGGTGAGGAAAGTGGAGCTCATCCCGGCGCGGCCCTTGTCCAGGAACTCCTCGAGCGTGCCGTGGGTGCCGACGGCCACGATCACGGAGGCCCCCTTCTCGTCGGCGAGGAGCATGGCGATGTCCTCGCTCGTGCCGGAGGCGGGGAAGAGCACCGCCTGCTCGCCGAGCCCCAGGCCGGCGAGGCGCTCGAGGCCGGGGGCGCGGCCGTCGCGATAGGCGTGGACGACGAGTTCCGCCCCGCTGGCGAGCGCGCGGTCCGAGACCGAGTCCATGTCCCCGATGATCATGTCGGGGCGGAATCCCGCCTCGATCACCGCATCGGCCCCGCCGTCGACGCCGATGATCACGGGGCGGTTCTCGCGCAGGAACGGGCGGAGGGTCGCGAGGTCCTCCTTGTAGTGGTAGCCGCGCACGACGATGAGCACCGGGCGGCCGTCGATGCGGGTGCGGACGTCGGGGGCGCCGATCCCGTCCAGCAGCAGGTCTCGCTCGCGGAGCATGTACTCCATGGTGTTCTCGGCGAACAGCTCGAGCTGCTCGGAGAGCCCTTCGCGGGCGATCTCTAGCGCGGCGGTGACGGTGGCCTGGTCCTGGGCGACGCCGCGGGCGACGACGACCTCCTCGAGCAGCACCTCGCCGTCGCGGACGGTGATGGTCTGCCCGTCGCGGATCCCTTCGAAGAGCGAGGGGCCGAGGGCGTCGACGAGCACCACGTCGCCGTCGAGCAGGATCTGCGGGCCGGCGTTGGGATAGCGGCCGGAGGTCGAGGCGGCGGCGTTGAGGACCGCGGCGGGCTGCCGCTCGACGAGCGCTTCGGCCGCGACGCGGTCCACGTCCTCGTGGTCGATGATCGCGATGTCGCCGGGCTGGAGGCGCTTGGTGAGGTCCTTGGTGCGTCGGCCGAGCCGGGCGGTGCCGGTGACCTGCGCGCGCTGCGGGCTCATCGGCAACCCCGGCCGGGCGCCGCGTCCTCGGCCATGGCGCGGGCCTCGTCGAGCAGCTCCTCGGCGTGGGCGAGGGCGAGGTCGGAGGTGTCCCCGGCGAGCATCCGCGCGAGCTCCTCGATGCGCCCGGCTCGGTCCAGGCCGTGCACGGTCGAGCTGGTCGCGCCCTCGGCGGAGGACTTCACGATCTGCAGATGGGTGCCCGCGTGCGCGGCGACCTGCGGCAGATGGGTGACGACGATGACCTGGGCGTGGCGGGCGAGCCGGGCGAGGCGCTGGCCGACGGCGAGGGCCGCGCGTCCGCCGATCCCGGCGTCGATCTCGTCGAACACGAACACCGGTGCGGCGGTGCGGTCGCTGCGGGAGGCGGAGAGTGCCACCTCGAGGGCGAGCATCACGCGGGAGAGCTCGCCGCCGGAGGCGGCCTGGCCGACGGGCAGGTGCTCGGCCCCGGGATGCGGCGCGAGCAGGATCTCGACCCCGTCGCGGCCGTGGGAGCGCGCGGCGCGGGCGGAGACGTCCACGCGGATCGCCGCATCGGGCATCTCGAGATGCCGCAGCTCCTCCTGCACGGCCGCGGAGAGGGCGGCGGCGGCCGCGGTGCGCTCGGCGGTGAGTTCCTCCGCGGTCGTCTCGAGCTCGTGCTCGAGCGTCTCGAGGCGCTCCGCCGCCTCGCGGCGTCGCTGCTCGGCGCCTTCGTAGCGGTCGAGGTCGACGGCGGCGGCACGGGAGGTGGTCAGCAGTGCGGTGACGTCCGTCGCGGGCCCGTCCGCGCCCGGGAACAGCGCGCCCAGGTCGCGCACCAGCACGGTCAGCTCGTGGAGTCGCTCGTGGGCCTGCTCGAGCCGTCCCGGGGAGGCGTCGATGTCCTCGGCGTAGCGGATCAGCTCGGCGGAGAGGTCGGAGAGCTCGAGCCGGGCGGTCTCGAGCCGGTCGACGAGCGGGGCGAGGGTGCGGTCGGTGCGGGAGGCCCTGCCGACGGCCTCGGCGGCGAGGTCCAGCAGGGCCGCCGCCGCGGGTCCGTCGTCGTCGCCGACCAGGGCGAGGCTCGCGCGCTGGGCGGCGCCGCGCAGCTCCTCGGCGCTGCCGAGGCGCTCGAGCTCCGCGCGCAGGTCGTCGTCCTCCCCGGGCTGCGGGTCGAGGGCCTCGATCCTCTCGAGCGCCTCGACGAGGACCGCCCCGCGGCGCTCCCGCTCGGCGAGGAGCAGGTCGAGCTCCCCCAGCTCGGCGACGAGGGCGGTGCGCTCGCGCCACAGTTCGCGGTGACGACCGAGCGGATCGCCGATCTCCGTCTCGGCGAAGCGGTCGAGCGCCTCGCGCTGCGCCTCGGGGTCCCGCAGCCGCTGCTGATCGGACTGCCCGTGGACGGTGACGGCCGTGCCGACGAGGCGGGAGAGGGTCCCGATCGGCACCGGGACTCCCCCGATCTGGGCCCGGGAGCGGCCGTCGCGGGTGACCCGGCGGACGACGAGCACCTCGCCGTCCTCCTCCTCGGCGCCGAGCTCGTCGAGAGCGGCCGCGAGCTCGCCGTGGCCGGTGAGGGCGAGCGTGCCGTCCACGGTGCTCGCCTCGCGGGTGCGGCCTCGGTCCAGCCGCCCGCCGAGGAGCATGGTCAGGCCCGTGACGATCATGGTCTTGCCGGCCCCGGTCTCGCCGGTGAGCGCGGTGAAGCCGGGCCCGAACTCGAGCAGGGCGTCATCGATCACGCCGATGCCGCGGATGCGCAGGGTGGAGAGCATGCGGGGCCCTCAGCGGGTGCGGGGGCCGCGGCCGCGCCAGCCGACGACGGGCAGCTGGAACTTCTCGACCAGGCGATCGGCGAAGGGGGTCGGCGCGAGACGGACCAGGCGCACGGAGTGCTCGGAGAGACGGGCCTCGATGCGCATCCCCGCGACGATGTCCGCCCCGCGACGGCCGTCGAGGGTGAGGATCGCGCCCTCGCGGTTGTCCAAGACCATCTCGACGGCGACCTCGGAGGAGCGGCCGAGCACGAGGGGCCGGGCGAAGAGCGCATGGGCCGCGAGGGGGATCAGCAGCATCGCGTCGACCTCGGGCCAGATCACGGGGCCGCCCGCGCTGAAGGCGTAGGCGGTGGAGCCGGTCGAGGTGGACAGCAGCACGCCGTCGGCTCCGAAGCTCGAGACGGGACGGCCGTCGATCTCGATCGCGACGTTGATCATCTTCTGCCGGTCGGCCTTCTCGAGCGAGGCCTCGTTGAGCGCCCAGTGGCGGGCGACGGGCTCGTCGTGATCGTCGAGCACCGTGATGTCGAGGGTCGAGCGCTTCTCGATCTCGTACTCGCCCTCGAGGAGACGGGCGACGGTGATCGCGAGATCCTCGACCTCGCTCTCGGCGAGGAAGCCGACATGGCCCAGGTTCACGCCGTGCACGGGGACGTCGGCGTCGCGGACGGCCTCGAGCGCACGGAGGATGGTGCCGTCGCCGCCGAGGACGATGCCCAGCTCGACCAGGTCCGCCGCCGAGACGGCGTCGAGCACGTCGACCCCGCCGTTGGTGAGGAAGGTCAGCAGGCGGGGCGGCGCCTCCCCCTCGGGGAGGGCGAGGATCTCGTCGACCTGCCCGTCGACGACCACGCCGCGCACTCCGCGGCGACGCAGCTCCTCGAGGACCGTCAGCATCGCGTTCAGGGCCGCACGCCGACCGGTGTGGACGTAGAGGAGGAACCGTCGCATCGTGGTCAGTCCTCCTGGGGTGCGGGATCGGTGGCGCGCCGGCGCGCTCGGTCCTCGCGCACGGCGACCCCGATCATGTCATAGGCCTCCTGGTCGGGGGCGGAGGCGTCGCCGGGTCGCAGATGGACGAAGTACTCCCGGTTGCCGTCCTGTCCCGGCAGGGCGCTGGGGCCGACGGCGCGCAGCGCGAGGCCCTCCTCCGCGGCGGCGTCGACGACTCCCTCGACGGCACGTATCCGGGCGGCAGGGTCGGTCACGACGCCCGTGCGGGGCAGCGCGGTGCGGCCCACCTCGAACTGCGGCTTGACCATCAACAGCAGGTCGCCTCCGGGACGGAGGACGCCGGCGAGGGCCGGCAGGACGGTGCGCAGCGAGATGAACGAGAGATCGGCGACGATCAGGTCGACGTCGGTGCCCAGCAGCGCCGGATCGAGATCGCGGACGCTGGTGCCGTCGCGGACCACGACCCGCAGGTCGCGACGGACGTGCTCGGCAAGCTGGTCGTGCCCGATGTCGACCGCGTGCACCCTCGCCGCCCCGCGGCGCAGGAGGACGTCGGTGAAACCGCCCGTGGAGGCGCCGGCGTCGAGGCACTCGGCACCGGCCGGGTCAAGTTCCAGGGCGTCGAGGGCCCCGAGCAGCTTGTGCGCGGCGCGCGAGGCGTACTCGACGCCGTCGGGGACGGCGACGACCTCGAGCAGGGCTCCGTCGGGGACCGGGGTCGAGGGCTTGCGCACCTCGCGTCCGTCGACCCGTGCCCGGCCCTCCTCGAGGATGCGCCGCGCCTGGGTGCGGGAGCGGGCGAGACCCGCCGCGAGGAGCGCGACGTCGACCCGCTGGACGGTCACCGTGCGTCCGGGCGCACCTCGGCGCCGTCGGCGTCGAGCAGGCGCCCCGTCCAGGCAGCGTCCGGGGAGTGGGTGCGCAGGAGAGCCAGCACGGCCCGGAGGACGCGGGGGTCCTCGACCTCGCCGGACAGGGTGATGTCGCCGTCCTGCCAGGCGGCGCCGACGGGTCCGCAGCGGGCGCGGTCGCGATCGACGACCGGCAGGGGGAACGGCGCGGTGAGCTGCTCGAGATCGGGGGTGATGTAGGTGGGGCGGCGCACCGGCTCCGCGCGGAGCGCGCTGTCGACGCCGTCGACCCCGGTGAGGACGAGGAGCGTCGCGAGTTCCGCGCGGACCCCGCCCTCGATGTCGGTGTCGAGGCGGTCGCCGATGACGAGCGCGTGCCGCGCTCCGCAGCGCGCCGCGGCGACCTGGAACATGCCGGGCTCCGGCTTGCCGGCGACCTCCGGCACGGCACCGGTGGCATGGCGCAGCGCGGCGACCAGCGAGCCGTTGCCCGGGGCGAGCCCCTGCTCGGTGGGGAGGGTCGCGTCGACGTTGGTGGCCATCCAGCGGGCACCTCGGCGGATGGCGTAGGCACCCTCGGCGAGCCGACGCCAGCCGAGGTCCGGAGACCAGCCCTGGACGACGGCGACGACGTCTTCCGCGTCCGCCTCCACCGGCTCCAGGCCGTCGGCCCGGACCTGCTCTGCGAGACTCGGCCCGCCGACGACGAGCACCTTCGCCCCCGGCTCGAGATCCTCGGCGAGCAGGCGCGTGGCGACCTGCGGCGAGGTCACGAACTCGGCGGCTTCGGCGGGGATGCCGATGCCCCGGAGGTGCTCGGCGGCCTGCTCCGGGGTGCGGGATGCGTTGTTCGTCGCGAAGGCCACGGGGCGTCCCGCGGCGCGTGCGGCCGCGACCGCTTCCGCACCGTGCGGGATCGGGCGCGAGCCGTGCATGAGCGTGCCGTCCAGATCGAACAGCAGCGCGTCATGGAGGTCCAGGAGCGAAGGGTCCACGAGGGGCATCAGGCGCGGACCTCCGGGTCCTCCGCCACAGCCGAGTCCTCGGTCTCCGACGGCTCGTCCGAGTCCACAGCATCCTCGACCTCGGCGGGAGTCTCCTCGTCGTCGAACTCCTCGGTGTCGTCGAACTCCTCGGTTTCCACCTCCGACTCGTCCGCAGGGTCATCTCCCTCGAGGGACTCCGCCGGTAGCGGAGCCTGATCAGGCTCCTCCGCCGTCAGGCCGTCCGTCTCGTCCGAGTCGTCATCCGCGTCCTGGTCGTCGTCCGCGTCGGCGTCGGGGTCGTAGGCGTCGAGCACGGGGACCTGCTCGTCGTCCTCCCAGGTGGGGACGGCGGGCTCCTGCTGCGGGGCCGGCCGGCCGAGGCGCTCGGCCGCGTCGGTGAGTCCCTCGGTGTCGGTGTCCGCGGCCAGGGTGAGCCAGCGACGAGCCTCTTCGGCACGGTCGGCGCGCTCGAGCAGCTCGGCGTATGCCGCCCAGAGCCGGACTTGCCACTTGCCGTCGACCTTCTGGCGCAGGGCGGGGATCTCGAGCGTGCGCAGAGCGGTCTCGGTGTCCCCGGTGTCGGCGTAGGCGCCGGCGACCACGATCATCAGTTCGATCGCGGCCGAGACCCCGAGGTTGCTCGCCTCGTCGGAGGCGGCGATGTCGAGTGCACGCTCGGGGCGGCCCAGCCCGCGCTCGGAGTCAGCGATCAGGGGGAGCACGTCGGTACGGCCGGTGATGCGCAGAGCGGTGCGCAGCTCGCGGACGGCCGTGCGGTAGTCGCCGGCGCGATAGGCGAGCACGCCGTAGGTCTCACGCACGGCGCCGATACGGCCACCGATCCGGGCGGCGAACTTGGCATGCGCCTGAGAGGTCTCCTGATCCTCCGCCTCGAGCACGAGAGCGGCGACGAGGTGCTGCGCGACCCGATCAGCGGTCTCCCGGCTCAGGCCCTTCAACTCGTCCTGGACGTCCTGGTCGAGCTCGGCTCCCGTGATCCCGTCCGGGATCCGCGGTTCGAAGGGACGATCAGCGCGTGCTTCCTGACCCGGGCGCGAGGTGCGCCGGTCGTCGCGTCCGCGCCGGTCCTCACCGTCACGGGCCGGTCGACGGTCATCGCCGCCCCGCCCATAGGAACGGTCGTTCCGATCACCGTAGGAACGCTTCTCGCCACGGTCACCGTAGGGACGCTTCTCGCCTCCGTCGCGGAAGGGACGCTTCTCGCCGCGCTCACCGTAGGGACGCTTCTCCCCGCCCTCACGGTAGGGACGCTTCTCGCCGCGCTCACCGTAGGGACGCTTCTCGCCACCATCGCGGAAGGTACGCTTCTCGCCTCCGTCGCGGAAGGGACGCTTCTCTCCACGCTCACCGTAGGGACGCTTCTCGCCACCATCGCGGAAGGGACGCTTCTCACCGCCCTCACGGTAGGGGCGCTTCTCGCCTCCGTCGCGGAAGGGACGCTTCTCGCCACGCTCACCGTAGGGACGCTTCTCGCCACCATCGCGGAAGGGACGCTTCTCACCGCGCTCACCGTAGGGACGCCCCTCGGTCCGCTCACGGTACGGACGCTTCTCGGTGCGGTCACCATAGGGACGCCTCTCCCCACCCTCGCGGTAGGGACGCTTCTCCGTGCGGTCACCGTAGGGGCGCTTCTCCTCGCGATCACTGTAGGAACGCTTCTCGCCGCGGTCACCGTAGGGACGCTGTGCACCACCGTCGCGGTAGGGACGACGCTCGCCGTCACCACGGGGACCGGAGAAGGAACGCGGACCACCATCACGGCGGTCGTCACCGAATCCGCTTCGGCGACGATCTCCGGACTCGGATCGATCGGGGCGTGATCCCTCGGGACGCGACGAACGGCGCTGCCGGCCCTCGTCATCGCGGGAACGCCCGGTGTACGGGCCGCGCCCGGTCGACGGGCGGCGTGCGCCCTGCTGATCGCGGCGGTGCTGGCCGCCGCTCTCGCGCTCGTTGTTCCTGTCCTCAGACACTGTGGACCGTCCGTCTCGTCGTGCTCGCTGTCATCGCCCTATGCGCTTATCGATCACCGAGCCTATGCGACCCCTTCGCAGAGACCGGACAGTAGCCATCCATCCGTGAGCGCTCTCACCAGCTCAGCGCGCAGCCCGTCACACTCCGACGGGTCGCCACAGGAGCGGGGTCACACCACGGAGCGCAGGGCCGGCAGCCGACTGGACCTGCCCGCCGACACGGCAAGTACTCGCACGATCGCCAGCGCGGTAGAGCAGAGCGAATCAGCCGACTCCGCCCCACGACGCCGCATCCCGTCCACGGAACCGGACGTGTGTTCGGGCATGAAAAAAGGGAGTGGGAGGAGCGAGACCCTGAAGGGTCTCCAGCTCACTCCCACTCCCACAAAGATGTCCGGCGGCGACCTACTCTCCCACACCCTCCCGAGTGCAGTACCATCGGCGCAATCGAGCTTAGCTTCCGGGTTCGGAATGGAACCGGGCGTTTCCTCGACGCTATGACCGCCGTAACACTATGAGACACAACCAGCCCACACACCACCACCCACACAGGGCGACAGTGGCAGGGATTGCTTCCCCAGAACCACACAGTGGACGCGAACACTCACAGCAAAAGAAGTGTTGAATAAGTCATCGGCCATTAGTACCAGTCAGCTCCACGCATTGCTGCGCTTCCACATCTGGCCTATCAACCCAGTGGTCTACTGGGGGCCTCTCACACAAAGTGCATGGATATCTCATCTTGAAGCAGGCTTCCCGCTTAGATGCTTTCAGCGGTTATCCCTTCCCAACGTAGCCAACCAGCCATGCCCTTGGCAGAACAACTGGCACACCAGAGGTCAGTCCATCCCGGTCCTCTCGTACTAGGGACAGGTCTTCTCAAATATCCAACGCGCGCAGCGGATAGGGACCGAACTGTCTCACGACGTTCTAAACCCAGCTCGCGTACCGCTTTAATAGGCGAACAGCCTAACCCTTGGGACCAACTCCAGCCCCAGGATGCGACGAGCCGACATCGAGGTGCCAAACCATGCCGTCGATATGAGCTCTTGGGCAAGATCAGCCTGTTATCCCCGGGGTACCTTTTATCCGTTGAGCGACACCCATTCCACAATGAGGTGCCGGATCACTAGTTCCTGCTTTCGCACCTGCCCGACATGTCTGTCTCGCAGTCAAGCTCCCTTGTGCACTTACACTCAACACCTGATTACCAACCAGGCTGAGGGAACCTTTGAGCGCCTCCGTTACTTTTTGGGAGGCAACCGCCCCAGTTAAACTACCCATCAGACACTGTCCCTGATCCGGATCACGGACCGAGGTTAGGAATCCAGAACGACCAGAGTGGTATTTCAACAATGACTCCACACTCACTGGCGTGAATGCTTCCCAGTCTCCCACCTATCCTACACAAGCCGTCCCGAACACCAATATCAAACTATAGTAAAGGTCCCGGGGTCTTTCCGTCCTGCTGCGCGTAACGAGCATCTTTACTCGTAATGCAATTTCGCCGAGTTCGCGGTTGAGACAGTGGAGAAGTCGTTACGCCATTCGTGCAGGTCGGAACTTACCCGACAAGGAATTTCGCTACCTTAGGATGGTTATAGTTACCACCGCCGTTTACTGGGGCTTAAATTCTCAGCTTCGATCCGAAGATCTAACCGGTCCTCTTAACCTTCCAGCACCGGGCAGGCGTCAGTCCGTATACAGCGTCTTACGACTTCGCACGGACCTGTGTTTTTAGTAAACAGTCGCTTCTCCCTGGTCTCTGCGGCCCTCACCGCTCTCACGGTTCGGGCCCCCCTTCTCCCGAAGTTACGGGGGCATTTTGCCGAGTTCCTTAACCACGATTCTCTCGAACGCCTTGGTATTCTCTACCTGATCACCTGAGTCGGTTTAGGGTACGGGCGACCGTATTCGTCACGCCGGAACTTTTCTTGGCAGTACAGGATCACTCACCTACGCCCATACGGGATCCCCATCACGTCTCACCCAATACGGCACCGCATTACCGGTGCTCGGGCTGCTCGCTTAGACGGACTATTCCATTAAGTCCGCGGAAGCTACCTCTCTGCGTCATCCCTCGCGCTGACCTACTACAACCTTGGTTCCCAGCCTCATCAACCTCCACGCCCCGAAGGGCATGGGGAAGACTCGGGTGGTTAGCATCGACTGCCTCGGTATGGGTCCTCCTACGATCGGTTCGGGAATATCAACCCGATGTCCATCGACTACGCCTGTCGGCCTCGCCTTAGGTCCCGACTAACCCAGGGCGGATAAACCTGGCCCTGGAACCCTTGATCAATCGGCGGACGGGTTTCTCACCCGTCTTTCGCTACTCATGCCTGCATTCTCACTCGTGCAGCCTCCACCACTGGGTTCCCCCGCGGCTTCGCTGGCTGCACGACGCTCCCCTACCCATCCAGACAAAAATCTGAATGACACAGCTTCGGCGGTGTGCTTGAGCCCCGCTACATTGTCGGCGCAGAATCACTTGACCAGTGAGCTATTACGCACTCTTTCAAGGGTGGCTGCTTCTAAGCCAACCTCCTGGTTGTCTAAGCAACTCCACATCCTTTTCCACTTAGCACACGCTTAGGGGCCTTAGCTGATGTTCTGGGCTGTTTCCCTCTCGACTATGAAGCTTATCCCCCACAGTCTCACTGCTGCGCTCTCACGTATCGGCATTCGGAGTTTGGCTAAGGTCAGTAACCCGGTGGGGCCCATCGCCTATCCAGTGCTCTACCTCCGACACGAAACACGCAACGCTGCACCTAAATGCATTTCGGGGAGAACCAGCTATCACGAAGTTTGATTGGCCTTTCACCCCTATCCACAGGTCATCCCCTCCATTTTCAACTGAAGTGGGTTCGCGCCTCCACGCGGTCTTACCCGCGCTTCACACTGCCCATGGATAGATCACTTCGCTTCGGGTCTAGAGCCGGCGACTGAACGCCCCGTTCAGACTCGCTTTCGCTACGGCTACCCCACACGGGTTAACCTCGCCACCGACCACTAACTCGCAGGCTCATTCTTCAAAAGGCACGCCGTCACCCCTCAAGGCTCCGACGGATTGTAAGCGCACGGTTTCAGGTACTATTTCACTCCCCTCCCGGGGTGCTTTTCACCTTTCCCTCACGGTACTTGTCCGCTATCGGTCACAAGGTAGTATTCAGGCTTACCAGGTGGTCCTGGCAGATTCACACCGGATTTCACGGGCCCGGTGCTACTCGGGAACAGCGTCACGCCGCACATCGGTTTCGTCTACGGGGGTCACACCCTCTACGCCGTCGCACTCATCACGACTTCGACTACCGCTGCACGTCCACGTCGATGAGCCGGCAGACCCATCAGACACGTCCCACAACCCCTGACCTGCAACCCCTGCCGGGTATCACACAAACCAGGTTTAGCCTCTTCCGCTTTCGCTCGCCACTACTCACGGAATCACTATTTGTTTTCTCTTCCTGCGGGTACTGAGATGTTTCACTTCCCCGCGTTCCCTCCACACCACCTATACATTCAGTGGCGGGTACCAGGGCATGACCCCTGGTGGGTTTCCCCATTCGGACATCCTCGGATCACAGTTCGGTTGTCAACTCCCCGAGGCTTTTCGCAGACTCCCACGTCCTTCTTCGGCTCCTTGTGCCAAGGCATCCACCGTGCGCCCTTTACAACTTAGGCAACACAACAAAGACCAAAATCTTAAAAATTGCTTACAAGATGCTCGCGTCCACTATGTAGTTCTCAAGAAACAACCCCACACCAACCCCCACCACCCACACAGGCAGCAAGAATCAGGGAGGACCAGCCACACACCCACCCAGCATCCCGAAGGACCCTCAGCAGGCCGCGTGCAGCCTCACAACCCAATAGCGTGTCTCCACCTCAAACCACCCGAACAACCACACGTTCCAGACCCCGAAGAGTCGTACTAGCGCAGCCCTGCCGGCCGGCGAAGCGCCCATCCGTTGATGTTCCACCCTTGAGCAACCACCCCCACCACACTCGGGCAGGAAGATGGCCACCAATCATTGGTGATGCTCCTTAGAAAGGAGGTGATCCAGCCGCACCTTCCGGTACGGCTACCTTGTTACGACTTAGTCCCAATCACCGATCCCACCTTCGACAGCTCCCTCACGAGGATGGGCCACTGGCTTCGGGTGTTACCGACTTTCGTGACTTGACGGGCGGTGTGTACAAGGCCCGGGAACGTATTCACCGCAGCGTTGCTGATCTGCGATTACTAGCGACTCCGACTTCATGGGGTCGAGTTGCAGACCCCAATCCGAACTGAGGCCGGCTTTTTGGGATTCGCTCCACCTCACAGTATCGCAACCCATTGTACCGACCATTGTAGCATGCTTGAAGCCCAAGACATAAGGGGCATGATGATTTGACGTCGTCCCCACCTTCCTCCGAGTTGACCCCGGCAGTCTCCCATGAGTCCCCGCCATTACGCGCTGGCAACATGGAACGAGGGTTGCGCTCGTTGCGGGACTTAACCCAACATCTCACGACACGAGCTGACGACAACCATGCACCACCTGTGCACCAGTCCGAAGAAAACCCCATCTCTGGAGTCGTCCGGTGCATGTCAAGCCTTGGTAAGGTTCTTCGCGTTGCATCGAATTAATCAGCATGCTCCGCCGCTTGTGCGGGCCCCCGTCAATTCCTTTGAGTTTTAGCCTTGCGGCCGTACTCCCCAGGCGGGGCACTTAATGCGTTAGCTACGGCGCGGAAAACGTGGAATGTCCCCCACACCTAGTGCCCAACGTTTACGGCATGGACTACCAGGGTATCTAATCCTGTTCGCTACCCATGCTTTCGCTTCTCAGTGTCAGTAATGGCCCAGAGACCTGCCTTCGCCATCGGTGTTCTTCCTGATATCTGCGCATTTCACCGCTACACCAGGAGTTCCAGTCTCCCCTACCACACTCTAGCCTGCCCGTACCCACCGCACGCCCGAGGTTGAGCCTCGGGTTTTCACGGCAGACGCGACAAGCCACCTACAAGCTCTTTACGCCCAATAATTCCGGACAACGCTTGCGCCCTACGTATTACCGCGGCTGCTGGCACGTAGTTAGCCGGCGCTTCTTCTGCAGGTACCGTCACTTTCGCTTCTTCCCTACTGAAAGAGGTTTACAACCCGAAGGCCGTCATCCCTCACGCGGCGTCGCTGCATCAGGCTTTCGCCCATTGTGCAATATTCCCCACTGCTGCCTCCCGTAGGAGTCTGGGCCGTGTCTCAGTCCCAGTGTGGCCGGTCGCCCTCTCAGGCCGGCTACCCGTCATCGCCTTGGTGAGCCGTTACCTCACCAACAAACTGATAGGCCGCGAGTCCATCCCCCACCGAAAAACTTTCCAGTCACCACCATGCGGTGAAGACTCGTATCCGGTATTAGCCACGATTTCCCGAGGTTATCCCGAAGTGAGGGGCAGGTTACTCACGTGTTACTCACCCGTTCGCCACTAATCAGACCGTGCAAGCACGGTCGTCATCGTTCGACTTGCATGTGTTAAGCACGCCGCCAGCGTTCGTCCTGAGCCAGGATCAAACTCTCCATGAAAACATAGAAAAAATCCTGACAAACAACAAACAACCAGCATATAACTGCTAATCATCCGTATAAAATGTTTGCCAACTTAAAATATTGGCATCAACAAACAGACACGCTATTGAGATATCAAGCAACACGCGCAC
>NZ_JAZDCH010000032.1:0-34679 GCF_036311905.1 Brachybacterium sp. J153 | reverse complement strand
TACAACACCGTGCGACGCCACTCGGCGCTGGGCTACCTCACCCCGGCCGACTATGCTCGCCACTGCACCCACGAAATGGAACCCGACGACTCACACAGAGACCGGACCTAACAACGGGGGCGGCCCAGGAACTGATTGAAGCCATTGGGGCCTCCTTGTAAGTAAGGAGCCCGAGGAAGCGAGCAGCGGATGCTGCTCGAAGACTTCGATACGCTGTGCGGGCAACGACCAGTTGTGCGCAGCGCCTTCGGGCCCTGTCTCCGGCCCCGGCTCACTGCAATGAGCCGGGGCCGAGGTCTGTGTGGGGTTAGCTCGCCATGTCAGAGCGACCTCCCGTGTTGGAGCGGTTGCCGCGGACCTCTGTGAAGGGTCCGTCGAAATTGATGCACAGCATCCCGTCCTCTTCGAAGGGTTCGAAGCGCCTGCTGACCGTCGTGTCGATGTCGTAGGCCTGCATGAACGCGGTTGCCGACAGCAGCGTCTGGCCCGAGTTGCTGGGCTTGCGCAGCTCGTAGCTGTGGGGTGACTTGTTCGCGGGGCGCAGCGCCATGACGCGGCGCTTTGGATCGAACAGCAGGTCCACCACCCGGGCCCCGCCGATCAGCTGGTGCGCAGCGGCATTGATCGACACGATGCCCTTGCGCTGTACCGTCACGCTCGGCGCACCCCGCATCGGGGCACTCCGCTTGTCAAACAGCTCGAAGCCCATCACGCTCCTCCATCCCAGTCGAAAGCCAGTCGCCGAGCCGAACGCTCCGGCGAACTTCTCTAAATGCTACAGGCAACTCCCGACAGAAGGGGTGTCACAGGATGTAGTTGTGCACAAGTGGGGGCGCCTGATGTCTTGATCCCGTCCTACCATGTAGTCCAGCAGTCTCGACTGTCGTCAGTGCAGCGCGACCGAGGCTCTCTAGGTACCCAGCTTGGCTCGGGGCATGCTGCGCCAGGAAGCATGACGAGAGGGCAGGTGGGTGGTAGTGCAGCTCTTCATTGACGAGAGCAAGGAGCGCGGCTATCACTTCGCGATAGCCGGCGTCAGAGTTTCAGATGTGCAGAAGGAGCGCGCACTGGTGCGAGGGCTTCTCCTGAAGGGCCAGTCGCACCTGCACTTCACGAAGGAGAGCGACGGGAGGCGTCGTCAGATCCTCCGGGACCTCACCAGAGAGTCGAGCGCGCGGTGCACCATCTTGACCGTCCCTAGGGGAGTGAAGGAGCGGCAGGCACGCAAGATGTGTCTCGAGGCGACCGTGGTGCTAGGCGAGGAGTGCGGCGTGACGCGACTCGTCTTTGAGCGAGACGACTCGACGCTTCAAGAGGATCGCCGCGTCCTGTACCCGCTGCTGCATCACTCTGACGTGCGGTACGACTTCATGGCGAAGCGGGAAGAGCCACTGCTCTGGATCGCGGATGCGATCGCCTGGTGCCACACGGCAGGAGGGCAGTGGAAGCAGCTCGCGGCTCCGCTTGTGGACGAGGTTCGACCCATATAAACGCGAAGCTCGGCTCACCCACCGTCCGGAAGGCTGCCGAGCTCACTTCATGGGGCTACTGCTCCATGCTCGCTTCAGACTACCGGGGCCGGTTGCGCAGACGCAACTACTACCGACGCACCCGTGAGGCAGTAGTGCCGGGGCTGGTTGCGTAGACGCAACCACTACGGACGCACTCGTGAGGCAGTAGGCGCTTCGCCCGAACAGTGATAGCCACGCCCGAGTGTGACACTGGGGTATACCCAGTGCGACAGATGTGTCGCAAAACTGCGCATTCTGACCTTATTGGGAACCATAAATGACGTGTTAGTAATGGTCCTGCTGGGGTACCCCAGTTTGGGGCAGCCGGGGACGGTCTCTGGGAGCGGCTATCACTCTTGAGCCTGCCTCAGTTCCTCCGACCGCGACGACTCGTCTGAATTGGCTGTTGAGTGTGCGCTCAGGGTCCAGCTCGCGAGCAGCCCCAGCGCGTCTTGGGAGGGGGAGCTGGGTTCGACGGTGTAGGTGACGAAGATTTGTTCGGGATTGGCGCCGATTGTCATGGATTTGAAGTCCACGGTGAGGTCGCCGGCGATGGGGTGGTGGAGGACTTGCTGCCGGAGCTCTGGATGCGCACGTTGTGCTGTTCCCACCACCGACGGAATTGGTGGCTGTGCACGGAGAGGTCGGCGAGGGCACGGGCGTCGGGGGGGCGGCCGGCGTGGAGGTGGAGCATGGCGACGTAGTCGGCGGCGGCTCGCTCCCAGTCCGCGTAGAAGCCGGGGCACGGGAGTCGAGGAAGACGAAGCGCGCGAAGTTGGCGGGGCGTTCTGGAGTCGCGCCGAAGCCGAGATATAGGGCGCTGGCGATCTTGTTCGTTGCGAGGATGTCCGTGCGACCGGTCTGACCATCGCGGGGATCTTGGGCATGGAGTCCAGGAGGCGCTGCACTCCTGGGCGAACGCGCTGCGGTGCCGGAGTGCGCGTTGCTGCATCAGCACCCAATGTGACCGGGGTGCACCCCGGAAGGTCCTGTGGCTTACGCGGACGGCCGGCTGAACCGTTCTGCCTGTCTCGTGGGTCCGGTGACCAGGATGATGTCTCCGGCCTGCAGCACGGTGTCGGCCGCGGCGGCCTGCCACACTCCGCCCGGATGCTTGATGGCGCTCACGGTGACGCCATGCTTGCGTCGGATGTTGCTGTCCCCGAGCCTCATCCCCGCGTAGTGGGGGTTCACCTCGGTCTTCACCATCGCGAAGTCGGTGTCGATCTCGATGAAGTCCTGCATGCTGCCGCGCACGATGTGTGCGAGGCGGCGACCCATGTCCTTCTCGGGATAGACGACGTGCGGTACTCCGAGCTGCTCGAGGATGAGGCCGTGCGGGTCGCTGACAGCCTTCGCCCAGATCTGCGCGACGGAGAACCGCAAAAGCAGTGACGTGACCAAGATGCTGGACTGGATGTCGCTGCCGATCGCTACGACCACGCGATCGAACTCCGGAATCGACAGCTGGCGCAGCACCTGCTCGTCAGTGGCATCTGCGGCAACGACGTGAGTCAGCTTCCCGTTCAAGGACTGGACGACGTGCTCGCGTGAGTCGATGCCGAGCACTTCGGTGCCGTTGTCCATGAGTTCCAGGGCAAGGGACTGTCCGAAGCGGCCCAGGCCGATGACCGCCACCGAGTTCGCGGACGCGACACTTCCCGGGTCGGTGCTGCGGAAGAGTCTGTGCTTAGCCAATGATCGGCCTTTCCTTGGGGAGGTCATAGAGGGTCTGCCGCGGCTGCAGGGCAAGGGCGGCGGCGGCGGTGATCGGGCCCAGTCGGCCGATGAACATCAGCGCGATGAGCACGAGCTGCGCACCAGCGGGCAGATCGGCGGTGATGCCGGTGGACAGTCCCACGGTGGCGAACGCGGAGACCACCTCGAAGAGGATCTCGTCGAGCGAGAAATCGGTGAGGACCATGAGCAGGAGCGTGGAGGTGGCAACGAGCCCGACGGCCAGGACGATGACGGTGATGGCCTGTCGGTGTACGGCGCGGGAGAGACGCTTGCCGAACACCGTCACGGCGCCGGCGCCCCGCAGCTCGGCGAGCATGAGGAAGAACAGGACTGCGAAGGTGGTGACCTTGATGCCGCCGGCGGTGCCGGCCGGGCCGCCCCCGATGAACATCAGAAGGTCCATGCCCAGCCACGTCGCTGGATCCATCGCGGATGTGTCGATGGTGTTGAACCCGGCCGTCCTGGTCTGGGCGGACATCGCGAACCCGTTGAGGACCCGCAAATGCGGCGCCATACCGCCGAGCGTCTCGGGATTGTTCCACTCCAGGGCGGTGATGTAGAGCGTGCCGACCACGAGCAGCAACGGCGTCGCGGCCACGACGATCCGAGTGTTCATCGACCACAACCGCGGCGTCCCCAGGTGTTTCTTGAGCTGCATGAGCACAGGGAATCCGACGCCACCCAGCACGAGCGTGGCACTCACCGTCAGCAAGACCACCGCGTCGCCAGCAAACGGCATCAGGCTGTCGCTGAACAGGGCGAACCCGGCGTTGTTGAACGCGGAGACGGCGTGGAACACCCCCAGCCATAGGGCGCTGCCCCACGGCTCGTCGTAGGCGAGAGCGAAGCGCACGGTGAGGACCACCGCGGCCGCCGCCTCGATCGCGAGGGAGATCCGCACCACGCTGATCACCAGCGTGCGGATGTCCTCGATCCCGAAACTCTTGACCTCCGTGGCGGCCGTGAGTCGGGACCGCAGCGAGAGCTTACGGATGACGGCGATACCGATCACGGAGGCGAAGGTCATCACCCCGAAGCCGCCGACCTGGATGAGAGCGAGGATCACGGCCTGTCCGAAGCCGGTCCAGTAAGTGGGGGTGTCGACCACGATCAGTCCCGTCACACACAACGCGGAGACCGCGGTGAATAGGGCCTCCATGCCGGTAGCACCGCCGGGTGCTTGGGTCGCCGCCGGATGTAGAAGCAGAAGAGTCCCGACGAGGCCCGCCGCGGCGAAAGCCAGGAAGACGGTTCGTGCGGGGCGAGGTCGCCGATCGACGACGCGCGCCCGAGGATGACTGGGTGACAGCACGCGCGGAATCGTACGCCTGGTATCGAGCAGGACACGCCGACGCGGACCTGCGGTTCCCTTGCATGCAACCAGGCGACGGATCTGAGATCACTCGTCCCGGCAGCTCACCACGGCTCAGGCACTGGGGCACCTAGCGCATGAGCCTTAAACGGTCCCTTTGTGGCAGGGGAACGCCGTCTCGCTGGGGTATACCCCAGCCGGACAACCTTGGCCTGTAGTTCAGGCGGTTCCGGATAGGGTCTGCGGCGACTACTTCCGGACACATCTGCTTACCTACCCGAGCTACCCACTCTTGTCGGACAGAATCGTCCTATGCCCACCACGCAGCGCGTCGCCTACGTCCGAGTGTCCTCCGCCGGCCAGAACCTCGATCGGCAGCTCGAGGTCGTCGGCACCGCTGACAAGACCTACCGCGAGTACCAGTCCGCCGCATCGGCCTCCGATCGTCCGCAGCTGCGGGAGGCCCTCGACTACGTGCGCGAGGGGGACACGCTCGTCGTCGCGTCCATCGACCGCCTCGCCCGCTCGCTCCGGGACATGCTCGAGATCATGGAGGAGCTCGAGAAGAAGGGGGTCACGGTCGAGTTCGTCTCCCAGGGCCTCACGATCCAGCCGGACGGGGGAGACCTCACCACCCGGCTCATCTTGCACATCATCACGGCCGTCGCGCAGTCCGAGCGCGAGATGATCCGCGAACGGCAGGCCGAGGGGATTGCCCTGGCGAAGCAGGTGCCCGGCAAGTATCGGGGGCGAGCACGGAAGCTTTCCAGCGAGCAGATCAAGGAGTTGCGCATTCGAGCCCTCGACGGCGTCCCCAAAGCCCACCTCGCACGTGAGTACGAGATCAGCCGAACCACGCTGTACTCCTACCTCGAGCAGCCGGCCCTCCCGCTAGCGATGTAGGCGGTCCGGGATACTGGTCGGGTGGCGACGAATCGACTGTTCTATGGCGACAACCTCCCTGTGCTCCGCGAGCACATCGAGACCGAGTCCGTGGACCTCGTCTACCTCGACCCTCCATTCAACTCGAACCGCTCGTACTCCGTGATCTTCGGCGAGCACGTCCAGCGGAATGACGACGCGAACGCGCAGATCCAGGCCTTCGACGACACGTGGCACTGGACTCCTGAGACCGAGCGGCTCTTCCGGGACATGCTCCTGAACTCGCCCACGGAAGTCGCCGACGCCATGCAGGCGTTCCGCACGCTCGTGGGCGAATCTGACGCGATGGCCTATCTGGTCATGATGTCGCCGCGCCTCGTGGAGCTGCACCGCACTTTGAAGCCCACGGGCTCACTGGTCCTGCACTGCGACCCCACCATGAGTCACTACCTGAAGGTTCTGCTCGACGCGATCTTCGGAGCGGCGAACCTGCGCAACGAGATCATCTGGCAGCGCACCGGGGCGAAGGGCTACCAGACCCGCCGCCTGGCCAGCAATCACGACGTCCTGCTGTTCTACGGCAAGACCGCTGAGAGCACCTGGAACAACGAGGCCGCGTTCGAGCCCTACCGCGAGGAGGAGCTCGACACGAAGACCGCCGAGAAGTACGCCAGTACGGACGCCTCCGGTCGGCGCTACCAGCTGACGAGCCTGGTCGGCCCGAACGATCCGCGCCCCAACCTTACTTACGAGTTCCTCGGCGTCACGCGACGATGGAGGTGGTCCCGTGAGCGCATGCAGGCCGCCTATGAAGCCGGCCAGATCGTCCAGACCGCCCCGGGGCGCGTCCCGCGCTTCAAGCGCTACCTCGACGAGCAGCGCGGCAAGCCGCTCGGAGACGTCTGGACCGACATCCCGCCCCTGAACTCCCGCGCCGCGGAACGACTCGGCTATCCCACCCAGAAGCCGCTTGCCCTCCTCGAGCGGATCATCCGACTCACCACGGAGCCCGGCGCCGTCGTGTTGGACCCGTTCTGCGGCTGCGGAACGACGGTCGACGCTGCGCAGAAGCTCGGCCGTGCGTGGGCGGGGATCGACATCACCTACATCTCGATCGACCTCATCATCAAGCGCCTGCAGGCCACCTTTGGGCAGTCCGTGATGGATGACGTGGAAGTCGACGGCATCCCCTACGACATGCAGTCCGCGCAGCGCCTGTTCGACCAGTCGCCGTTCGACTTCGAGCGCTGGGCGGTGTCCATGCTCCACGCGCAGCCGAACGAGAAGCAGGTCGGCGACAAGGGCATCGACGGTATCCGGCGATTCATCATCGACGCGAAGAGCGTCGGCAAAGTCCTCGTCTCGGTCAAGGGAGGGAAGAACGTGCCTCCCACGCACGTGCGCGACCTCGCCGGCACTGTTCATAATGCCCGCGACGCGCAGCTCGGCGTGCTCATCACCCTCAACGACTCCCTCACTCGCGGGGCGCAGGAGGTCATCAACACCTCTGGCGTGTGGACCCACCCCGCCAACGGCCAGGACTTCCCCGTCCTCCAACACATCTCCGTGCGTGACCTCATGGGCGGCCACCGCCCCAATCTCCCGACCGCACTGGCCCCGTACATCTCTGCGCAGCGCGGTGTCGAGCTTGTAGATCAAGGGAAGCTGTTCGGATAGGACAGCTCCGAGACGGAGACCCGGCCCATCCATTAGGACGAGAAGCCTCTCGCTCATCGCTACATCGCTGAGGCCAACCACACGGCATTCGCTGCGCGAATCTGTTCCCTCTGGAGGCGGGGACGCACAGCGGGGGAGCGGGGCCCGCCGCGGTCACGTTGTGGTCTCACACAGCGGGAGGGGCCGGCGCCCCGCCGACCCCTCCCGCTGCTGCTTACCGTCGGTGCCGCCCGCCGCGACTCCGACCGGTCCGACTTCGCTCCGCCTCCAGCAGACGCAGCGCCGCCGCGCACAGGTTCAGCACTGCGGTCGTCAGTGCCACCGCCAGGACCAGCGCCTCAGTGATGCTCCCACTCACCTCCTCCCGCGATCAGGGGGCGCCCACCCTAGACCCTGGCTCCGACGCCCGGCCCGTCGCTAGCATCGGCCCGGAGGGGGAGGAGACCACCATGACCGCAGAGCCCATCCAGACCCGCTGGGCCCAGCAGCTGGGGCCGCTGGACGACCAACAGCGCCAGGCCGTCGTCAACGCACTCGCCAACGGCATCCACGAAGGTTGGAAGCCCACCGATGCCGACGTGACCCGACTTGTGGACTATGCCCGAGGCGCCGTGGACGAGGAGACCTACAAGCGCGCTGCGCTCGCACGCGCCCGACGCGATGGCTGAGCTCGACGAAGAACACCTCGAGCGCTGGCTGGGGTACTTCTATCCCGAGACCATCACCGCGCGTCGAGACGGAGTCCTCCGCAACCTCGCCGGCATCCGGGACCCGGAACTCGCCCGCGACTACGAGTACTCGATGACGGCGCTGCGAGGGATGCAGCTCGAGCTCGGCCGTGCCGAGATCCCGCGCACCTTCGACGTCGACCACCTACGCGCGATCCACCGGCACCTGTTCCAGGACGTCTACGAGTGGGCAGGGGAGTTCCGCACGGTCGACCTCGCCAAAGCGGGCAAGGCCTTCGCGAGAGTCGGAGAACCTCCGTTCGAGCAGTACCTCAGCGACGCAACGCGCCGCATCGCCGAGACACCTTGGGGCCGACTCGACCAGCAGCAGTTCGCCACGGCGATGGCCGAGACGTTCGCACCACTGAACCAGGCGCACCCGTTCCGCGAAGGCAACGGCCGGACAGCGAAAGTCTTCCTCGCGCAGGTCGCGGAGATGTCCCGCTTCACGCTGAACTACGGGGACGCCACCGAGTTCGAGTGGAACATCCGCTCCCAGTCGAGCCGCCCCATGGACGACGGCATCGTCACGCGCCCCGAGAAGATCGCGCCGCTGTTCGAGCAGCTCGCGAGCCCTCGCACGATCATGCGCTACCCACCGCGAACCAACGAACGCCCGACCATCAAGTCACTGTTCGCCGTCAGCTACCCCAAGACCGCCACCGCAGCCACCGAGAACACCCCTACCGCCGAGGCTCCCCGGGGCCGGCACGCACGCCGCGAACACGAGTCCGGACCGCGCCGGCCCGGCGCCGAGCGCTGACACTCATCCGGCCCGATCGTTGTCGGCCCGGACGTACTCCGGACCGCTCTTCCCCCGTCCCCCGATAAATGCCACTCCTCCCGGAGCCGGAGCGCGTCCAGGGTTGAGGGGAAGGAAGTTGCGTAGCAACTCCCGGAGGGCGCCGAAGGCGTGCTTTCCCGATCCCTTGACGCGTGCAGGCGGAGGGAGATCATCGGGCATCGGGGGTGGTGGAAGCTCCGACCCGTCAGACGTTCAGAGCCGGTCCGTTCTACTCAGTCACCGGTGCTGCCTCAGGACGCTCCGCTGCACTGTTCTCTGCATCATCGGACGCAGACTTGCCCGCCTTCGAACGCGCCACCGTGCGACGCCGCGCACGCCGCTTCTTCTCCGGCTCCGGCAACCCGATCCGGCGCAGCTCCTCGAGTGTCCAGCCGGCAGCCGTCGCCGCATTGAAGGCCTTGACGTCTTCTGCCTCGACTCGCCGCAGACCTTCCTTGATCTGCTCCTCCAGATCCGCGCGCCGCCGATCTGCGTCAGCTCGCTCATCGGTCAGGTTCTGCCGTGCCTGCGCCAGTACGCGAACCGCCTCGATCCGTTGGTCCTGTGCACGCCTCGCACGCTCGACCGCTTCTTCCGGGGTGGGTGTAGTCGCCATGCCTCGAGCGTACTCATCACCGGTCTGATCGTCGACGGTCGCACACAATTTTTGGACGGCTCCGTCGCCCGGTCTCCCGTCTGCCGACGTGAGACACCCTCATCCGCACCCCGGACGGAGCAAGCTATAGAGTTAGGTTCCCTAACTCGCTTGGCCCCTCGACTTTGTGTCGAGGGTCGGGCACACTGTTCGTGTGGTCCCCGCACGAGGCGGGGTCGCTGCGCTGGGCCGAGGGGGTGCCTGCCATGACAGAGAACGAGTCCCGCCGGGCACTGTTCTCCCGTCGTCGACGCGCGAACGTCGACGGGGGCCGGCAGCACTTCCACAAGGTGGGCGTCTCTCCCGAGGAGGAAGGCGCCCTCGTGCGCCTCGCTCACGAGCAGAACGTCACCATCCCGCGGCTGCTCGTGGAGGCTGCGCTGTCCCTCGATCAGCGCGAGACACCGACCGAGCGCAAGCAGGCCGTGGCCGAGCTGTTCAAGCTCCATCGGCTGCTCGCCGCCATCTCCAACAACGTGAACCAGATCGCGCGTGCCACCAACGCCACCGGCGAGGTGCGGGACGAGATGCGCGCGACCCTCGATGCCGTGCGCCGGACCGCCGCCCGCGTCGACGAAGCAGTCGATCGGCTCGCACCATGATGCCCAACGTCGTGCGCGGCGATCGCATGGCCGGACTCATGGTCTACCTCGTCGGCCCGGGCCGCGCGAACGAGCACATCGAACCGCACCTCGTCGCGGGCGATCCAGCCATGCTTGCGTGGCACGACGACGCCGAGCTGAGCCGTGACTCCGCACTCGCCATCGCCCGTCACCTCGACCGCCCGCACACCGCTCTCGAGGTCGACGTGAAGGGCGGCCACGTCTGGCACTGCTCCCTGTCCCTGCGCGCCGACGAAGGCGTGCAGACCGACGAGAAGTGGCAGGCGATCGCCAACGACTTCGTGCGTGCCATGGAGTTCGACGACCCCGACTCACCGAAGGCCCCGTGCCGCTGGGTGGCCGTCCGCCACGGACTCTCGAAGAACGGCAACGACCACGTGCACATCGTCGTCGACCTCGTGCGCGAGGACGGCACCAAGGCGAGCATCCACAACGACCATCACCGTGCCCAGAAGGTCAGCCGCGCACTCGAGGTGAAGCACGGCCTGGAACCCCTCGAGTCCGCCAAGGCCGAACGCGCCACCCGCGGCTACAAGCCGGCCGAGCGCGAGGCCCAGGCGACCGCCCGCGCCCGCGCCAAGTACGAGCGCGCCCGCAAGAACGACCACCAGCAGCAGCGCCCCGCGTGGGACCACCTCGAGGCCGAGGACCGCCGCGCACGGATCGCCGCCGAGCTGCGCACAGATCAGCCCCGCTACCTCCTCGCCGTGAAGGTGCGCGGCTGCGCGGCAGCCGCCGGCGACGAGGCCGAGTTCGTGCGTCGCATGCGCCGCTCCGGTCTCCTGGTCCGCCCCCGCTTCGCAGACGGACGCACCGACGTCGTGACGGGCTACAGCGTGGCCGAGCGACCCACGGCAGGGGAGCGGCCCATCTGGTACGGCGGCGGGCACCTCGGCAAGGACCTCCGCCTGCCCCGGCTCCGCGAAGCCTGGCCCGACACCCCCGCCGGTGCCAGCAAGGCCGTCGACGAGTGGACCGCGGCCAAGCGCGGCCGGCGCGTGGTCGCACCCGGCCGAGAAGCCAGCGAGCCCGACCCCGCACAGTGGGAGCAGCGCAACCGAGAGCTTGGCCAGCTCGTCGAGAAGCTGCGCACCGTCCGGCTCGAGGACCGCGAGACGTGGGCCACCGTCGCGCGCCAGACCGCCGGCGCGTTCGCCGCATGGTCCAACGCCACCGAGGAGAAGCCCGGCGACCTCGCCGCGGCCGCCGAGGCCCTGTCCCGCTCCGCGCAGACCTACAAGTCCACCCCACCGCCGCAGAAGCTCGGCACCAGTGCGCTATCCGGCAGCGCCATGCTCCTCGCCGCCGCCGCTCGAGGCGGACGCGGCACCGTCGGCCAGGCCGTCATGATCCGGCAACTCCTCCGGCTCACGCAGTCGATCTACGAGGCCTCCAAGGTGGCCGAGCAGCACCGCCAGGCGCAGCTCCTCGCTAACGAGACCCGGGCGCGCCTGGTGCGCGTCCGCGAGGCCCTGCCGGCCCCCGCGACGGCCGCCCGTCCCGCCGGCGGAACGGCCACCCTCGAGCGGCCCACCACCCTCGACCCCGAGGCGCAGGCGATGCTCGATCGACTCCGCGCCGGCAACGCCCAAGACGCCACGGCGGCTGTCGATCCGCTCCCGCGCCCCATCGAGCCCCGCAAGACCCGTCAACCCACCCAGCCCGGCCCCGAGCGCGGCGCCGAGCGATGAGAGAGGAGACCTGTCATGGTCGACGAATCTGACGGCATCGAAGAAACGGTCGAGGGCCAGATGCGGCTCTTGGTCACCGCGGCAGCACAGGCAGGCGACCGCCTCGCGCGGATGCGCGAGGACGCCCTACGCCGCGCCCAGGGCACCAGTGAGCGCGAGGCCCGCGAGCTGCAATCCCGCCTCGCCGCCGAGCAGCGCGCAGTCCGCGCCGACCTCGCCGGCGTCCAGCGCGGCGACTGGTGGGAGAAGGCCACCCCCGAGCGCATCGCGCAGGCCTACGAGTCCGCCGTGGCATGGCGCGACGAGGAGCCCGAAGCAGCTCGGGCAGAGGCCCGCATCGTCGACGAGCTGCGCACCCGCCACGGCATCACCCCCGACCAGCTCCGCGCCCAGGTCGCTGCCGAGCGAGGCGAGCAGGGGCCAGCGAGGTACGTGCGCACCGAGGGTTACGACGATCAGAAGATCACCCGCGACATCACCCGAGACGACGCTCTTGCCCTCATCGACCGCGCCCCGAGGGCCGGGGACCTCACCCCCACCCGCCGCCAGCAGCTCGAGGACCTGCGCGGCTGGATCGGCCAGGACCGAGACGTCGACCTCGCGATCGCGGCCAAGTTCCCGCAGATCATGACGGAGGAACAGCTCGGGGCGGTGCGTCGCGCCGAGGCCGAGCTCCAGCGGCACGCCGAGCAGCGCGACCGGGCCGAAGCAGCAGAGCTCATGGCCGAGGCGACCGCCGAGGAGGACCGCGCTCAGGACCGCCGCGAGGAGCGCCCCGACCGCCCGGCTCTCGCGGCCGAGCACGAGCAGCGGGCCGACAACGCGCGCGAGGAGGCCGGCGCCAAGTACGACAGCGCCGAACGACGCGCGAGCACAGCGGCGGACCTCGAGACCCAGGGGCACGATCACGAGACCGTCGCCCGTCAGATGCGGGCCGACGTGTCCCAGGGCGCGCCGGCCACCGAGGCGACCAAGGGCAGCCGTGCCCCGCGAGCCCGCAAGGGCCGCGGACGCACCGGCGCCAGCCGGCCGCGCGAGCGTGGCGGGCTCTCTCGCTGACCCGAACGTAAACTGCTCATTAGCACCCCCTAGAGCGACTGTTGAGGGCACATGAGCGAGCCAGTTTCTGCCGACAAACCGTTTCCGTGGAAACCGGTTCTTAAAAAACTGGGTGTAGCGTTAGGGGCGGTGTCTGCGGTAGTCACCATACTCGTGTTTTTTGTGCCCAGCCTTGGCGCCTTTATGGCGCAGGCCTGGTGGGTCGGATGGGTCGTTTCTGGCCTACTTGGTGCTTTGTGCATCTTTACGCTCGAGGCATCCCCGTGGAAGCGCCATAAAGATAGCTCTGCCCAGGTTGAGGAAATGGTTAACGAGCGCATCTCGAAGCTTCAGCCGGAGATTGACCAAACGGCGCTCGATAAGCGGGTCGATGAACGAATTGCGGAGCTGCGCCCGGAGCTGGAAGGGCAGGCGATCGAGAAACTGCAAATGGATGTTCGCACGGATGGTGTTCATGCACGCGCCGATCGCACTACCATTCAAAAGCTGTGGGACTCGTTTAGGGTTGGCGAACGACTCTATGAGCAGCTCTATCACTGGCCGCACGACAAATATTTCGCGGCTGACTTGGCTGATGCTTTTTACGACTTGGAGGCTCGCCTAGATAGGCGCGACTGGCAATTTTATGATCCTGACGTAGCAAAGGACGTTGAGGAGGCTGCGGAGGCGATGCGCTCCTACTGGCGGCCGCTTAGCCGCGTCCTGGATGGCCGGGAGGGAAACTACGACCTCGCCGTCATGCAGCCGCCTCATGGCACTTGGGGCAGGGTTGAAGTCAGCGAGGGGCATTGGGAGAGCAAACCCGACGTCGACCCATGGGATGAGTTTTATGCCTTCGTGACAGACCTCGCTTCCCGAAGGGGTGCTTTCTTGCGATCCATGGAGAAGCTAAGTGTGCGCGAGAAAGACCTCGGCGTGCGAAGTCGAGTGGCAGCGTCGCTTTCGACTACAAGATGATGACCGTCTTCTCTTATGGCGGCCCGGGTCGAGACAGCGGCCCGCGGCTCGCGTTCTCCGGATTCCTCACGTCCGGGAACAGTCCGGCCGGCGGCGCCTCGTAGGGGAGCGGCGCGCCCTTGTCGGCCTCGTTCGCGTCGTCGTAGTGGTTCGCCGCCGCGAACGGTCCCTCCGGGTCCATCAGCACGGCCATGTGGTGGTCCGCGTGATCGCGCCACCACACGCTCATGCCCGTGGACGGGTCCAACCGCAGGTGCTCCCACGCACGCCACAGCGCCTCGAGACGGATCACGGCTTCGTCGTACTCCCACCAGCGCGCCGCCCACACCCGCTGCTCGGACGTCGCCCGACGGTAGACGTGCCGCAGATACTCCCTCACGAACTCGTCGACCGATCCGTAGACCAGCTCCGGCGGCCGCTCCTCGTCCTCCTCGTCGGGGGGCGGAGGGGGCAGATCGGGCGTGTCCTCGCCCCAGTCGCTCTCGGTCATGCTCGCTCCTTCGTCGCCAGCTCTGCCTCCACCGTCTCCCGCTCGCTCTCCGCGTCCGCGAGAGTCCTCTCAGCCAGTGGATCATGCGCCCGGATCGAGGCCTCCACCGCCTCCCGGTGCGGCCCCGTCATCCACGGCTGCGTCGTGACCAGCGTCGGCCGCGACCCCGAGGCCAGCACGACGGCGCGCCCCTTGGGAAGCGCGCCGAGGTCCGCAACGTCCAGAATCCGCTCACGATGGAGCTGCTGGGAGACCGTGCGGTGCCCCTTGCTGTGCGACGTCGACGAGGACAGCCGGTCGTAGTCACCGATCAGCTTGGACAGGCTCTCGAGGAACCCGTCCTCGCTCACGCCGCCGCCGTAGACCTTCACGTTCGACGCCGACCACAGCTTCTTCATGCCCGACTCACCCCACACGTCCACGCCCTGCGACCAGGACTGCAAGATCGTCATCAGCACGATCCCGCGGCTGCCGTAGTGGCTGTACAGGCTCGGGAGCTGCGCCCACCGGCAGACGTTCGCCGCCTCATCCAGCACGCCCAGCAGAGGCGTTTGCAGCCGGCCCCCGGGCGACTTCACCGCCAGGCGCTCCGCCGCGTCGACCACGGCCACGGTCAGGGCCGTCACCAGCGGTCCCGCCGTCCCGCGGCCCTCCTTGGAGAGGCTGTAGAGCGTGCCGCCCCCGGTCGCCACGAAGGCGTCGGGGGAGAACTCTCGCCGGTACGAGCTAGCCGGGGTGATCCATGCCGCGACCTGCCGGTTCGTCAGGCACGACGCCATCTGCCGGGCCGTCCCGTACACGCCGCCGCGCTGCTTCTCCGGCGCCTTAATGATGCCGCGCACCTGGGCCGCGATCAGCTCTTGCCCGTGCGCCTTGAGGATGTCCGCCGGGGTGTCGTCGGTCGGCCGCGTCGTCCACAGGTAGACGTCCGTGATCGGGCGCCCATCCAGCGCGGCCGCCAGCAGCAGCCCCGCGAGCAGGTCTTGCCCATCGCCATCGAAGTAGGCATCGGTCTTGGCGCCCGGGTCACGCGACCCGGCCGCGAAGTGCCCCGCCAGCTCCGCGGCCTTCACCTCGTCGGTGACGTAGCTCAGCGGATTCCACCACCACGACGCCGGCTCCTCCGCGATGCCCTGCGGATCGAACACCCACACCTCGCCCGACTTCGCCCGCACATCGCGCGTCGCGTCCACGACATCGCGCTTGTTGGACGTCACCAGCACCGAGCCCGGCGCATCCAGGATCGCCGGCACGGCCCGCGAGGTCGTCTTACCGGTGCGCGGACCCCAGATATCCACGTGCATGTCCTCCCAGGACCCGAACAGCGGGGCGCCGCCGGCGACCGTCTTTCCGATCGGCACGCCCGTGGCCCACTCCGGCTCCTTCTTGCGCCGTGAGAGCTTCCCTAGCCCCGAGGCCGGCGCCGACTCCTCCGAGGAGGGCCGGCGCACCCCCAGCCGCTTCGCCGTCGCGGCAGCCTGCTTCTGGCTGATGCCCTCCACGTCGCGGCCGCGACCCATGTACGCCGCGGCCCGATCGACCCGAGAGCGGCGCCGGCCAACGCGACGCACCGCTATCCCGATCACGACGGCCAGCAACACGACGACGACGGCCAGGCCGATCAGCACCGCCCACCCTGCGGTGCCCGGCCACGCGAGAGACCCGCCGAGGAGCCCGAAGGCCACCTCGAACGGGTTCGTCGGCACCACCACGCCGGTGCCGGCCAGGCGGTGCCCGAGGTGCATCGACACCCACAGCGCGCCCGCGATGGTTACCACCGTGAGCACGACCACCCAGACCAGCACGGCGTCGCTGCTCGCTCCGCCCGGGTCACTGCGACGATTGTTCGTGGGGCTCACGCTGCACTCTCCTCCTCGAGCAGACCCGTGCGGGACTGTTCCGTCCAGCGCCGGGCGCTCATGCTGATGGACTTCTCTGCTTGCGTCAGGATCACGTCCACCGGGATACCCGGCCGCCCGCCGACCTTCACCAGGAACTTCCCACGTCCGGGCGGGGGCACTTCCTTGCCCTGCTGGGAGTCCCACGCGGGCGGGTCCTGCCAGCCGCTCAAGAGCGCCTGTTCCTGCCTCGACAGCGGCACCACTGAGTTCAGTAGAGGCATCTCCGCCATCGGCAGCCCCCCGCACACCACGAACCCGGAGCGCTCGATGAACCCCAGCGCCTTGTGCCGGTCCGCCTCGTTCGGCAGCGATTGCAGGTCCTTCATGGTGTGCGTGATCATCGCCTGGCCCACCGCGCTCGTGCGGTTCAGCCGCGTGAGGTAGTCGACGCGATCGACCAGGCCCGGGCCGGCCTTGAGCGCCTGGTGCAGCTCGTCGAGGATCACGAAGTAGTGCCGGCGCGGCTCAAGGGCATAGTCCGCGAGCGTCTGCGCGATCGCCACCGTGGCGAACCCGACCGACCAGCACGCCAGCAGCGCGGCCGCCCGCATGTCGCCGTCCGAGGACGGAATGGACGAGACGTCGAAATCGACGGCCCGGTCCCGGCGCATCGGCGCCGTGGTCGGCCGCGCGAACACGTCACCGAACCGACCCCCCGGCAGCAAACCCACCAGGGACGCCTCCAGCCCCTCCGTGACGCGCTGGTACTTGTTCATGTCGCCGCGGTCGAGCGCCGCCTCCCGCAGCTCCGCCGGCGCCGCGCGGATCACCTCGAGCAGATCAGCGATGACCGGCACACCCTCGTGGTGCTCATCCAGCCACGCGATCGCCCGCGACAGGATCGTCTCTTCACGATCCGTCGGGGACGCCTTGCGCTGAATGGTGATCAGCGACTCCACCATGTTCAGCCGCACGCCCTGCGCATCGGCCATCACCTCATCGGCGGCCTGCTCGAACCCCGCCGCCCGCAGCCGGGCGGCGGCCGCCGGCGCCTCGCCCGGATCCAGGACGTTCAGCGACCCCTTGTTGCGGCCGAGGCTGATCACCTGCCCCTCGAGCTTCTCCGTCATGGTGATGTAATCCGGCCGGGTGTCCCCAAGCACCAGCGGGATCGTCCCCTCCCCGGCCAGACCCACCGCCATCCGCATCACCGCCGAGGTCTTCCCCAGACCGGGCCGGCCGAGGAAGAACACCGACGGGTTGCCGATCAGGTTGGCACGCTGGTACCAGCTGATCGGATCGCAGCACAGCGTCGCGTGCGTGGTGATGTGCCGCCCGAACGGCACCCCCACCATCGGCGTGCCCGTCCCCACCGAGAACGGCCACAGCCCGCACACCTGGTTCGTCGTGCCGCGGTACTCCGTCGGCGCCTGCACCATCGCCGCAGTGCCCCGTCCTCGGCCCAGCCAGCCCCGCGAGGGCGTGCGCTGAGGCCGCAGCTCCTCCGACGCTGACGCCCTGCTCTTCTTCGCCATCCGACCGTTCACAGCTGCTCCCTCATCTGCGCCGGTGCGCTCATGTGCTTGCGCGGCACGAGGCCGAGCGGCAGCCCGATCGCGAACGCTGAATCCTGCGACCCGTACACGGGCCGCAGCCGCAGCCGCGCCGTCGCCGCCAGGTTGTCCACCGTCGCGCGAGCATCCGCCACCATCGCCGGGTCATCGACCGTGGCCGTGACGACCATGCCGAACATCGTCAACCCCGCGCCCGAGGCCTCCTCCTGCGCCGTCGCGGCCGCCGCCCGCGCCGAGCGCAGATCACGCGCCGAGGGCTTGGCCGTGGCCGAGATACGGAACTCCGCAGCCCGGATATCCGCCTCCACGATCGCCGCAGCACGCGCCGCGTCGATCGGCCGGTAGAGCAGCGTCACACGCTTGCGGGTGACGTCACTGTGGGGAGCCAGCAGCCGCGCGAGGATGCCCGACTGCACGTTGCCCCGCGGCGCCTCCGTCATCTCCCAGGACACCGAGAAGGCGTTCTCGTGGAAGTACCCGTCCCACGTCGACTCCGCCGCCACCGGACCCACGTCATGCCACTGCATCGGCACCGTCTCGCCGGCCACCTTCGCCTCATCGAACAGCACCGCGGCCGCCGGATCGTAGGCGACCCGCACGACCTCGCACAGCTGCTGTGCCGACAGCGGCGCCGCGGCGCCGGCCCCCGTCGCTTGCAGGTTCCGCGTCAGGTTCGGCAGCCGCGCCGCGAGCTCGCGCGCCATCTCGTCCGCCTGGCGCCGCTTCCCACCCGAGCGGTGCGCAGCGTTGAACGTGATGGTCACGTACGCCTTCACCGTCGAGGAACCCGAGGGGTAGGTGTTCACGACCTCCCTCAGCATCTCCTGGGCAAAGGCCGGGGCGCCCGGATCGACGTTTGCTTCCACCTCTCGGCGCAGCCGTGACCCCGAGTCCGGCGCCGTCTCGATGGTCACCGCCGCCGCCTCGATCCCCGGCTCATCACCGAGGTTCCGCAGCCAGTGACCCCAGTCCGCCACCCACGTGTCGACCTGCTCAGGATCGACCAGCGCCGCACCATCCGGCTCCGTCCCGATGATCACCGAGAAAGTGCCCGTGGACGGGGAGTGCAGCAGAGCGAAAGGCCGGCCGTAGGAGTCCTCGAACTCCGACAGCCGCGTCGGCGCAGCGATCCCGGGAAGCTGGCACGTCCCCCACGGGGTGCGTCCCAGCGGCCCGGAGCGGTAGACGTTCTCCCCGCGAGCCCGGGTCACCCACCAGCCCCCGCGCGCGATCCCTCGATCCAGCGTGCTCTTCCCGTGCGAGTCCTTCGTGGTGACAACCAGCATCACCACCGCCAGGAACCCGAACCAGATCGCCGCCTCGAGCAGCCCGAAGATCATCACCACGATGATGATCGAAATCAGCCCGACGAACAGGCCGAACGTACCGATCGTGCCGAGGCCGAGAATGCCCGCCGACACAGGCCGGCGCCAGTTTCCATAGGTCCGAGGACCGTTCGTCTCAACGGCTGCCACTGGGACCGCCCCCTTCTTCACCTGTCGCTTCTTCGCCAACACTCTTCGCGGCGCCCGCAGCGGCCTTGCCAGCCTTCGTGCCGGCATCCACGGCGGCCCCCGCGGCCATCCCGACCGGGCCGCCCGCAGCGCCCGCAGCAGCCGCACCACCACCGGCACCGGCGGCCCCGGCTCCGGCACCAGCGGCGCCCGCGCCTGCCCCGGCACCGCCCGCGGCCCCGGCTCCCGCGCCCGCACCGGTTCCTGCCCCAGCGCCCGCGCCGCTGCCGGCCGCTCCCTCAGCGCCCGGCGTGCCCGCCCCGGTCTCTCCCGGTCCCCCGGAGCCTCCGGCATCGCCCGTCGCTCCACCGGGACCCGAGGACCCGTCAGACCCGGCCGAGGAGTCTCCGCTCCCCGCAGGTCCCTGACCACCCGCGGACGAATCACCCGAGGGACCGGACGGGCCGGTCTCGCTCGAGCCTGAGGGCGCAGAACTGCTGGAGGACGGCGCGCCCGAATCCGAGCCACCACCGCCGAACATGCCCATCAGCTTGCCCGTAGCCGCGGCGCCCATCGGCAGCGCAGCGACCGCGGCCGCGGCCGCCATCCCGCCGCCACCGCCGCCCGAGGTCTGCGACACCATCGGCGTCACGAACCGCATCAGCGCCGGCAGCGCGAACAGCGCCAGCACCATCAGCACCAGGCCCGTCAGCACCGCGATCATCCCTGTGCCGTCGTCCTGGAACACGTTGGTGCCGGCGAGCTGGAACGCGGCCGCGTACACGATCGCGGCCGCCGGCTTGTAGAGGATGAACGCGATCAGCCACCCGATCGCCTTCTTGAACCAGGCCATCCCCATCTCGGTGTTCGTGAACGACGCCGACAGCGGCAGAATCCCCGCCAAAATGACGAGCATCCCCCCACGAGCCACCATGAGCACGATCTGAATGATGGACGTCAGGATCGCCAGCAGCCCCAGGATGATGATCAGCAGCGGCCCGAGCGCCGGCGCCGCCGGATTCGTCGTCAGCGCCAGCAACGCCGTGATGTTCCCCGCGAAGCAGGACCCACCCTCAGCGATGTTGCAATCCAACGACCCGTTGAGAATCCACACGGCCGCGGAGTCCGCCACCGTGACCAGCAGCCCGATCACCGTCGTGCTCGCACCGGCCACCACGATCAGCGTCAGCACGCTCCGCACCAGGTCTTTGCCCGGCTGGGCCTGCTGGGTCCACGCCATGCGGACCCCCGCGACGATCACCGACAGCACCGCAGCCGCACCCATGAACCACCACAAGCTCGACTGCAAGAACAGCACCGAACCGCCAGCCCCCTCAGGGCCGGTCGGCATGAACCCCGCCACGAGCGAGCTGGCCCCCGAAATGAGGATCACCGAGGCCAACGTGATCGCCACCCGCCCCAGGACCACCTCACCGTTACCGCGCTTCATCATCGCGGACATATGAGCCCCCAGCGCCATCAGCGCCAGGATCGCGATCCCGAACCCGATCCAGGTCACGTAGGCCAAGACCGTCTCGAGATTCGTCCCCGCAACCTCCGGGTACTCCCCCGGCTCGATCGACGAGCCACCACCCGTCCCGGTCAGATTCGGCGTACCGATGTACACCCAGACCGTCCCGAGACTGGCCACCGCACGCTCGAACGCCTCAACGACCGCGGCCGCAAGGTTGTCGATCGCGTCGCCCGCAGCATCAGCGATGGCCTCCTTGCCGTGGCAGAACGGATTCACCACGTTGAGGCCGGTGCACCCCTTCTCTTCCTCATCCACCGTTCGGCCCCCACATCACATAGCCAGAGGTGTCTGTGATGGTGGCAAAGTCGACGGGAGCGGAGGCGTCGTCAGCGGCAAGCTTCCAGTCGCCGCCCTCCCACACAAGGGAGTAGACCGCCGACATCGTGACTTCCTGCCCCTCGGCACTCCCCTCGATGACGAGATCGACCGTTGCCGTGTCGCCGTCGTAGTTCAGGACGCGGAACCCGGCGACCTGCAACCGAACGCCTTCGGTCGCCGTGACGCCACCGCTCTCCGACAGCAGGGCGTCCCGCCCCGGACCATCGGCCAGCGCGTAACGGATCCAGGACTCCGCCGTTTCAGGGTCGGACCCCTGCGCGGCGGCGTTGGCGGCCATGAACAGAGCACCCTCAGGTGAGTGCTGGAAGCAGGATCGGACCCCGTTCTCGTCCGTCTTGCCTGGCCCGAACTCCTCAGAGGTCGGGTAACCGATCGTGCCCTGGAACTCCCACTCGGCCGCTGGCGCCTCGTCCACGGTGCCCTCGAGGACTTCTCCCTTGAGGCCGCAGATGCTCGCCCCCGCCGCCGGCTCCTCCGTCGGCTCGCTGGGCTCCTCCGACTCCTGTGCCGAGGACGTCGTGGCCGGTGCAGCCGTCGGCTCCTCCCGCGTCGCGTTCACGATGCCCACCGTCCCCAGGATCACCCCGAGGACGAGCACCACGGCCACCACGACCGCGGACACGATGAACCCCGGTCGGGTGAACGGGCTCTCGTTCGTCTCGTTGTTCTCGTCGGCAGCCATGTGCGTCTCCCTCAGGCCGCGAGGAATCCGACGAGGGAGAACGCCCCAGCGATGATGACGACGCCACCGAGCGCCCACCCGAGCGCACCGACCTTCTCGCCACCCTCACCGCGTCGTGATCCCACGGTCATCATGGCGCCGATGGCCATGATGCCGAGCACCGCGACGCCGAGGCAGACCCACTTAGCCCACCCCATGACGGCCTGGAACTTCTCGCCCACGCCAGGAGGAGCCGAACCGCCTCCCGGGTTCGGAACGTTGGCCGCCATGATGACGTGCGACGCCGTGTCCTGTGCAGCGCTAAGCAGAGCGATCGTCTGATCCATGATGCGTTTCCTTTCAAGATGCGCCGTCGGCGCGAGGGTTGGGGATGATGCCGTGCACCTCGTCGACCATCCGACGAGCTGCACGCGGAGCAGCTGAGAGAGTCGGTGACTCCCCCAGCCGCCACGATTCGATCCACGGGACCGTCCAGGCCCGTGGGACACCGCCGGAGACCACCTGCGCCAGGTCCCGCAGCGCGCGCGGGAGGCGACCAGGAGCGTCCGCGATGAGGACGAGGCCGAGCACATCGGCCTGAGGGACGACGCCCGCCGCCCACTGCGTCGCCGCAGCGCGCGCGGCCATCAGGCCCCGCATATGGGTTCGGGCGACCAGCAGCACCGGCGCGGCCGCGCGCTCGACGGGGCGGGGCCACGCATGGCCCGCCGCCTCCCATGAGGGGACCAGGCCGGCGACCGTGCTTTCCCCGGCGCCGCCGTGCACCCCGAGCACCCACACCGTGGGTGTCGCCCAGACCTCGCGCACCGGCAGCAGCTCCTCCGCCGCCGGCTCCGGCACGCCCGGCTGGGGACCCGTCGGCCCCGTCGGCGGTGCAGGCCTGTCGTTGATCACGGGCGCCTTCGGCTCTACTGCCGGCTCCGCACTCCGCGTGATCCACGGGTTGCTCGAGTTGGTCACCGTCTCCCCCGATCCGTGATCATGGCCTCACGACCATTCCGTTCCTCACCCTACGGCACCATACGCCTATAGACAACAGAGAGGTGTCATGACTCCATGACCATCTATTGCCAACATCGACATATGCCGTCTACCTTGTCTGTGTGTGGAGCATGGGCGGGGGACCCTCGATGACCGACAGCATCGACAAGCTGTTCGAGGGCCAGCCCGCGACCATGACCGCCAGTGACGTCGCAGAGGTGATGGGCCTCAGCAAGCAAGCCATCTACAAGTGGCTACAGGCCGAGGTGATCCCCGGGTACAAGCTCGGCAACACCTGGTTCATCCTCCGTGACGACCTCAAAGACGCCATGCGGGCGGGCAGCAACCTACGGCCCAACACCAAGGAGTAGATCGTCATGACCTCGGCACCCACCCCCTCGACCTGGCCCCACGTCGCGGCCACACTCAACCCCGACGGCACCGCGCAGCTCACGATCAGCGGCAGCACCACCCCCATCGCCGGGCGGTCCGTCGACGACGCCCGCGGCCAGGTCCTCGCCCGCATCACCGCCACGGCAGCCAAGCTCAACCGTCCCGTGCGTGCCGAGGTCACCGATCCCGAGGGCGAGTGGACGCTCCTGGTCCATCCCGACGGCGGCGTGGAGGAAGACCCCACCGTCCCGCGCAAGCGCAGCCGCGCGACCCGCGCAGCAACACCCGTCGCGCAGCAGCCGGAACAGGCGGCGCCAGCCCCGGCGCCACGCTCCCCCCTCGCACCCGCGCCGGCCGAGTCCGCGCCCGTCTGGAAGCAGGATCAGAGCGACCCCGCGGCCGACGAGCCGACCTGGACGCCCCAGCCAGAGCCCACCGAGGTCCCAGAGCCGGCCGTGCAGCGGCCGGCCCCGGCTCCCGAGGACCCCGAATGGACCGCCCGCGCAGCCCTTCCCGCCGAGGAAGGCGCCCGCGGCCGGTTCAACCGCGTGCTGGGCACGAAGATAGCCCCGTCCCCGGCCGAGCTCGCACACCGCCGCGCCACCCTCGAGAAAGAGCGCGAGCAGCGGGCACGCGAGCAGGCCGACGCAGAAGCCGCCGCCGCGGACGAGGGCCGCCGCGCAGCCCGTGAGCGCGCGGCCGCCGAAGCCTTCCGGCAGCTCCGCGCCATCATCCAGACCAACTTCCAGCGCACCCGCACGATCCTGGTGGCCAACCCCAAGGGCGGCGCCCGGAAGACCACCACCGCCGCGCTCCTCGCCGCCGTCCTCGGCATCTTCCGCGGCGGCTACGTCGCCGCCTGGGACGCCAACGAGACCATGGGCACGCTCGGCTCGAGAAGCCTCACCGGCACCCACACGCGAACCGTCGTGGACCTCCTCGAGGCAGCCGCGCAGCTCGACAGCATCCGCGTGGGAGACCTCGACGCCTACGTGCGCCCCCAGGGCGATTCCCACTTCGACGTCCTCGCCTCCGACGAGGACCCCACCCGTCAGGACATGGTGGACGCTGACGGCTTCGCCACCATCCACGACATCCTCGAACGCTTCTACCGCCTGATCGTCGTGGACACCGGCAACAACATCAGGGCCAGCCACTTCCGGGCCGCCCTCGACGCCGCCGACCAGCTCGTCATCCCCGTGGCCGCGTCCTACGACTCCGCCGAGGCAGCCGAGAAGATGATGCGCAGCTTCCGCGCCAGCGGCCACGACCAGCTCGTCGACGAGGCCGTCGTCCTCATCCACGACCTCGAGCCCGAGAACGGCGACCCGGCCTACTTCGACGTCGCCCGCTCCATCGCTGAGCGCTTCGAGCAGCAGGTCACCGCCGTTCTCCCCATCCCCTTCGACCCCGCCCTCAAGGACGGCGGCCAGATCGACTACGCGCAGCTCACGGACAAGACCCAGCGCGCCTACCAGGAAGCGGCCGGCGCCGTCGCCCGAAACCTCGCCGCGCAGCTCAAGGCGATGGCCTGATGATCCTCAGCCGCCGCTCCGCGATGCTTGCCCTGGCCACCGGGGCCGGCGTCCTGATCACCGGGTGCGCAGGCGAGGACCCCGCACCCACCAAGGCCACCCCCACCGAGCTTGAGGGACGCCCGATCGAGCCCGAGCCCGAAGACCCCTCCCAGGAAGGCGGCCCCGTCCCCGCCTCCGCAAGCGAGGAAGACGAACAGGCCGCGATCGCCGCTGCACGAGCGACCATGGACGTCTGGGTCCAGGGCTCCACCCTCGATCAGATGGACTGGCAGGAACAGCTACAGGCCACCCTCGCACCCCCTGCACAGCAGGCCTACGCCACCCGTCAGGGCTACAAGGTCCCGGACACCGAGGTCACCGAAGAACCGGCCATCATCCGCGCCAGCGTCGGCTCCGCTGTGGTCCGGGTGACCACCGACGCCTCCACCTACGAGGTGACCGTGGTCAAGGCCGGCGAGGAATGGAAGACCACCGCAGTCACCCCGATCGCAGGAGGCGACCAGTGAGCGAGAAGAAGGGCTCCGGCGCCGCGATCGCCGCAGGCGCCGTCCTCGCCGTCCCCTTCGCCATCGTCCCCGCAGCCGTGATGCTCCTCAGCGGCAGCGAGGAAGAGGAAGAAGCGTGCGCCCCCGGGGAGGCCACGCAGGCCTTCACCGTCTCCGGCGAGCTTCCCCAGGTCGACGGATACAACGCCCAGCAGCTCGAGACCGCCGCCATCATCATGCAGGTCGCCGCCGACAACGACCTGCCCTACGAAGCGCAGGTCATCGGCCTCATGACCGCGATGCAGGAAAGCACCCTCGGCATTAACACCCAGCCCACCGGCGACGGTGGCGATGCCGGCCCCTTCCAACAGCGAACCCTCCCCGGCTGGTACGGCACCGAAGAGCAGGTCCAAGACGTCGCCTACGCCGCCGAGAAGTTCTTCCTCGGACACGACATCACCGAGACCGGCCCCGGCGCCGCCGGCCCCGAGGGCTACCACATCCCCGGCCTCGTCGACGTCTTCGGCTGGCAGCACATGGCCCCCACCGTCGCCGCCCAGACCGTCCAAGGCAGCGCCCACCCCGACGCCTACGCCAAGCACCAGCCCGATGCCGAACGGATCATCGCCGCCCTGGCCGGCGTCGACGTCGTGGGCGCGGCCCCCGCCGACCTCTCCGCCAGCGCATGCACCCCCTCCACCACCGTCGCCAACGGCGACGTGCAGGCCGTGATCGACCGCGGCAAGAGCATCATCGGCACCCCCTACGACTTCGGCGGCGGCAGCATGGACGGCCCCGGCCCCGGCGGAATCGACTGCTCAGCCTTCGTCGCCTACTGCTGGACCGCAGCCGGCTACCGCGACCTCCCCCGCATCACCCAAGACCAATACGACTTCCTCGCCGCCTACCCCGTCGCCGTCGCTGATATCCAGCCCGGAGACCTCATCTACGAAGCCTGGGGACGCACCGGCGGCGTCGGCAGCTCCAACGGCATCAGCCACGTCACCATGTACATCGGCAACGACCAGGTGATCGAAGCCTCCCGCACCGCCATGGAAGTCCGCATCTCCCCCTCCCGCTTCAACGCCAGCGCCTTCGTCGGCATCCGCCGCATCCCCGCAGCCCCCACCGATGCCGAGTGAGGAACCAGAAAATGTTGATGCGACACGCCGCCACGCCCTACGTTTCTGTTTCACTGGCCTGTAGGGTCGTTCCCATGTCGACCACACGTCAGCGAGCGAAGGGCGGCGGCCGTCCCGGCAAGGGCGATCGTCATCCCTTCGCGGTGCGCGTCCCGCGCGAGTATGCCGACCGGGTGATGGCCTACGCGGACGCCACCGGCCGGTCCTACAACGACGTCATCGTGGCCCAGCTTGTTAAGCACATCGACGAGCTGGACGTCGAGGCCGTCGAACTGGGGCACAACCGGCTCGACGTCGACACCGACATGAAGGCCAGTTAAAAGACTTCGCCCCCGGCCTGTTGACGCAGGCCGAGGGCGATTCAGAAGTCTTCGGTAGCTAGTTGACGCTAGCCCCGAGGGCGAACCTTGAAAGGGAGGTTCATCAAGTTGTTGCCCCCAGACTACGGGGGTCGCTCGACCGTAGGCAAGTACGGCGAGCCCGGCGTGTCTGCCCACACGCCCGCGACCCCTCAGCAGCCGGACCCGTGGCTCCTCACCCAGACCATCAGCCCGCGCCCCACCGTGCGCGTGGCCAGCGTCGACGCCTACGGCGAGGTCCAGAACCTCTACTCGAGCACGCAGCGCGTCGGCCCCACTCCCCCCGAGACCCCGTGGGCCATCAACCTCACCGGCCCCGACCGTGCCTTCCGCCTGCTCTGCTTCGACCACGATGCCAAGACCGAGGGTGCGGCCGCGGCCGCCGCCCGGGACGCCGAGACCACCGCCGGACTCCTCGCCCGCGCCGGCCTCGAGCCCGTGGTGTGCGCCTCCGGCCCCGGCGGCGGCCGCCACGTCTGGGCCGCCCTGGCCGATCCCGTCGACGCCGAGACCGTGGCCACGCTCGCCCGGCTCACCAAGCACCTGTGCCCCACGCTCGACCTCTCCCCCCTGACCAACGCCGCCGCCGGCTGCGTGCGCCCCCCTGGCGCCCCGCACCGCGCCGGCGGAGTCTCCGAGGTGATCGCCGGCAGCGTCGCCGCGCTCATCCGGCCCACCGGCACCGCCGCACAGGTCCGCGCCGTGCTCGAGGACGTCGCCCAGCGCATCGAGACCGCCGAGCCGGCGACCGTGCCCGACGCGCGCCGGCCCCTGCCCGTGGACGCCCACCGCCACCGCTACCTCCCCGGCCCCCGCCGGCCCCTCCCCCGCGCCAGCGCAGCCGCCCTCGACGAGGACGCCGCCATGGGCGACGCCTCGGCCGTGCTGTGGCGCGTGCTCATCGGCGCCGCGGCCGCTAGATGGCGCTACGAGGACGTCGCCGCGCTCATCGACCGGCCCGGCATGGCCCACGTGCGCAGCGCCCGCGACCGCGGCCACCGCATCCCCCGCACCCCGGTCGACAGCGCCGCGATCCTCCGCAGGCAGTGGGACAAGGCCGTCCAGCACATCGCCGCGAGCCCCCGCCGCACCGAGGGCGAGGACCCGACCTTCAACGGGCGAGCCGGCGCGATCGCCGCGCACGTCCGCGAGGTCCAGCAGCGCGCCGACGCCTCCGCCGGCCGCTGGACCACTCCCGCCGGCCCCACCGACCGCCGAGTCCTCGACGCGCTGTGCCTGCTCGCGCTACAGGGCGTCACGGCCTCCGTGGAGGCCGATATCCGCCGCCTGGGACTCCTGGCCGGGATCGGCCGCGAAACCGCGCGCACGGGCCTCCTGCGCCTCGCACAGGACGGATGGATCACCCAGCACTCCCCCGCCGAGGGCGTGCGCGCCGCGCGCTGGACCATCGGCCCCAGCTCCGCTGTCCACAAGTCCCCGACCGAGGGTCGGTCACAAGCGGACCCGCGCGCCCCCCACACCCCCACCGGGGCCGCCGACCGGACCACGCTGCTCGCCCTCCTCCGCTCCCGGCTCACGGATGCCGCGCACGACGCCTTCACCCCGGGAGCCCTCGGACACCACGCAGGGAACCTCTACGCCCGCACCAGCCAGGACCCCCAGAGCCCCGCAGACCTCGCCCGCAGCACCGGAGCCTCCCTCCCCCGCACCCTCCGTGTTCTCGAGCGCCTGGCCTCAGACGGCGTGCTCCTGGTCGGCCCCGACGGCTGGCGACGCCCCCGCCGCGATGCTCGAGCAGCAGCCGCGACCCGATACGGCATCAGCGGCCGCCTCGAGCAGCGCGCCCGCACCTACGCCCTCGAGCGCGACCTCTGGACCTGGTGGCAGGCAGAGCAGGCATGGATGCGAGCACCCCGCCGGACCCCCGCCCAGCGCCGCGCCGGTCACGGACAGCTCGCGATCATCCCCAGCCCCGAGACCACGAGCTACGGCGCACACCCCCGACGAGCCGACGGGCGAGCCGACTACCGCGCCGCCCGCGCGCTCCGTCTCGAAGACCACCGACCGACCGAGCAGCCCAAGCCAGCAGCAGTCCGGCGTGCAGCGTGATCGTGGGGCACGTGATGCTGCCGCGGGTGCTCCGCACCCTTGCCCTCGAAAGGCAGAAGAGGGCGCGGTGACAGCCGTACCCGACAGGCGCGTCCCCGACTCCCGAGGATCAGCCGCCGGTACCAGCCCGGTCCTGGGCCTGTGGTCCAGACCAAGGAGCTACAGCGAAAAGAGAGTGTTCTCGGAGAACAGCGGATTGAGGGCGTGGGGCAGGTGAGCGCATCGGCGCCGGGAGCTGCATGGGTACGTCGAAGGAGCTGGGGACACCAGGAGGTAGGGGGTGGACCTGGCAAGGCGAGTGGCGGTTGGCCTGCGCAAACTACACCGAAGTAATACCGGCATTAGGGTTGTGCCGGCAATGCCAGCATTATAGACTGAGGGCACATTAGGAAGCAGTACCGAGAGGAGCGAGACCATGAACGCCACCACCGTCACCGTCTACTCGAAGCCCCTGTGCGTGCAGTGCGACGCGACCAAGCGGGCACTCACCAAGGCCGGCATCGCCTACACCGTCGTCGACATCGCCGAGGACGCCGAGGCCCTGGCCACGATCAAGGCCCTGGGGTACGTGCAGGCACCCGTCGTCATCACCTCCGAGGACCACTGGTCCGGCTTCCGCCCCGACCGCATCAAGGCCCTGGCTCACGCCGCCTGATCCCTAATAACTCTATTACCAGCTTAGGAGACATCATGTCGAACACCACCACCCGTACCGTCGACGCCACCGCCACTCTCACGATCGAGTGGAGCGAGGCCGAGCACATCGACCGCATGAAGGGCCGCGCCCTCCCCCTCGGGTACGGCGCCGCTTTCCTCGAGGCCGAGCACGTGCGCGAGCTGATCGAGCGGAACGGACAGGGCGGCTACACCAAGACCGGATTCCTGATCACGTTCACCCGCGACGGCGAGGACGAGCGCACCACCTGGCAGGGCCGCTACGACCTCGGCTGCGACACCGCCACCCTGGCCGAGCACATCGAGGGCTTCGCCAAGCACGCCCGCCCCATGCTCCGCAGCTTCGGCCGCACCGAGGAGGAGTTGGACCAGATGCAGCGCGACGCCGAGCACATCGCGCGCTGCATCGAGGCGCAGCGCCGCGGCCGCCGCTACTACCTCGCCTGACCACCCCCAGGGGCCGGCGGAACACCCCGCCGGCCCCTCCCCCAATAACTCCATTACCAGCTAAGGAGCCGTCATGACCCGCGCCGCCGCCACCTACATCAGCCCCTCCATGGAGCGCTACGAGCTGCCCGCCGACACGCCCGACGCTTTCGCGCTCTCCCTGTGCGAACAGTGCGCCCTCGCCCTGGCCGGCCACACCAGCGCCGACACCGGCGACCCCGCCACGGACGAGGCCGCCATGTGGATGGAAGATCAGTGGAGCTATCCCTACGCCACCGAACTCACCACCGCCGCCCCGACGGCGTGCAGCACCACGACGTGCGACGGATGCGGCACCGGCGACGCCGGCCGCCGACACCCAGCGATCGCCCACCGAATCGACTAACCCCCTTGACCCCAATAACTCTATTAGGGACAATAGAGCCATGATCAAGGAGGCCACCATGGAACAGCTCTCCATCTTCGATGAACTCGAGCGGCAGGACGTCGCTGCCCGCGCCGCAGACGACTCCCTCGAGGGATACCAGGCCCGCTATGAGCGCGGCGAGCTGCTGCCGGGGGAGAGCTGCCCCGGGTGCGGCCGCATCTTCGCGAGGGGCGGCTACGACGGCTCCCGCAATCACCGCGTGTACGAGGACTCCGCCGGCCTCATCTGTACCGGCATGGAGCTGACTCGCCGCCACCTCGCCATCGCCCTCTCGAACGACCCGCAGTGGCAGGGGTTCGCCAACGGCGACGAGGCGCAGCGCGCCATCGCCGCCGGCTGGCCCGAGGCCACCGTGCACGCCTGGCAGGCCGACCCCCGCGAGCTGCTGCGTGTGCTGCGCTCGCCCTCCGCTTCCCGCACCGCCGAGACCGAGGAGAACATGAATTAGCTAGATCTATTGACCCCAGTAACTCTATTGACAACAATGGATGCACCGACACGAAGGAGGCTCCCAATGAGCTACATCGTCCGTACCGGAAACCTCGCCGCCACCCCCAAGCTCCAGCAGGGGGAGCGCGGCTCCTACACCTACGCCCGCGTGATCGTCACCGACAGCATCAAGAAGGACGACGACTTCGTCGACGGCCCGGCCATCGCCTACGACGTCGCCGTCAGCGGCCGCGACGCCGAGCGCCTGGTGGCCACCGCCGAGCGTGACGGCAACGTGCGCGTGATCTTCGCCGGTCGCTACTACGTCACCGAGTACACCGCCAAGGACGGCACCCCGCGCCTTCAGCACAACGTGCAGGCCGACCAGATCGGCGTCAGCTTCCGAGGCCAGGACGTCCACGTGCCCGGCAAGAAGCAGCAGACCACCGAGTGACCACACCGGGGGAGGGGCCGGACCGCCGGCCCCTCCCCGCCCTTCACCACCGAAAGGTCGTCACCAGTGAAGACCATCGCCATGTGCAACCAGAAGGGCGGCGTCGGCAAGACCGCCACCACCGCGCAGCTTGCCCGCGCCGCCGTGCGCCAGGGACTCCGGGTGCTCGTGGTCGACGCCGATCCCCAGGGCAACGCGACGACCGCCCTGGCCGCCGAGGAGCCGCCCGAGGATGCCGCCGGCCTCGCTGACGTCCTCACCTCCCGTGCCGACACGACCGTGGCCGACGCGCTCGTCCCGGGCGTCTGGCCCGGCCTCGAGGTCCTGCCGACCGTCGGCGGCGGCAGCCTCGGACTCGTCCGTGACGAGCTGATCCAGACCGCCATCGGCCGCGAGGGACGCCTCCGCGACGCCCTCGCCACCGCCGGCGAGGCATGGGACCTGGTGCTCATCGACTGCGCCCCGAGCCTCGATCAGCTCACCATCAACGCCCTGGCCGCCGCGGACGTCGCCGCAGCCGTCACCGAGGCCGACCGCTTCGCCTCCCACGGACTGGTGCAGCTCTTCCAGACCATCGCATTGGTCCGCCAGCACTACCGGCCCTCCCTGCGCCTGGCGGGCGTCATCGTCAACCGCTACCGCCCGCGCGAGCGCGAGGCCCGCGCCTGGCTCGACGAACTGCGCACCGCATCGGAGGACATGGGCTTCCCGCTGCTGGACCCCCCGATCCCGTACCGCGCCGGCATCGCCGCCGCGATGGCCGCCGGCGCCGGCATCGACGAATGGACCGCCATGCCCCGCGCGCAGCGCGACGAGCTCGCGGCCCTGTACGCCACCCACCTGCACACCATCACTCAGGAGGCATGACCTCATGGCCACCCCCGACAAGCGCCGCAGGTCCAGCGTGTTCGCCGGACGCAGCCCCGTCGACCCGCCCGCGCCGGCGCCGGAGCAGTCCCCGGCGCCGGCGACCGCCTCGACCGGAAAGAAGTACCCGCCCAAGGTCACGTTCTACCAGCCCCAGGACGACACCGCCCGGATGCGCGGCGCCTTCCGCCACACCGACCGCGAGGAGGGAGACCGCAGCCTCTCCGACTTCATCCACAAGGCCGTCATGGCCGAGGTGGAGCGCCGCGAGAAGAAGTACAACAGCGGCAAGCCGTTCCCCGACCTCGAGGCCGGCAGCATCCCGCGCGGCCGACCGATGGGGGAGTGACGCCGATGGAGGAGCGCCGCTTCATGACGCTCGAGGACGTCCAGGAAGTGCTGCTCATCAGCAGGAGTCAGGCCTACGCCCTCGTGCGCTCCGGCGATCTCCGCGCGATTCAAGTCGGTGGACGCAATCAATGGCGCGTGGAACACGCCGAGCTTGAGGCCTACATCGAGCGCGCCTACAAGCAGACCGAGCGCTCGATCCAGCGAGACGAGGGGGCCGCCCTCTGATGGTGCCCCACACATCTCTCGGCACCCAGCGATGACGGGTCCGCCATCAATGTCTGAGCACTCAGGAAGGATGATCACATGGCACAGGACCCAGCCCCGTCGTGCAGATCGCGCCAACCTCAGTCGCGGTTCAATCTGCACGCCTCAGAGCGAGCCTCCTACCCCCGGGGGCCGAAGCCGTCCCTCCATGCCTGAGGTCGCTAGAGGCTCGCAACAGACTGAGCAAGCACTGAGCCCCGGATTCAGTGGACGGGTTCGCGCCCCTGGAGCGAGGCAGCACAGCACTGTTTCAGCATGCGCCTCACTCCAGGGCACTTCGTCACCATCAGAGGCGATAGGTGTCCTCGTACCAGTCGACGTACTGTCGGAACTCCTCGAGCAAGTCGAGCTCTCCGTCATAGGCCTCTAGCGTGAGCCGAACGATCGTCTCGTAGCCACGCTTGTACTGCGCGCGCTCGGGGAGGTCCTTCTTCGTCGGCCTGTGCACCGTGCCGTCTCCAAGCACGACCGACTCGTTGTCCTGTGCATAGTCAAGGACGGTCTTGTCGTAGAAGCGGGTTGCCGACATCATCAGGGTGCTGCGCACCCAATCCTTCGGGACGAGCAGTAGTGGCTTGCCGTCAGCGATGGGTAGCCGCACCTTCTTGTTCTGCCAGTCGCTGGTCATGGGGTCCCATACCTGGCGTTCCACCTCGACTGCGGTGCTGCCCATTTGCGGGTAGTGCGAGCACATGAGGGCGGTGAAGTTGGCGAGTGGCTCGAAGACGATGCGCGTCACGATGTCGCTGGTGCGATCATCGGCGACATCCGGCACGAAGGCGGGGAGGTCTTCGATGTGCTTGAGGATCGCGACTCGGAAGAGCGGGTAGAGGTCCGTCGACAACACCTCCCAGATGTCTTCCCCTAGCTGGTCGGCTCCTCCCTTGCCATCGATGCCGTGGAGAGACATGCCCAGTCGAGTCTCCTTGGGCTCATGGAAGCGCTGGAGGAGAGCTTTGCCGCGGAGGTCGCGGCGGACGACTGTGGAGGCGATGCGGTCCCAGAAGGTGTCGAGGCAATGAACTGCCTCGGCCCGCGCTTGGGCGGGTGTCGCGAGCAGTCGTATGCGTCTCGGGTCGAGATACAGCCTTGTGTCATCGGTGGAGTCGACGTCGACAAACGGAGTCGGCGTCTGGATGTTGTAGTAGGAATGGGCTGACCCCGTGATGTAGGTCCAGTCGTTGTGTGAGTCCTCTTGATGCTCGCTGCTGCGGGCAGGAAGACTGGTCTCATCATGACGAACACGAGGAAGCGGCACACGCCTGAGCAGGTCGTGCGCAAGCTCGGACAGGCCGACCGGATGCTGGCCGATGGCGCGGACGTCGCGGCGGTGTGCCGCGAGCTGGGCGTGTCGGAACAGACGTACTACCGGTGGCGCAACCAGTACGGCGGGCTCAAGGCCGACGACGCCAAGCGCCTCAAGGAGCTCGAGAAGCAGAACGCCACCCTCAAGCGTCTGCTCGCTGAAGCAGAGCTGGAGAAGGCGGCGCTGAAGGAGCTGGCAGAGGGAAACTTCTAGGCCCGGGCAGGAGGCGCGCCGCCGTCGCTCACCTCATCGCGAAGATGCGGGTGAGCGAGCGGATGGCGTGCCGGCTGACCGGGCTATCCAGGTCCGCCTACCGGCGCACCCTCAAGGCCGATACCGTCGCCGACCCCGACGCCGCCTTGCGTGAATGGCTGCGCGGTTACGCGAAGAAGCACCCCCGCTGGGGCTACCGGCGCGCGTACCACGACGCCCGCGGCGAGGGCTGGCAGGTCAACCACAAGAAGATCCAGCGGCTATGGCGCGAGGAAGGCCTACGCGTGCCCCAGCAACGTCGCCGTAAGCGCATCGGCTCCTCGACCGCGGACGCCCCCAAGGCGTGCGCCCCGAACGTGGTGTGGGCCATCGACTTCCAGTTCGACGTCGACGAGGCCGGGCGTCCGATCAAGATCGCGTCGATCGTGGACGAGCACACCCGGGTCTGCCTCGGCGGCCTCGTGGAACGCTCCATCACCGCCGACCGTCTCACCGACCATCTCGACGACCTCGTCAAGCTGCACGGCCCGCCCGCGGTCCTCAGAAGCGACAACGGGCCCGAGTTCATCAGCCAGGCGATCGCCGACTGGGCCGGCACCCGCACCGGCTTGTCGTACATCCCGCCCGGCTCGCCGTGGCTCAACGGCTACGTCGAGTCGTTCAACTCCCGCCTGCGCGACGAGTGCTTGAACATCAACAGCTTCTACTCACTGCTGCACGCCCAGGTCGTCATCGGCGACTGGAA
>NZ_JAZDCH010000031.1:0-48547 GCF_036311905.1 Brachybacterium sp. J153 | reverse complement strand
CGGCCGGGGCGCGCCCCGGCCGCCCCTACCGCATCACCCGCCGGAGCAGGGCGCGCGCCGCTCGGCCGTAGGGCGGCTGGACGAGGCGCAGGGTGTCGGGGCGGAGCGGCTTGCGGGCGACGGGCTTGAGGTGGCTGAACGCCTCGAAGCCGGCGCGGCCGTGATAGGCGCCCGTCCCGGACTCCCCCACCCCGCCGAAGGGCAGGTCGGGGCTCGAGATGTGGGCGAGCGCGACGTTCACGGCGAGGGAGCCGGAGCTGGTGCCCTCGACGAACATCTCCTCCACCGCGGCGGAGCCGGTGAAGACGTACGCGGTCAGGGGCTTGTCCCCGGCGGCGATGCGGGCGACGGCCTCGGCGGGGCCGTCCACCGCGAGCAGCGGCAGCACCGGTCCGAAGATCTCCTCCTGCATGACGGGGTCGGACCAGTCGGCGCCCGCGAGGATCGTCGGCGGGAGGTAGCGGGACGCGCTATCGACCCCGTCGGATCCGCCGAGCACCACTTTCTCGTCATCGATCAGACCGAGCAGCCGGTCGAGGTGCCGCTCGTTCACGATCCGACCGTAGTCGCGGCTGCGGGACGGGTCCTTCCCGTACAGGGCGCGGACGGCGCGGATCAGGTGCGGCACCAGCGCGGTGAGGGTCTCGGGACGGGCCATGACGTAGTCGGGGGCGATGCAGGTCTGACCGGCGTTGGTGAACTTCCCCCACACGATCCGGCGCGCGACCACGCGCAGGTCCACCTCGTCGTCGACGAACACGGGCGATTTCCCGCCGAGCTCGAGCAGGGTGGGGGTGAGGTGCTCCGCGGCGGCGCGGGCGACGACCCGGCCCACGCGGCCGTTTCCGGTGTACATGATCAGGTCCCAGCGCTGCTCGAGCAGGAGGGTGGTCTCCGGGACCCCGCCCTCGACGACCCGCACCCAGGCGGGATCGAGATGCTCGCGCACCAGACGGGCGAGTGCGGCGGAGGTGTGCGGGGCGAGTTCGCTGGGCTTCAGCAGCACCGTGTTCCCGGCGGCGATCGCCGCGACCAGCGGGCCGAGGGTGAGGTTCACCGGGTAGTTCCACGGGGCGATGATCAGCACCGTCCCGAGCGGCTCGGGGTGCAGCCGCCCGCTCGCGGGGGCCAGCAGGGCGCCCATCGGGATCGCGCGGGGCCGCGCCCAGGAGCGGAGGTTCGAGGTCGCGTGGTCGATCTCGGAGAGGGTCGGGCCGATCTCGGTGATCAGCACCTCGGTCTCGCTCTTGCCGAGGTCCTGCGCGAGGGCGCGGGCGATGCGGTGCTGCTCGCGGCGGATCCCGCGGCGCAGCGCGGCGAGCTGCTCGAGCCGCGCTTCGACGGGTCGCGCATGGCCGAGGGCGGCGGACTCCCGCAGCGCCTCGACGTCGGCCAGGATCCGCTCGGCGACGACAGCGGGAACGGCGTCGGGCAGGGCGTCGTGATCGGTCGCAGGGCTCTGGTCGGTCTCGGGCGCGCTCATGGATTCCACGATAGGCGGACATCCTGCGCCGCCGCAGAGCCTCGCCCGCCGCGATAATGGACGACGATCACGGCGCCCGGCACCGGTGCGCCGAGTTGAGGAGTGGACCCGATGAGCATCCTGATGGCGGCCCCGATCCTGCAGAGCATGGCGTTGCTGGTCTCGGGCATCGCGAAGCTCGGCGACCGGCGCGGCACTCAGGATGCGATGGTCTCGCTGCGGCTCCCGCTGCGCCGCGTCCACCCGCTGATCGCGTCCGTGCTCCCCGGTCTCGAGATCGTGCTGGCGCTGATGGTGTGGGTGCCGCTCGTACCGCTGCAGGTGGTGCTCGGGGAGATCGCGCTGCTGCTGATGCTCGCGTACTTGGTGATCATCGCGCGCGCCCTGACCTTCGAGGAGAAGGTGTCCTGCTCCTGCTTCGGATCGCTCAGCGCACCCACGGTCTCGAAGGCGACGCTCGCCCGGAACGTGCTGCTGAGCGCGCTCGCGGCGCTGACCCTGGTCGCGGCCGCGACCGGCACGATGTCGGAGACGCTCGTGCGCACCCCCCTGCTCTTGCTCGTCCAGGTGCTCGTGCTCGCGGGGACGATCTTGCTGACCGTCCTCGTGGTCGCGGGGACGCAGAGCGAGGACGACGAAGAAGAGGCGGCGGCCGTCGCGCGGTCGCGGTCCACGGGTCCCACCGCTCCCGCGGCTCCCGCCGATCCGTCCGGCGCCTCGGCCGTCGGACCCGATCCCGCCGGTCCGTCGGCCGACGGCGGGCACGCCGCCGGTCCCGGCACCGTCCTCGATGCCGACGACGAGCTGCTCGATTACGAGCGCACGCCGATCCCAGCCGCGGTCCTGCAGCGGGCCGACGGCTCGCTCGTGACCCTGCGGAGGCTCACCGCGGATCGTGCGGCACTGCTGGTCTTCGTCTCCGAGGGCTGCGGGCCGTGCGAGCGGGCGCTGGACCGGATGCCCGGCTGGATCTCCGAGCTGGGCCCGTTCCTGCAGGTCATCGCCGTGGTGAAGCGGCCGATCGGGCAGCTCTTCCCCGGCACCCTGGAGCGGGTCGGCGAGCAGGTGCTGCACGACCCGGACTTCATCGCCCGCACCGCCCTCGACGCGAACGGCACCCCCAGCGCGGTCCTGCTCGGCGCCGACGGCCTGCTTGCGGGCGGTCCGGTGCGCGGCGGCGACGAGGTCATCCAGTTCGTCGAGGAGATCCTCGAGCAGATCCGGGAGGCTCAGGCGGACGGGGAGCTGGCATCCCCGTCGATCTGACGCGGGTGCGGAAACAGACGTCACCGCTGCGAGACTTCACGAGTTCTCGCAGCGGTGGATGGGGATCACGGACTGGAGCCAGCCGAAGATCGTCGCGAGCAGATTGCTGACCGCGTCCAGCGCACTGCGGACCGGGAGTGGCGACGTGAACAGTGCGTTGATCGCAGCGATGAGGAGCCTCAGGGTCTTCCCGACCGCAGGGATGCCCAGGAGAGCACGCAACGTGTCACGAGCTCCGCGACGCTCCAGTCCCGCTGCTCGTCGGCCGTCATCAGCTCGATCGCGAGGGCGCCCGCGCCGCCGAGGCGGAGGATCGGGCCGTCCGGCAGCGCGCCGAGCCATAGGTCGTGCCCGTCCCACTCGCTGACCATCGGGGGCCGTCGGAAGCGGGTCACGGGACGCTCGCCTGGACGAAGCGGCCCGCACCGCCTGCGTGGAGGTGGCCGGCGTCGGCCGGGACGAACAGCGCCCGCCCGGCGGTGAGCACGTGGCGGCCCGCGTCGGACTGGAGGAAAACCTCGCCCTCGAGGCCGAGGAGGGTGCGGGGGCCGCTGCCGGGAACGCGATGGCTCGCGCGATATGCGCTGGGCGGGTCCTCGAGCGTGGTCAGGGACAGCTCGAAGTCGTCGACCGGCGCGTAGTAGGCGACCGAGGTCGCGTTCTGCCGCTCCGGGGCGACGCGCACGGGCGGCGCGGCGGCGACGCTGACGCACTGCAGCATCTCGTCGGCGTCGACGCGCTTCGGTGTCAGGCCCGCGCGCAGCACGTTGTCGCTCGCGGCCATGATCTCGAGCCCCACCCCGTGGAGATAGGCGTGGAGGGTGCCGGCGGGGACGAAGATCGCTTCCCCGGGGCGGAGCGTGACCGGGTTCAGCAGCAGGGCGGCGACCACGCCGGGATCGCCCGGATGGTGCTCGGCGAGCAGCGCGACGGTGCGGTCGATGCGCGGGGACGGCGAGCGGCCGGCCTCGGCGCGCGCCGCGCATGCCGCGACGACCTCCTGCACCGTGTCCGGAGCGGGCCGCATCGACGCGGAGATCAGCATGCGGAAGGCGGCGCGCATCCCGTGCGCCGTGGGCTGGCGGGTGAGCAGTCCGTGCAGGCGGTCGGTCAGGTCCGTGCCGATGCCTTCGAGGATCGTCACGGCGCGCCGCGGGGTGCGGAAGCCGCACAGCGCCGTGAAGCGGGTCAGGGCGATCAGCATCTCCGGCTTGTGGTTGTCGTCGCGGTAGTTGCGCAGCGGCGAGTCGAGCGGGAGCCCGGCGGCGGTCTCCGCGGCGTACGACTCCGCTGCATGCTCCCGATCCGGGTGGACCTGCAGCGACAGCGGCTTCTCCGGGGCGATGACCTTCAGCAGGTACGGCAGGCGGGCGCCGAAGGCGCGATGCACGCCGTCTCCGAGCAGCCGGCGCGGGTCCGCCCCGATGAGGGCGTCCAGCCCGGTGCCGGACTGCGATCCGCCGACGAGCGGGGACGGCGCGAGCGGATGCGCGCCGTACCAGGCCTCCGCCCAGGGAGTGCCGTCCCCGTCACGGCCGAGGAACTCCGGGATCGCCGTGGTGGAGCCCCAGGCGTAATGCTGGATGCGGCTATCGAGCTCCCACATGCCCGGCGGTCCTCCCCTGTGCTGTCGTGCGGTCCTGCCTCGTCCCTGCCCGTCCGGGGGCGCGCCCGCCCCCTCGTGCCCCACTCAGCGCGGCACGTTGCGCAGGTTCGCGGAGGCCATGTCGAGCATCTTGCCCACGCCGCCGGCGAGCACGATCTTCGTCGACGCCGTCGCGAAGCCGCGGATCTGCTGCGGGCTGATCTTGGGCGGCATCGACAGCGCCGCCGGGTCCGTGACCACGTCGATGAGAACGGGGCCCGGGATCGCGAGCGCCTTCTCCATCTCCTTGCGCAGCTTCTTGGGGTCGGTGATCCGCACCGAGGTGATGCCGGCGCCCGCCGCGATCGCCGCGAAGTCGACGCCCTCGTGGTCGGTGCCGTAGTCCGGCAGACCCTCGACGAGCATCTCGAGCTTGACCATGCCGAGGCTCGAGTTGTTGAACACGACGATCTTCGTGTCCAACTGGTGCAGCTTCACGGTGAGCAGCTCGCCCATGAGCATGCCGAGGCCGCCGTCGCCGCTCATGGAGACGACCTGCCGGCCGGGGAACGCCTTCGAGGCGCCGATCGCCTGCGGCAGCGCGTTCGCCATCGTGCCGTGGTGCCAGGAGCCGAACAGGCGGCGCTTCCCGTTAGGAGTGATGTAGCGGGCGCCCCACACGTTGCACATGCCGGTGTCCACGGTGAACACGGCGTCCTCCGCGGCGAGGTCGTCGAGGGTCGCGGCCACGAACTCGGGGTGGATCGGCGTCATCCGCTCGACGTTCTTCGTGTACGCGGCGACGACGCCCTGCAGCGCCTTGTGGTGCGCCTTGAGCATCTTCTGCAGGAACTTCGCGTCCTTCCTCCCCTGCAGCAGCGGCAGGACGGCCTGCAGTGTGAGCGCGACGTCGCCGTGCAGCGCGAGGTCGAGCGGGACGCGGCGGCCCAGGCGGGAGGCGTCCGCGTCGATCTGGACGATCCTCGCCCTCTCGTTCTGCGGGAGGAACTCGCTGTAGGGGAAGTCGGTGCCGAGCAGGATCACGAGATCTGCCTCGTGCATCGCGTCGTAGCAGGCGCCGTAGCCCAGCAGCCCGCTCATACCGACGTCGTACGGGTTCTCGTACTGGATCCACTGCTTGCCACCGAACGCGTGCCCCACCGGCGCCTTCGTCGCCTCGGCGAGCGCGAGCACCTCCTCGCGGGCGCCCTCCACGCCGGCCCCGGCGAAGAGCATCACGGAGCGGGCCTCGTCGATCATCTCGGCGAGCCGGCCGACGGGACCCGCGGCCGGCAGCACGGCGCCCAGCTCGACGGCGAGGTCCTTCGTGAGCGGGCCGTCGACCTCCTGGTCCGCGACGTCGCCGGGGATCACGAGCACGGAGACGCCGCGCTTCGCGATCGCCGTCTGGATCGCGATGTGCAGCAGCGTCGCGCCGTGCGGGCCGGAGTTCACCATCTCGCAGAAGTGCGAGCACTCCTGGAACAGGATCTCCGGGTGGGTCTCCTGGAAGAAGCCGGTGCCGATCTTCTCCGAGGGGATGTGGGAGGCGAGGGCGAGCACGGGGGCGCCGTCGCGGTGCGCGTCGAAGAGCCCCTGGATCAGGTGCGTGTTACCCGGGCCGCACGAGCCGGCGCAGACGGCGAGCTTCCCGGTCAGGCGGGCCTCGGCGCCGGCGGCGAAGGCGGCGGCCTCCTCGTTGCGCACGTGCACCCACTCGATGCCCTCGGTGGTGCGGACCGCGTCGACGACGGGGTTCAGCGAGTCGCCGACCACCCCGTAGATGCGCTCGACGCCGAGGTCGCGCAGCTGGGTGACGAGGAGGCGGGCAAGACTGGTGCGGGCCATGGTTTCTCCTGGGATCGACGACGGAGCGGCCCGCGTCCTGCAGGCCGCGATGGGATCGAGCCTAGCCCTCCTCGCCCGGCTCCTCCGGGGTCGGGGTCTCGTTCCTCACGAATCGAACGGTCTGCACGCGGCGCTCGTCGACCTCGGTGACCTCGAGGCGGCCGCCGTCGATCTCGACCGCGTCGCCGACCTCGGGGATCCGGCCGAGGCTCGCCATGACGTAGCCGCCCACGGTCTCGTAGCCGCCGGTGTCGGGCAGGTCGATGCCCGTCGCGTCGCGGAACTCCTGCAGGATGAGACCGCCCTCGAGGCGGCCGTCGGCGTCGAGGATCCGCTCGGGGCCGCCCGAGCCGGGCCAGCCCTCGGCGTCGAACTCGTCGTAGATCTCGCCCACGAGCTCCTCGAGCAGGTCCTCGAGGGTGACGATGCCGTCGGTGCCGCCGTACTCGTCGACGACCACCGCGATCTGCAGGGCCCCGGCGCGCATCCGGTTAATCGCGGAGAGCACCTGGACGGTGCCGGGGATGTGCTCGATGGGCCGGGCGAGGTCGGCGAGCCGGGTGGTGGCGGGGTCGTCGGCGAGCATCAGGTCGCGCACGTGCGCGAAACCGATCACGTCGTCGACGTCCTCCCCGGTGACGGGATAGCGGGAGAAGCCGGTGTCGCGGATCTGGTCCCGCACGGCGGCGACGGTGTCGCTCCCGTCGAGGAAGCGGACCTGGTGGCGGGGCCGCATGACCTCGACGACGGTCCGCTCGGAGGCGTCGAAGACGTCCGCGAGCACCCGCGACTCGGCCTGGTCGAGGGCGTCGGAGTCGCGCACCATCGCCTTGATCTCCTCGGCGGAGACCGCCTCGCGGTTCGCATTCGGGTCGCCGCCGAGCAGGCGCACCACCAGGTTCGTCGAGGCCGACAGCAGCCAGATCACCGGGCGCATCGCCTGCCCGAAGAGCTGCAGCGGCGGACCGACGATGCGCGTCATCGCCATCGCGTTCTGCATCGCGAGCCGCTTGGGCGCGAGCTCGCCGAGGACGAGGGATAGGTAGGCGATGACCAGGGTCATCGCGATCAGCGCGACGGTGCCCGCGGTCCCCTCGGACAGTCCGAGGTTCGTCAGCACGGGCACGAGGGAGGGGGCGATCGTGGAGGCGCCGTACGCCGAGGAGAAGAACCCGGCGACGGTCACGCCGATCTGCACGGCGGAGAGGAACTGGTTGGGGTCGCGCACCATCGCCGCGGTCCGCGCACCGCGCTCCCCTGACTCTTCGAGCTGGTCGATCTGCGACTCCCGCAGATTCACGATCGCCATCTCGGTGCCGGCGAAGACACCGCCGACGAGGACGAACAGCAGAACCAGCAGGATGTTCACGAGCACGGAGGGGTCCATGGGGCCACGCTAGTGCCCCGGGATGCTCCCCGCCCACCGCAGCGGCGCGAGCGCTCACAGCAGCGGCAGCAGCTCCTCCCACACGGCGCGGAGGATCTCGGAGCTGCCCCGGCCCTCGAGGTGCGAGGTGACCGTCAGGACCGCTTCCCGATCGGGCATGACCAGCAGGAACTGGCCGTACGCGCCATCAGCGCGCCAGTGCCCCTCGGGGGTGCTGGCCCAGACGGCGTAGCCGTAGCGGGCGTTCTCCGGCTCGGCATCCCCCGTCGCGACCCAGGTCCCCTCGGCGTGGAGCGCGTCGATCCACTCCCCGGGGACCAGCTGCCGGCCCTCCCACGCGCCACGCTCCAGCAGCAGCCGGCCGATGCGGGCGAGCTGGAAGGGCTTGAGGTGGAGGCCCGTCGCACCCCAGGTGTGGCCGCCGCGGGCCGTGTGCCATTGCGGGTTCACGAGGCCGAGCGGCTCGAACATCCGCGGCATCAGCCAGTCGCGCAGGGTCTCCCCCGACTCGTGCTCGATGATCCGCGAGAGCAGGAAGATCGAGCCGTTGGAATACTCCCACCGCTCCCCCGCGGGGCGGGCGAGCGGGGTGGAGAGGACCAGCGCGGTGAGGTCCGGGTGGTCCCGCTCCGGGTCCTCGAAGCCGAGCACCGGGGAGCCGGAGGTCATCGTGAGCAGGTGCCGGATGCGCACGTCCTCCCAGCCGGCGGCGGCCCCGCCCGCAGGGACGGGAAGGTGTTCGAGCACCGGATCCTCCACGTCCAGCAGCCCCTCGGCCTGCGCGATGCCGATCGCGAGGGCGGTGACGGTCTTCGAGACCGAGTAGACGTTTGCCACCGTCGGATCGGCGAAGAGATGGGCGACGTCCTCGTGCCCGCGACGGTGCAGGTGCAGCGAGCGCACCCCGAGCTGCCGCTCGAGGATCCGCTGGCGCAGCGGCAGCAGGAGGAGGTGGTCCGGGAGGGCGACGGCATCATCGAGGCGCATGAGGACGACCCTATGCGCGTCGGCCCACGCGCGCCCCCCAACAGGTCTTGCCGGGACCTGCCGGGACCCGCCGGGTCTCGCACGATCCCGCTCCAGACCGCTCGCATCCGCGCGAGTCCGCTCGGGTCCGCTCGGGTCCGCTCGGGCCTCTCGAATCCGCCTCCGGAGGGAGACCGGTACCGACCAAAGTCCGGTGCGGAACTGCACGTCCGCTGGGAAGAATGCCCGGAGCGCCTCCTGCCGCGTCACCGTCGGCGCGATCGCGATCCGCTCGCCCCGCCCCCTTCCCCCGTCGGCCGACCCGCCGCCGTTTCGACCGAGAGGCACCATGAACGTCCTGCGCCGCTACGTCTTCCCCGTGATCTGGATGCTGATCCTGGGCATCATCGCCCTCGCCCTCGCGAAGATGGCCTTCTTCCCCAGCGGCCAGGAGCAGGCGGAGGACCCGCTCACGCCGAGCGCCGAGTTCGACCAGTTCGCGCTGGTCCCCGTCACCCGCGGCGACATCTCCTCCGAGCTGGTGCTCGACGCGCTGGTCCAGCCCGATCCCGGCACCGCCCTCACGGCGACCGCCGCCGGGGAGATCACCAAGATCTGGGCCGACGAGGGCGACGCCGTCTCCGAGGGCGACCGGGTGCTGCAGGTGCGGGTGCCGGTCGAGCCGGATCCCATCGAGATGCCCGTCGTGCAGCCCTCGACCGAGGACGGCGGGGAGCCCGCCGAGGAGCAGGCTGCGCCCGTCGCCTCCGGCTCGGGCGAGCAGGAGTACCGCTACGTGAACCTGCGCGCGACGGCCGACGGCGTGTTGCGCGACATGGACCTCGAGGAGTGGGACGGCCTGGAGCTGAAGCAGGAGGTCGCCACGATCTCCCCCGGCACCTACTCGATCGTCGCCGACCTCACCCCCGAGCAGCAGCTCTCCCTGCTCGACGTGGACATCGCCGCCACCGCGACCCTGTCCAGCAGCGTCGACCCGATCACCTGCGAGACCCCCGCGATCGACGAGGACTCCGAGGTCGAGGAGCCCGGCCAGCCGCAGATCGACCCGATGACCGGCGAGGAGATCCCCGCCGAGGTCTCCGCGGCCCGCCTGGAGTGCGCGGTCCCCGAGGGCACCCGCATCGTCGCCGGGCTCGAGGGAGAGATCCGCGTGGACCTCGGCTCCCGCGCCGGCGTGCTGACCGTCCCCACCACCGCCGTCCAGGGCGAAGCGGAGGCCGGCACCGTGTACGTCCTCGACGAGGCGACCGGCGAGCCGACGCCGGTCACCGTCGGCCTCGGCCTGCGCGGAGACGGGATCGTCGAAGTGACCGAGGGCCTCGAGGAGGGCCTGGAGATCCTCCAGTTCGTGCCCGGCGTCGACGCCCCCGAGGACGAGATGGTGGAGATGTGGTGACCGCTCCCCTGCTCGAGCTGCGCGATCTGCGCCGCTCGGTCCGCCTGCCCGGCGGCGAGGACCTCCACATCCTGCGCGGCATCGACCTGGTCGTCGAGGAGGGCGACCACATCGCGGTCGTCGGCCGCTCCGGCTCCGGCAAGTCGACCCTGCTGAACCTGCTGGGCCTGATCGACCGTCAGACCGGCGGCGAGCTGCTGTTCGACGGCCAGGACGTGGCCCGCATGGGCGAGCGCCGCCGGGCCCGCCGCCGCGGGGAGTCGATCGGCTTCGTCTTCCAGCAGTTCAACCTGCTGGACCGGCGCACCGCGCTGGAGAACGTGATGATGCCCCTCATGTACGGCTCCGCCGGCCAGTTCTGGCGGCGCGAGAAGCTGGCGCTGGAGATGCTGGACCGGGTCGGCCTCGCCGACCGCGCCGACCAGGTCCCCTCCCGCCTCTCCGGCGGCGAGCAGCAGCGGGTCGCCGTGGCGCGCGCGCTCGTGCGTCGGCCGCGACTGATCCTCGCCGACGAGCCGACGGGAGCCCTCGACGTGACCACCGGCGAGGCCGTCATGGCGCTGCTCGACGAGATCGCCCGCGAGTCCCGCGCAGCGCTCGTCACCATCACCCACGATCTGCAGGTCGCGGCCCTCTCCCGCCGCGCCTATCTGCTCGACGAGGGCCGGCTGCACGCGGTCGACGCCCCCGGCACGCGCGAGGCGCTCGGCGGAACCGCCGGGATCCGCGCCGGCCGCGCGGAGGTCGGCACGGCCGACGCGCTGGCCGCCGTCGGCGCGGTCGCCCCCGTCGGCCCCGGCGCGCCCGTCGGCCCCGGCGTCACCGCCGGATCGCGGCGCGGGGCCGTCGCCACCGCCTCCCCCACCACCCCGGACCTCCAGGAGGACCACGCATGACCGGGTTCATCGCCTCGATCGTCGAGGCCCTCGGCGAGCTGCGCGTGAACAAGGGCCGCATCCTGCTGTCCCTGATCGGGGTGGCCTTCTCCGTGTTCGCGCTGACCGCGGTGCTCGGCGCCGGCGGCATGCTCTCGAGCGCCCTCGAGCAGTCCTTCGAGCGCACCGGCGGCCGGGACAAGATCCTCACCGTGTACCCCAGCGGGGGCGGGGAGGTCACCGGCGCCGAGCAGGACGAGCTGGTCCTCGAGCAGGTGGACCGCCTCGGCATCGACCAGCGCTCCCGGAAGGCGTACGCCTCCACCCGCGTACAGACGCCGCAGGGTGTGCGGAACGCGGAGGTGACCGGTGTGGACCCCGCCTACGCCGGCATGTACCGGATGCAGCCGGAGGAGGGCCGCTGGATCGCGGACTCCGACCGCTCCCGCCTCGCCCCGGCTCTCGTGGTGAACCAGCCGATGTACGAGGCGCTCGGCCGTCCCGCCCTCGGCTCGGAGCCGGTCACGCTCTACGGCGAGAGCGGCACGCAGGGCACGGAGCAGGCGGTGATCATCGGCGTGCTCCCGGCCGACGAGATGACCGACTACGGCCTGATGGCCTACATGGCGGTCGACGCGATGGACACCCTGCCCGGCATGACCGAGGAGTCCGTGCGCACCTCCGAGTACGTGCTGTGGGTGCCGCCCGAGCAGTCCGACGAGATCATGGATCGCCTCGCCACCGCCCTGCGGGACACTCCCGCGGGCAGCTTCGACGTGTTCCCCTCCTCGTTCTCCGTCGACGACATCGGCTTCGGGGTGCTGCGCAATGCGATCGTCGTGGTCGCGCTGTTGGTGCTGCTGCTCGGCGGCATGGGCCTGGTGAACATCTCCCTGGTCACGGTGCGCTATCGGGTGCGGGAGATAGGGATCCGCCGCTCCTACGGCGCGACCGGCGGGCGCATCTTCTTCGGGGTGCTCATGGAGTCGGTGGTCGCGACGGTGGTCGCCGGCGCGGTCGGCGTGGCCGGGGCGGTGGCACTCGTCAAGGCGCCGTTCGTGACCTCCGCCTTCGAGAACCTGGGCCTCGTGGACGTGCCGCCCTTCCCGATCTCGGCCGTGCTCGCGGGCCTCATCGCCGCGACCGCCGTGGGCGTGCTCGCCGGGGCCCTCCCCGCACTCATCGCGACCCGCATCCGGGTGATCGACGCGATCCGGAGCTGAGCGGGAGGAGCGCCGACGGGACAACGGTCGTGAACCGCCCCCGTCTGCGCCCGGACCCCGAGCTCACACCATGCTGTCCCCGCGGTCGGCGAGGGCCTGCTCGAGCTCGTCCCGGATCTGGTCGCCCCCGTCGGCCTTCCACGTCGCGACGCCGTCCGCCCAGGCGCTGACCGGCTTGCGCCCCTGGAGGATGTCGCTCGTGAGGTCGCCGATGCGGCCGTTGATCGCCCCGCCTCGGCCCACCGGGGACGCGGGAGGGGGGAAGCCGGGCACCCTACTTTCGCAGAGAGACCTTCCACGAAATCCCCCCTCCTAGTCCCACAGGGAAGGCGGGCGTTGAGATCCCGCCCCCCCCCCCCGCGACGGACGCTCAGCCCCGCCGGTCGATCCGCGGCCGACGGGGGTTGTCGATCGCGGGACCGTCGATGGTCACCGCGTCGGCGCCCACCTGGACCTTCGAGATCCAGATCTGTCGGCCGGGATCCTCACCGACGTGATCGGGCTGCCAGGCGTGGTAGACGTACCAGATCCCGTCGGCGGTCCGCACGGGCATGCCGTGGCCCGGACCCGCGGCGACCTCGTTCGCGGCAAGGACGGGCTGGTCGGAGAGCTTGGTCCAGGGGCCCCGGACCGCATCGGCCACCGCGACGCCCACGCCGTAGGTCTCGTTCCAGTACTCGCCCGCCGAGTAGAAAAGCAGGTAGCGCCCCTCGTGGGCGATCACGGCCGGCCCCTCGATCGTGTAGATCTCCCAATCCTGGTCCCGCTCGAGGGCGATGGACCGCTCCCCCACCAGGGACAGCCCGTCGTCCGCGAGGCGCTGGACGAACAGGAAGGAGTCCTGGTCGGCGGCGTTGCCGTCGTTCTTCCACAGCAGCCAGAGCCCGCCGTCCTCATCACGGAACGGCGAGGCGTCGATGCATCCGCCCTCCTCGGGCGTCGACAGCAGCGGGGCGTCGGCACCGTCGACGAAGGGGCCCTCGGGGCGGTCGGCGATCGCGACACCGATGGCCTGGCGGTCCGTGGCCCGCTCCCAGGCGGTGTAGTACGCGTGGTAGCGCCCGTCCACCTCGATCATCTCAGGCGCCCAGTGCCGTCCGCGGTTCGCCCAGGCGGCGATCTCGGGCTGCCCGTCACCGAGCAGGCGCCAGGTCACGAGGTTCGGGGAGACCAGCACCGGCATGTTCCCGGCGGCCCCCGCGGTGGAGTAGAGGTAGTAGCGCTGGCCCACCCGGAGCACCCCGGGGTCGGGCTGGTTGGTGGCGATCACGGGGTTGGTGTATCCGGCGTCGGCCCGGGCGGCGGGAGCGGTCAGCGCGGCGGCTCCGAGGGCCGCTCCGACGGCTCCGGAGGCGACCAGGGTGCGGCGGGAGATAGGGGCGGTGGGCGTCATCGGCCTCGTCCTTCACTAGGGATGAACCGCGCGTCGATGCGCGGCCCAACACTTTCCTACGTGAGAATCACCGTGCTGTCCAGGACATCGCGGAAAGCGGGCGGCTCACACCGCGACGGCGGCGGGGGCCTCGAGATCTGTCGGACGGACCGTCGGGGTCAGCGGCGAGGTGCCCTCGTGGCGACCGAGTCGCACCATCAGCAGCAGCGTGATCAGCACCAGCACGACCGCCGCGGCGATCCCGCCGGCGAGCGCGGCCGGCGCCCCGGGCGCGGCGAGCGCCGCCCCGGAGGTGCCGGGGGCGGAGACTCCCGCGACCAGGGCCGCGACCCCGGCGCCGGCCCCGGTCCCCGCGGCGAGGGCGGAGACCAGCAGCGAGGGCACGGTCAGCGCGGTGGTCAGGGCGATGGGCAGCTCGAGGCCGCCGCTGCGCCAGGCGAGCACCGCCGCGCAGACGGCGACGGTGAGCGCGGGGATCAGCACCGGGGCGCTCAGCTCTCGGCCGATCAGGGTCACGGCCGCGGCGGCGAGGACCCCCGCGAGCGGGGTGCGGATCCAGGTCCCCGCGGCCTGTAGCACGATGCCGCGCAGCACCAGCTCGAGCCCCGCGGCCTGCAGCGGGGCGAGGACCAGCACCACCACGGCGAGGGCGAGCAGCGCCGCGACGGAGGGGGCGGATCCGGCGCCGGCGGTTGATCCGGCGTCGGCGGCGGACCCGGCGGCGACCCCGTCGGCCGGGCCGACCAGCGCGCCCGCGACGGCTGCCGCGGCCACCACGAGCAGCGCCCCGCCGACCACCCACGGACCCAGCGCCCGCAGCATCACGCGGCGCCAGCGGGCCTCGACGGACCAGACCGTGCCGAGCGGCCGCCAGCCGCCCACGCGCACGCCGACCATGCCGGCGGGCAGCCACAGCGCACCCATGGCGAGGGCCAGGCCGACGTCGAGCGGGCTGGCCGGATCACCGCTGGTCACCCCCAGGGCGACGTTGACGCCGGGCAGCACCGCGAGCAGCAGCACCGTCCCGACCAGCAGGGCCGAGGCTCCGATGACGTACACCAGCAGCGTCGCGAGCACGGTCAGCAGCGGCCGCGGCACCGTCGACCAGGAGGGCCGAAGTCGAGTCATCAGGGGGTACGGGGTGGCGTCCTCGGCCGGACGCGGAGCGGGGTTCTCTCGCATGGCGGATCCACTCTAGGCGGTCGGGCTGGGGCGGCCCGCCCTGGCAGATCGACGTGCCGGCCGTGGGCTGAGCCCGTCGGCCGCACGCCCTGCCCGGCCGCGCCGACGATCGCCCGGCCCGACCGCGCCGCCGTGCGGACGTCGGCCGGGCGGTCGATCCGTCGGCGGTGCGCGCTCCCTACTCTTGCCGCATGACCTCCCCGGCCCTCCCCCACCCCGAGGCGCCGCCCGTGCGCAGCGTGCGGCAGTGGCTGATCGCCCTCGCCCAGACCGTCGTCTGCGTGGTGCTGGGCGTGCTGATCTGGCTGGTCGCGCTCGGTCTGCTGCTCGACGAGTTCCGCTACCGCCCGCCCGTCGAGCTGGTGACCCTCTCGAGCGTCGACGCCGTGCTGGGGGCGACCGTGTCGCTCGCGATCGGGCCGCTCCGCTTCCTGCGTCCGGGACGGCTCGACGTGGCCGTGCACCTGGTCGTCGCGGCCGTCGCCGGTCTGAGCGTGTGGGCGGTGCCCGCCGGGGTGATCGCCCTGTACCGGGTGGGGCTGCGCCGCCGCCTGCCCCTCGACGTCGCGGGGATCGGGCTGACCGTCGCCGTGACCTGCCTCGCCCTGTTCGTCGACGTGCAGATCCGGCGCGCGCCCGTGGACCTGTCCGTCGGCGCGACGGCCGTGGTGATGCTGGTCGGCGCGACGGTGCCGGTGCTGATCGGCCACATCATCGCCACCCGTCGGGAACTGGTCGCGACGCTGCGGGAGAAGGCCGAGGTCGCCGAGCGCGAGCGGCTGGCGGCGGAGCGCGCCCGGGTCATCGCCCAGCGCGAGCGGCGGACCGCCGAGCGCGAGGCCGCCGCCCTGCTACGCGAACGGGAGGCGGACACCGCACGGGTCCGGGCGGAGGAGCGCGCGGTCCTCGCCCGCGACGTCCACGACTCGATCTCCCACCACCTGGCGATGATCGCGATGCACGCCGGCGCCCTCTCCTACCGCCAGGACATGCGGCCGGCGGAGATGCGCCGGGTCGCGGGGATCGTCCGCGACGGCGCCCAGGAGGCGAACCGGGAGCTGCGCAGCGTGCTGCGGTCCCTGCGCACCGGCGGCGGGGACGCCCCGCTCGCGACCGTCCCCACCCTCACCGAGCTGGTCGAGGACCGCCGGGCGGGCGGGCAGGACGTGCGCCTGGACTGGGAGGGCCTCACCCCCGAGGAACTCGCCACCCGGGAGCGGGCGACCGTCGTCGCGCTGGCCCGCATCCTCGCCGAGGCCACCGCGAACGCCGCGAAGCACTCCCCCGGCACGCCGCTGCGGGTGCGCCTGGTCCGGGAGGACGACCGCCTCGTGCTGCGAGCACGGAACCCTCTGGTCGCGGACGACCCGCGCGAGGTCACCTCCACCGGGCACGGCCTCGTGGGCGTGCAAGAACGGGCGCGGCTGCTCGGCGGCGACGCCCGGCGCGTGCGCACCGAGGACTCCTTCGAGCTGGAAGCATGGGTGCCATGGTGAGCGAGAGCAGCGGGAGCGCGCCGCAGGAGTCCCGGGTACGGGTGCTGATCGTCGACGACGAGGCGCTCATGCGCGCCGGTCTGCGGCTGATGATCGACGGCGCCCACGGCATCGAGGTGATCGGCGAGGCGGCCGACGGCGAGACGGGCCTCGCGCAGATCCGCGCGCTGGACCCCGATGTGGTGCTCATGGACATCCGGATGCCGCGCATGTCCGGGCTCGAGGCCCTCGCCGAGCTGACCGCCCAGGGTCTGCCGGCCCGGGTCGTCATGCTCACCGCCTTCGACACCGACGACTTCCTGCTCGCCGCGCTGCGCGGTGGCGCGATGAGCTTCCTGCTCAAGGACTCCCCGCCGCAGGAGGTGGTGCAGGCGGTGCTGGATGCCGCGCGGGCCAGGCCGAGGTTCTCGCCGGAGGTGCTGAACCGCCTGGTGCGGCTCGCGGCCGACGGGACGCCGACGGCGAGCGCGGGTCCGGTCCCTGCGGACGGGGCGGGTGCCGCGGCCGACGGCGGCTCCGGTGCGCGGGCCGACGGCGCGTCCGCCGGGACGACGGGGGCCGCGCCCGGGGGCGTGACCGAGCGCGAGTGGGAGGTGGGGCGGCTGGTCGCCCAGGGCCTCTCCAACCAGGAGGTCGGGGATCGGCTGTTCATGAGCGTCGCGACGGTGAAGACCCACCTGGGGCGGCTCTACCACAAGCTGCAGGTCACGAACCGGGTGCAGCTCGCGATCAGGGTGCTCGAGCTGGGCGGCTGAGTCCTGCGGGTCAGCGCAGCAGCAGCAGACCCACCAGCGTCAGCAGCATCGCCGCGCCGAAGGGGATCGCGATCCAGCGGGGGATCCGCTTGCTCCGCGCCGAGACCACCGTGGCGTGCAGCCCGATGACCGCCACGAACGCCAGGATGCCGGCGAGCACGAACAACAGGATCGGCGCGATGCTCATCGTGGTCCTCCCGAGGCGCGGCTCCCGCCCATGACCTGCCACCCTTCCTCTGCACTGCTCTGACCAGGGGATCCTATCGGGCACGCCTCCTCTCCGTCCGCACCGTCCGGAGCAGCTCCGGGCCGGTGCGAAAACCTCGTGCCGGCGGCGCGCCACGGGGCTAGGGTCGCGGCCATGTCCCCGGCTCAGTAGCCCGATGCCGACGGTCCGGCAGGCCCGACACGCCCGACCGGCGCTCCCGACCTCGCCGCCCTCGACGCCGTCGGCCCCACCACCTCCCACCACCTCGCCGCCCTCGATGCCGTCGGCCCCACCACCTCCCACCACGAGGTGGAGCGGTTGCTGCGCGGGGCCGGCTGGACGCCGTGCGGTTCCGGCGACTGGGCCATCGCCCTCGCCTCCCCCGACGGCGCCCTCGCGGCACGGATCAGCCCCTTCGACCCCGTCGGCCCCTGCACCGCACGGCTCTACACCGAGGCGGCCCCGACCGGCGCCGTGCCCCGGCTCGAGCGGCACCTCCGTCTCTCCGGTGGAGCGGACCTGCAGGTCATGGAGCTGCTGCAGCCGGTCGACGCGGAGGAGGCGGCCGCCTTCCTGGAGCGGGTGCACCGCGGCGAGGGCGACCTCGCCCCGCTGACCGAGATCCTGCGCACCGTGCACGCGGCCGCTCGCGCCGAGCTGGCCTGGTGCGGGCCGCTGGACACCAACCCGAGCAACGTGATGCGCGGGTCCGACGGACGTCTCGTGCTGATCGACCCGTTCTACGCCGACGGGCCCGCCCTCTACGGCATGGCGCACGAGGACCCGGACCGATTCGTCACGACCCTCCCGCCGGCGCAGCGTCGCCATCTCACCGAGATCCCCCTCGCGGAGTCCGGGCCCTGGCCGGAGAAGGAGCGGGAGGCGCTGCGGACCCGGCTCGCCGCGGCGGATCGGGCGCGCCCGACGGAGGCTCTGCTCGCAGAGGCGGCGTCGGCCGACGTGGACGGCTGGGGCTTCGACTGGCTCGTCGGCCGCGCGACCGAGGATCGGCCGCCATGGGCCTTCCACCGCCTGCTCGCGGCCGCGGTCGCCGAGGCCCCCGTGGCCGTCGACCTCGACACCGGCGGCGGCGAGGTGCTCGGCGGCTGCCCGCGCCTGGCTCGTGAGCAGCACGTCACCGAGTCCTGGCCGCCGAACGCGGAGCGGGCGCGCAGGCGGCTCGGACCGCGCGGCGTCCACGTGCACGAGACCGCGTTCGGCGCCCCGATCCCCCTGCCCAACGGGGCGGCGGACCTCGTCACCTCGCGCCATCCCGTCGACCCGGCCTGGGGCGAAATCGCCCGCGTCCTCGCGCCCGGCGGGGAGTACCTGGCCCAGCACGTGGGGCCGAGCTCGGCCTTCGCGCTGATCGAGGAGTTCTTCGGGCCGACGACGGCCGAGCAGCGTCGCGGCCGCCACCCCGAGGACGAGGCCGCCGCTGCGGAGGCCGCGGACCTGGAGGTCCTCGAGCTGCCCGAGGCCCGGCTGCGGATGGAGTTCTCCGATATCGGGGCGATCGCCTGGATCCTGCGGAAGTGCCCCTGGTGGGTGCCGGGCTTCACCGTCGAGGGTCACCGCGAGACGCTCTTGGCTCTTGATCGGCGGATCCGGGCCAAGGGACCGTTCGTCGCCCATTCCACGCGCCACTTGATCCGCGCCCGGAAACGCTGACACCCGGGTGGGCCGCGCACCCGCGCCCGCCCTCGCCCGCATGTGACCACGCAGTCATGTGCGGCTGTGTTCCATCAACGGAACACAGCCGCACATGACTGGTCGGTAACTCTGGGGGCTCGGGGCGAGGGCGCCGGGCGCCCGCGGCTCAGGCCGTCCGGCCGGGACGGGTGGTCGACTCGCCGGGGGCGAGGGCGCCGGGCGCCCGCGGCTCAGGCCGTCCGGCCGGGACGGGTGGTCGACTCGCCGGGGGCGAGGGCGCCGACGACGCGGTGCGGGACGTACGGGGCCTCGAGGGCAGCCATCTCCTCGGCGGTGAGCTCGAGGTCGAGGGCGCCGAGCGCCGCGTCGAGGTGCCCGGTGCGGGTCGCGCCGATGATCGGGGAGACCACGGGCGACTTCTGCAGCAGCCAGGCCAGTGCCACGTGCACCCGCTCCACGCCGCGGGCCTCCGCGATGCGGGCGACCTCCTCGACGATCGCCCGGTCGGTCTCCTCCGTCGCGTCGTACTTCGACTTCGCCGTCTGGTCGGTGCGGGCGCGCTCGGTGTCCGCGTCCCAATCGCGGGTGAGACGACCGGCGGCGAGCGGGCTGTACGGGGTCGAGGCGACGCCGAGCTCCCGCAGCATCGGCATCATCTCCCGCTCCTCCTCGCGGTAGAGGAGGTTGTAGTGGTTCTGCATCGAGATGAACTTCGTCCAGCCGTGGGTCTCGGCGACATGCTGCGCCTGCAGGAACTGCCATGCGAACATCGCGGAGGCGCCGAGGTGGCGGACCTTGCCGGAGCGAACCAGGTCGTCGAGGGCCTGCATGGTCTCCTCGATCGGGACCGTGTAGTCCCAGCGGTGGATGATGTAGAGGTCGATGTAGTCGGTGCCGAGCCGGCGCAGGCTCGCCTCCGCCTCGGCGAGGATCGACTTGCGGGAGAGCCCGCCGCCGTTGGGTCCCTCGTGCATCGTCCCGTGGACCTTCGTGGCCAGCACGATCTCGTCACGGTTCGCGTAGTCGACGAGCGCCTTGCCGACGATCTCCTCGCTGCGGCCGATCGAGTAGACGTTGGCCGTGTCGAAGAAGTTGATGCCCGCATCGAGCGCGTGCTTCATGACCGGGCGGGCGTCGTCCTCCTCGAGGACCCACTTGTGCACCCAGCGCTCGGGGTTGCCGAAGCCCATGGTGCCCAGGCACAGGCGGGAGACGTCGAGCCCCGTGTTCCCCAGCTTCACGTAGTCCATCTGCTGCTCCTCCAGTGGTGCGGGTGCGGACGTCCGTCGTCCGCTCGGCACCATCCTGCGTCCCCGCGGCCGACGGAGGGAGGCACTGCTGGGGCACTGCTCGAGAACGGATGGGGCACTGGTGGGGCATGGAACGGGGTCAGCGCCCGCTGAACAGTTTGATCAGGCGCCGGATGGTTTGGCCGAGGATTATCACCCCGGCGATGAGGAACATCCAGCTGACCTCGTCGCCGTACACCAGGTTCATCACCACGAAACCGCCGATGACCAGGAGCGGGATGATCTATATCAGGAGCGAGCGCCCGATCGCCGCGCGACTCGGACCGTCCCCCTGCGACGTTGTCTGCCCGAAGGTCGGGGCGAACCCTGCGGCGTCGAGGGGACGACCGCGCTCGTCGGTCTCGCCGGCCCGAGCGCCGGGATCATCGCGATCGGACCCGAACTGCGGTCCGTCAGAGCGGGGAGCCTCCGCGACGTCCGACGAGGCCGCAGCGAAGTCCGAGGACGTCGGGAAGTCCGACGACGCCGCGGTGCCCCGTGTCGAGAGCCCGAAGTCGCTCGAGAAACCGTCGGCCGACCCGGCGAAGGCGTCCCGTCGGCCGTCGGCGATCCCCGCATCGCGGCCCTGGGCGCCCTCACCGACTGCACCGCCGCCCCCGCCCGACCGGTCCCGGCCGCCCAGCCACGACGGATCGCCGCCGGGCTCACTGCTGTGCTGTCCCCCCATGATGCTCATCGCCCCACCGTACCGAGCGCACCGCCCGCGCCGCGCGCGATCCCCGCGCGCTACGGTCGAGGAATGCTGCATCTCGACGACTCCCAGGTCCGCGCCCTCCTCCCCGCCCCGGCCGAGCAGGTCGCGTTGATGCGCGAGACGCTGCTCGTCCTCGCGGGCGGCTCCGCCTCGGTGACCCCGAAGTCGCAGGTCGTCCACGAGGACGGCGGCTTCGCGAACGCCATGCCCGCCGCGTGGCCGGAGCGCGGCTTGCTGGGGATCAAATGGGTGACGGTCACGCCGTCGAACCGCGAACGGGGGCGGGAGATGATCGGTGGCCTGATGGTGCTCTCCGCCGCCGACGGGTCCACGCGCGCCACGATGGACGCCGCCGAGCTCACCGCCCAGCGCACCGCGGCCGTCACCGGCGCGTCCCTCGCCCTGGACGACCGGCCGGTCGTGTTCCTGGGCACCGGGGTGCAGGCCCGCTCCCATGCCCGGGTGCTCGAGGCGTTGGGCCGCGGTCCGCTGACCGTGTGGGGCCGGCGGCCCGAGGCGCTCGAGGAGCTGACCGCCTGGTGCGCCGAGAACACCCCCGACCTCGCGCTCCGCACGACGACGGACCGGGCCGCGGCGCTCGACGGCGCGGGCGTGGTGATCAGCGGCCTGCCGATCGGGCTCACCGGCCAGGCACTCCGCCCCGGCGAGGTCACGGCCGACGCGACGCTGCTGCCGCTGGACTACTCCTCCGTCGCCGGCGCGGCGATCTCTCGCACCGGCACGGTCGTGGCCGACGACCCCGAGCAGTTCGAGTCGTTGCGCCCCCTCAAGCACGGTGCGGAGTACCCGGTCGCGACCGGCGCGACCGGGGACCTGTTGCGGGAAGGCCGGCCGGACGGTCTGGTCGTGGCGCAGAACCTCGGCTCGGGGCTCGGGGACGTGGTCCTCGCCGACGCCGTCGCCCGCGCCGCCGGGGCCTGAGGAGCGGCGGGAGTCCCGGCAGCGACCGGCTCCGCGCAGAACCCCCACACTCCTGGGGGAATGACCGCCGGATTCGCCCCACTCTGCGGAGGTTCCCGGCGCTGAGGGCGGGGCGGGAATCGGCCCCCCTCAGGCCGCGCGGACCTGCGCGGCGCGGAGGAGGTCCAGCTCCTCGCGGGTGCTCCACCCGCTGAACAGCGCCTCCCCCGGCTCGAGGTCGCGCCCCGCGGCGAGGGGACCGAGTGGGACGGGCTCGTAGCCGAGGCGGTGCAGCAGGGAGCCGACGAGCTCCGCGGCGCCGTGATCGTCCGCGGCGAGGGCGATCACCCGACGCCCCGGGTCCCCCGATGCCCGGCCCTGCTCCTCGACGTCGTGATAGCCGATGTGGTTGAGCGACTTCACGACGGTCGCGCCCGGCAGGCGCGCGGCCAGCAGCTCGCTCGTGGACAGCTCGCCCGCGTGGTCGCCGAGCGCGGCGCGGGCCGCGGCGACCGCAGCGGCGTCGGCCTCGCCCCAGGGGTTCGTGACATCGACCAGCACGGTCCCGTCGAGAGCAGCCGGATCGAGGGCGAGGGCGACGTGCAGCGGCACCGTGAGCAGCACGACGTCGCTGGTCGCAGCCAGATCGCGGAGGCCGACGGGACGGGCTCCGGGCAACTGCGCGGCGAGGGCGGGAGCTCCGGATCGACCGTGCACGGCGACCTCGAGACCCGCCCGCATCGCGGTGCGCGCGAGGGCGCGGCCGATCTTGCCGGGGCCGAGCACACCCAGGCGGAGGGGACGCGGGGGTCGCGCTGCGGCGCGGCGCGCGTCCTCGACCCCGAGGGCAAGTCGGTCCGCCCCGGGAACCGACCCCGGAAGGGCCACAGCGGGCGAGACCGACGCCGCGGTGGCCGCCGCCGGCGCGACGGCACGTCGCCGAGCCGCCGCGAGCATCTCCCCGGCGAGCGCGTCGTTGCGGCGGTGGCACGGGGCGTTCGTGCGGGGCCGGGCGAAGGCGCCGATGGGCAGCTCGGAGGTCCAGGCGCCGACGGCCCACAGCCCCTCCCGCGGCGTGCCGTCCGGGGCGAGGACGCGATGGTCCGCGTCGACGTCGAGGGTCCCGGGCGAGGTGGTCGACTCCCGACCCACGGCTCGCCCGCCGGCGGCCACCAGGTCGCGCAGCAGCGGGTTGGTGGATTCGACGAGGGTCGGCGCGGGCAGGAAGGCGTCGAGCAGGGCGTCGGCCGTGGCCTGTGCCCCGCCGGCGCCGCGCGCCGTGAAGCGACCGAGGCTCTCGTCGGCCGTGACCTGGAGTCCGGGGCCGAGGAAGCGGACCACCCCCGCCCGTTCGAGGGCGAGCAGCTGGTGGAGACGGTGCGGCGGCGGACCGGAGTCGACGAAGCTGAACAGCGAATGCCACCAGCGGGGGTAGTCGTCGGCTGCCCCGCCGCGGAGGCGCTCGGCGGGCAGCAGGTCCACGAGGGTGCCGTGCATCCGCAGCAGCAGCTGAAAGAGTGTCCGCGCCGAGGTCACGTCACCGCGAGTGCGGGCGCGCAGGTCCTGCTCGATGTGGCGGACCACGGCGTCGCGGGTGACCTGCTCCGGGGCGTCGCCGACGAGCCAGGCCAGCGGCTCGTCGAGCCAGGCCAGCGGCGCCTCCCCGGCCGACAGGGCGGGAGCGCCCGGCACCTGCTCGGCAATCTCCGCGGCGATCAGAGGGAGGACGTCCGCGCGGAAGTCGAGGAGTCCGTCGGCCGCTTCGCGCTCTCGCAGCGCCTCGGCGGTGACGTGCACGAACGGCGCGAGCCTGGTGGGCGCCCCTTCGTCGCGGACCTTGGAGTGGTAGGGCACGCCGCGGCGTGAGCCGACCCAGAGCCGCGGCTCCTTCCCGGAGGGGAGGTAGTGGAGGCGATCGGGGTCGGCGTCGGTCGCGGCGGGCTCGAAGCGGCCACCGCGACCCTCGGTGAGCAGGGCCAGCAGGTCCACGAAGGCGAGGCCCATGCCGCGCACGATCACGTCCTGACCGGCGCCGAGCTGAGCGAGCGGGGCATCGGACGCCTGGGAGGGTCCCAGATAGACGGCACCGTGACGACGGGCGAAAGCGGCGAGCTCGTGCCGGTCCGCCGACGGGCGGGCGTCGGTGTGGCCGGCGGCGAGGAGGACCAGGTCCGCCTCGAGCCGCTCGCGGTCCTCGAGCTCGACGAGCCAGCCACCGTCCGCGCGCGGCGCGAGGGCGGTCGCGGTGGTGCGGTGCACGGCGACCTCGACCGACTGCGGCAGCGCGGCGAAGACCTGGCCGACGAACCACTCGAGGTAGAGCGCCTGCACCCGACGGGAGGCGAAGTCGGTGGGCTGCAGGGCGTGGATCTCGGCGAGGCGGGTCGTGCCCGCCGTGGGCGGGGCGATCTCGCCGCGGCGGATCCCTTCGGCCCACTCGGCGAGCGAGGGGCCGGCGACCACGGGCCCGTCCATCTCGACGGTCTCGTCGGGGTAGATCGACACGTCGGCGGCCCGCGAGTTCATGAGCAGCAGCGGGCTCTCGGCGGCTCGCCAGATCCGGCCGGCGCCGGGCAGGTGCGGGTCGACGATGTCCACCCGCAGGGGGCCGGTGACCTGGGGATCTTCGTGCGCGAGCCGTGCGGCGAGGCGCTCTAGCACGCCGATGGCGCGCGGTCCGCCGCCCACGAGCACGAGTCGCGGGGCGGGCGCAGTGCGCAGCGGAGTCATCGAGGGTCCCTTCCGAGGAGCTGTGTGGCGCACCATGACGAGTCATAGCGTTCACCTTGCATCGCCATTAGATTCGCTTATAACGTCAGGCCCTGCAACCCCGGACCGCCCTGCGGTTCACCTCCCGTCACGGAAGGCACGTCATGACCTCCTCCGTCGTCTCGCCAGAGACCGCACGCCGCACGCCCGCGGCCGCCGAGCCGTCCGCGGCCGTCGCCACCGGGCACGCCCCGGCCGCGGAAGCGCGCGAGATGCCGTGCCGCTCCCCGCACACCCCGGAGGATCCCGTCGGGGCCGACGCTCCCGACACTCCCGCGCCCGCCCTGCGCGAGGACCTCGTGGCGCTGCGGATCGTGCCCGCCCGCCACCCGGGGCGCGCCGTGCTCGCGGTCCTCGTGGGCCTCGTGGTCGCCGCGGTGCTGTGGTCCTTCGCCACCAACCCCCGTTGGGAGTGGGGCGTGGTTGCGCAGTGGTTCTTCGCGGAGTCGATCCTGCGGGGCCTGCTGGAGACGCTGAAGCTCACCGTCCTCGCCGGCGCGATCGGCTTCGGTCTGGGCCTCGCGCTCGCCCTCATGCGCCTCTCGCCCTCTCCCCTGATCTCCGGGGTGAGCTGGACCTTCTCCTGGATCTTCCGCTCCACGCCGCTGCTCGTGCAGCTGCTGCTCTGGTACAACCTGGGTTACCTCTACGAGCAGGTTCGGCTCGGTATCCCGCTGACGGACGTGACCTTCTTCGAGGCGCGCACGAGCGATCTGATGACGCCGCTGCTCGCCGCCGTGCTGGGCCTCGGGCTGCACCAGGCCGCCTACGCCGCCGAGATGATCCGCGGCGGCATCCTCTCCGTCGACCAGGGGCAGCTCGAGGCGGCGAGCGCGCTCGGTATCCCCGCCCGCGACCGCAACCTGCGGATCGTGCTCCCCCAGGCCATGCGCGCGATCCTCCCGCCCGCCGTGAACGAGGTGATCGGCCTGGTCAAGGGCACCTCGATCGTGTACGTCCTCGCGCACGCCGAGCTGTTCTTCACGGTCCAGCTGATCTACGGCCGCACCCAGCAGGTGCTGCCCATGCTGCTCGTCGCGACGCTCTGGTACGTCGTGATCACCTCGCTGCTCTCGATCGGCCAGTACTACCTCGAGCGCCACTACTCCAAGGGCGCGCTGCGCACCCTGCCGCCCACCCCGCTGCAGGCCCTCCGCACCCGGATCTCCCGTCGTCGCCCCACTCCCGCAGGAGCCCCCGCATGAGCCTCGCCTCCCTGCTCCGCCGCCCGCCCGCCCCACCGGCCACCCCGGCCCCGTCGGCCGGATCCACCCCGCCGGCCGGACCCGCCCCGTCGGGAGGCCGCGTCGAGATCCGCGACGTGCACAAGTCCTTCGGCGACCTCGAGGTGCTGCGCGGCATCGACCTCGATCTCGCTCCCGGCTCGGTCACCGCGATCCTCGGCCCGTCCGGCTCGGGGAAGTCGACCCTGCTGCGCGCGATCAACCATCTCGAGCCCGTCACCCGCGGCCTGATCAGCGTGGACGGCGAGGTGATCGGCTACCGCCGCGACGGCCAGGTGCTGCACGAGCTGCGCGAGGCGGAGGTGCTCCGCCAGCGCACCGGCATCGGCATGGTCTTCCAGGGCTTCCACCTCTTCGCCCACATGACCGCGCTCGCCAACATCGCCGAGGCGCCGCGTCGCGCCCTCGGGGTGCCGCGGCGCGAGGCGGAGCAGCGCGCCCGCGAGCTGCTCGCCCTCGTCGGCCTCGCCGAGAAGGAGGGCGCCTACCCGCGCCAGCTCTCCGGTGGCCAGCAGCAGCGCGTCGCGATCGCCCGCGCCCTCGCCCTGCGCCCGAAGGTGCTGCTCTTCGACGAGCCGACCAGCGCCCTCGACCCCGAGCTGGTCGAGGAGGTGCTCGAGGTGATCCGCGATCTCGCCCGCGACGGCACCACCCTCGTCATCGTCACCCACGAGATCTCCTTCGCCCGGCAGGTCGCGGACACGGTCGTGTTCATGGACCAGGGCCGGGTCGTCGAACAGGGCCCGCCCGCCGACGTCATCGACCACCCCGCCCACGAGCGCACCCGCGCCTTCCTCTCCCGGGTCGGCGCCGCCGCCCCGGTCCCCCCGCACGCCCCGATCCCCGAGGACCTCTCATGAGCCCCACCGCCCGCATCTCCCGCCGCGCCCTCACGGCGTCCGGTCTGCTCCTGCCGCTCGGCCTGCTCGCCGCCTGCTCCGACCCGACCCCCGCCGCGACCGGGGCCACCTCCGGCTCCGGGGCGTCCGACGGGGGCGGCGCCTCCGACGGCGGCGGCGCGAAGGCCGGCGCGATCGACACCTCCGGCACGCAGGAGCTGATCCGCGCGACCGCCGACGAGGAGATCGCCGCGCTGCTGCCGGCCGAGATCGCCGAGTCCGGCGTGCTGCGGGTCGGCATCAACGGCACCTCCTCGGCGCCGCTGAGCTTCCTCGCCGACGACAACCGGACGTACATCGGCTCCGAGATCGACATTGCCCGGATCGTCGCCGACAAGCTCGGCCTCGAGTTCGAGCTCAAGCTCACCACCTGGGAGAACTGGCCGCTGAAGCTCGAGGCCGGGGAGTTCGACGTGGTCCACGCGAACGTCGGCATCAACGCGGAGCGGCTGCAGAAGTTCGACTTCGCCTCGTACCGCGCCGCGTACATGTCCTTCCTCGTGAAGAAGGGCGCGGACTTCTGGCTCGAGGACGCCGACTCCCTCTCGGGGCGGATCATCGCCGTCGGCGCCGCAACGAACCAGGAGCGGATCCTCACGGACTGGAACGCCGAGCTGGAGGCCGCCGGCAAGGAACCCGCGGAGCTGAAGAACTACTCCTCCGACGCCGACACCCTGCTCGCCCTCGGCTCCGGCCGCATCGACGGCTACATCTCGCCCTACGCCTCGCTGAGCTTCATCGCCGCCCGGCGCGACGACTTCGAGCTGCAGGGCCGGATCAACGCCGGCTGGCCCGACGAGACCCTCGTGGCCGGTACCTTCCCCGCGGGCAGCGGCCTCGCCGCGCCGTACGCCGCGGCGCTGAACGCGCTGATCGCCGACGGCACCTACGGCCAGGTCCTCGACCGCTGGCAGCTGACCGCCGAGGCCCTCACCGAGTCCCGCGCACACACCCAGGAGAACCCGTGAGCACCACCGCACCCTTCCTGCCCACCCTCGCCGTCGACCTGGTCACCGCGCCGAGCCTGCTGCCGGACCTCGCCCGTCTCGTCCGCGGCCTCGAGCAGACGGGGATCGGCGCCCTCACCCTGAGCGACGGCGGCCTCCACCCGATCCACGTCGCCGCGCATCTCGCGCCGCTCACCCGCGCCGTCGGCCTGCTGCCGCGCACCGACGCGATCTACGTCGAGCCGTTCCACCTCGCGACCCAGTTGATGAGCCTCGACCACCTCAGCGACGGGCGCGCCGGCTGGCTGCTGCAGGCCGAGACGGACCCGTCGGCCGCCGCCGCAGTGGGCCGCGCCGTGCTGGGTCTCGAGGCCACCCACCGCGAGGCGGCCGACGTGCTCCGCGCCGCCCGCGCGCTCTGGGACTCCTGGGCGCCGGACGCCGTGGTGCGCGATGCCGCCCGCGGCGTGTACGTCGACGCCTCTCGGCTGCAGTACGCCGACGTCGAGGCCGAGACCTTCTCGGTGCGGGGCCCGGCGATCACGCCCCGCTCCCCGCAGGGGCTGCTCCCCGTGCTGGTCGCCGACACCGACCGCGCCGCGGTCGGCGAGCCGGTGACGTCCACCGCCGCCGACGGCCGGGTCCTCGACCTCGACGTCTCCGGAGGGGCGCGCGCGAAGCCGCTCGCCGGGCGCATCGCCGAGGCGCTCGACGCCGGGCCGACGGACGGGCCGGGCCGCGTGCGGCTGGTGCGGCTCGTCGGCCTGGACCTCGAGGCCGACCCCGTCGGCACCCTGGGCCAGCTCGCGGCCGAGCTGCGGTCCCGCGACCTGGTCGAACCCGCCCCGAACCCGCGCCGCAGCCTCCGGGCCCGGCTCGGCCTGCCCGTGGTGCCCTTCCGCCTCGACCCCGTGCGGCGCGCCGACCGCGCCCGCCTCGCCCGCTCCACCTCCACCCTCGAGGAGTCCGCATGACCACCGCCACCGCCCCCGGGCGCTCGGGCGCACCGCTGTCCGCGGAGGCCGCCGCCCTCGCGACGGGTCCGGCCGAGCACCCGCTCCACCCCGCGCACACCCCCACCGGACAGCTCAGCTTCGGCGTGTTCTTCCAGGGCGTGAACTCCTCGACGATCTGGCGCCTGCCCGAGAGCGGCGACCAGGTCGCGCGGGAGTCCTTCGAGGCGCTCGCCCGCACCGCCGAGCGGGGGCTGTTCTCGGCCTTCTTCCTCGGGGAGGGGCTGCGGCTGCGCGAGCACCGCGGCGTGCCCTTCGAGCTCGATGTCGCCGGACGGCCCGACGCGCAGACTCTGCTCGCGGCGCTGGCCGGCGTCACCGAGCGGATCGGCCTGGTCGCCACGCAGAACACCACATACAACGACCCCGTCGATCTCGCCCGCCGCCTGCAGACCCTCGACCTGCTCTCCGGGGGCCGCGCGGGCTGGAACGTGGTCACCACCGACAACGCCTGGACCGGGGAGAACTTCCGTCGCGGCGGCTATCTCGACCACGCCGACCGCTACACCCACGCCGAGGCGTTCGTGCAGGTCGCCGAGCAGTACTGGCGCGGCGAGCAGGTCGCGCACGACGGCGCCCACTACGCGGTGCGGGCGAGCGGCGACCTGCCCCGCTCCCCGCAGGGCCGCCCCGTGCTCTTCCAGGCGGGAGCCTCCCCTGCCGGGCAGGACTTCGCCGCCCGCACCGCCGACGTCATCTTCTCCCCGCACGGCGCGCTCGCCGCGGCCGTCGAGTTCCGTCGCAGCATCGTCGAGCGCACCGTCGCCGCGGGCCGCGACCCGGGCTCGGTGAAGATCCTGCCGGGCGCCGAGATCATCCTCGCCCCCACTGAGGCGGAGGCCGAGGAGAAGGTGCGCTGGGTGCGGGACCTGCAGATCGGGCCCGAGCAGGCCATCGCCCTGCTCGAGCAGTACTGGGGCCGGGACCTCTCGGACTTCGACCCCGACGGTCCGCTGCCCGATGTGCCGCCGGAGGTCGAGGAGTCGGGCGTGACCCGCGGGGCCGGCTTCCAGTTCGCCAAGGCCGAGGAGCTCACCCGCGCCTGGCGCGAGGAGGCCGCCGAGAAGGGGCAGTCGATCCTCGAGTTCGCCCGTGGGCGCGCCGGCGCGCGCCGCGGCGAGTTCACCGGCAGCTACGACGCGGTCGCGGACCGGCTCGCGGAGTTCGCCCGGCTCGGCGCGATCGACGGCCTGAACATCACCCCGTGGCTGATCCCCTCCGGGATCGACGACATCGTCGACCACCTCGTCCCGCGCCTGCAGGAGCGCGGGGTGTACCCGACGGAGTACGCCGGCGCGACGTTGCGGGAGAACCTGGGCCTCCCGCCGGTGTAAGGGTGGGGCGGTGGTGGGCCGCGCCACCGGCACGGCACCGGGGCGCCACCGGGCAGGTTTCCTACGCCTCAGCTCGCCCTCCGGCACGTTTCCTACGCCTCGGCGGCCACACCAGCACCCTCGCCGCCGTGATCCTCCAGGTCGCGGGCGGCCTCGTACTCCTCCCGCGCACGCCGGACGGCCGGGAGATTCGCTCCGGACCAGTCGAGCAGGGCGTCGAGCAGCGACTGCAGCGAGGCGCTGAGCGGGGTGAGCCGGTACTCGACGGCGATGGGCCTGGTGCTCAGCATCGTCCTCTCGATCATCCCGTTCCGCTCGAGCCTGCGCAGGGTGGTGGTGAGGGACTTCTGGGTCAGGGACGGAATCGTGCGGCGGAGCTCGTTGAAGCGGTGCGGGTGCTCGCAGAGCCGGTCGAGCACGTGCAGCGACCACTTGTCGAGCACCTGGGCCAGCAGTTCTCGTTGCTCGGGCGTGATCTGGGTGGTATCCGTCATGACACCTAGTCTCGTTGAAGTGCCTTTCGGACACCAGGTAGACATCGGATACCGAATCCACCGACCGGAAGGCACCCACCATGACCGTCGAGCTGCTCACCCCCGAGGGCATGTTCCAGCCCGTCCCCTACCACCACGTCTCCGTCGCCACGGGAACCCGTCACGTCCACGTCGCGGGCCAGATCAACCGCGACGAGGTCGGGACCGTGGTGGCCCCCGGCGACCTCGCGGGCCAGCTCGCCCATGCCCTGCGCAACACCGCGCGGGGCCTCGCCGGAGCCGGCGCCGACTTCTCCAACGTGGTGCGCCTGCGCTTCTTCGTGGCCCGCTGGCAGCCCGAGATGCTGGAGCCCTTCATGGCCGGGCTGAACAGCGTCGTCGGTGAGCTCGGGATCCCGCAGCCGCTGCCGCCGCTGTCCGTGATCGGCATCGACTACCTCTTCGAGCCGGACGTGATGGTCGAGGTCGAGGCGTACGCGATCCTCGACTGAGCGGGAGGGGGCGGGGCCTCCCGGCCCTGCGCTCCACGCCCTCCCCTAGCCCCGCCGAGGGGTAGGAAACGTGCCGCACACCCCGCGGAACGGCACCTTTCCTACTCCTCAACGCACACTTCCGCCCCCTCTCCCGCCGAGGGGTAGGAGACGTCTGCCAAACGGCTCTGAACAGCACCTTTCCGACGCCTCGGTGAAGAGCGCCATGCCGGCGAGGCCGCCCGACACCTTGGGAGCTGCACGCCGGCGAGGCCGCTCGACGAATCGGGAGCCTCAACCTGACCGGTGTGCCCCACCCCATAAGCAGACCTTGCCACCCGCGACTACCATGAACGCCATGGATCCCCGCAGGCTTCTCATCTTCCGGACCGTGGTGCGCAACGGCTCGATCGGCGCGGGCGCGCGCGAGCTGGGCTGGACCCAGCCGGCCGTGTCCCAGCACCTCGCCGCCCTCGAGAAGGAGGTCGGCACGCAGCTGCTGCTGCGCTCGTCCGCGGGGATCACGCCCACCGAGGCGGGGCGTCGGCTGGCCTCGCACGCGGAGGCGATCGCCGCGCAGCTCGATGCGGCCGAGCAGGAGCTCGCGGACATCACGGCACTGCGCCGCGGCTCGGTGCGCTTCGGGACCTTCCCGTCGGCCGCGGCGGTGCTGCTCCCGCCGGTCCTCGCGACCCTCTCGAGCACTGCGCCCGATCTCGACGTCACCTTCCGCGAGCTCGAGCCGCCGGAGGCGGTGGATGCGGTCCGCGAGGGCGAGCTCGACGTGGCCCTCGTGTTCCGCTATCCGTGCAGCGATCTCACCGACGAGGGCACCCTCGAGTGGAGCCCGCTGCTCGAGGACCGGGTGATGCTCGTGCTCCCGCAGGACCATCCCCGCGCGGACGACCCCGAGCTGACCCTCGCCGACTTGGCCGCCGAGCCGTGGATCGCGGGCTGCAAACGGTGTCGGGCGAACCTCATCTCGAGCGCGCGCCGCGCCGGCTTCGTGCCGACGGTGCGCCATTCGACCGACGACTCGATCGTGGTGCAGCGCCTCATCCAGCACGGTGGCGGGGTCGCGCTCATGCCCGAGACCTCCCTCGAGGCGGCACCGAACGACCAGGTGCGGGTGCGGCCCCTCGCCGGGCTCGACAACCGCATGATCGGCCTCATCAACCGCCGCGGTGCCCAGTCGATCCCCGCGGTCGCCGCCCTGCGCGACGCCCTTGTGGAGCAGACCCGCGAACGTCTCGACACCGCCGCCCTGATCTGACGCACGGCATACGGCGCAGCGGTCCCCGCACCAGCCCAGCCGTCGGCCGTACCCTGGACGGATGCCCGGCACCGAACCGACCTCCCCTGCGTCCCGGACCCCCGTGACGGCGTGGCTGCGGCCCGCGCTGATGATCGTCGGCGGCGCGGTGCTGTCGGCGCTGCTGGTGGCCGTGGATCAGCTGCTCGCCGCGATCGCGGTGGGTCTGTTCTCCCTGTTCATGGCGTACTGGACGAGCCCGCTGCGCTCCGGCCCGCACACGAGCCTCGCCCTCGCCCGCGAGGCCGGTGCCGGCGGGGCGACCCTCGTGCTGTGGGCGCCGGGCGATCCGGGGTCGGCGCGGCTGCAGACCGGCCTGCGCGGCCCCCGCGCGGACCTGGTCTGGGTGAACGTGCGCCGCGACGCCGACGCCATGGCGCTGCTCCAGGAGCACGGCGGGGAGAAAGCGCTGCCACTGGTGCTGATCGGCGATCACGCCCGGCGCGTCGAGTCCCCGGCCGAGCTGTTCGCCCTGCAGGACGAGGCCGCGCGAGAGGAGCCGCCGACAGCGACGTGGCCCGACGGCGAGCGCGGCCCCATGCCCGGCGCGGGCGGCCCTCAGGCTCCCGGCAGCTGACCGATCACGACGTTCCACTCGCGCGCGACGCGATCCACGATGACGCCCTCGCGCTTGAACGGGTCGCCGTCGAGCGCCGCGAGCGCATCCTCGGCGGAGTCCGCGACGACGATCAGCAGCGCCTCCGAGCCGTCGTCCAGCGGCCCGGACAGCAGCAGCGTCCCGTCGCGGTGCAGCTCGGCGAGGTGCTCGCGGTGCTCCGGACGGAACGTCGCCAGGCGCTGAGCGTCGTCGAGGTACGTGTACTGGACGGCGAAGACGGCCATGTGAACTCCCGGGGTCGTGGGGGCGGGCCGACGGGGCGGCGCCGCAGGGTCCGGTCCATCGTCTCGCACGGCCGACGGGGCCGGCAGCGCCGTCCGCGGGGCACCGCCGTCCGACGCGTGCTGGTCCCGCCGCGTGCTGGTCCCGCCGCGCGTCGGCTCAGCCGCGGATCGGCAGCCAGTCCAGGACGTCCTGGATGCCCTCGTCCCAGAACTCCCAGGTGTGGTCGCCGGGGCGGAGGCGGGAGGTGAGGTCGACGGAGTGCTCCTCGGCAGCGGCGATGAAGCGCTCGTTCTGGCTGATCAGGCCGTCCTCGGTGCCGCAGTCGAGGAAGAGGGCGGGCAGCGCGGTGGGGTCGGCGCGCTGGACGAGGCCCACCAGGTCATCGGCGGTGCCGGATACGTCGCGACCGCCCCAGACCCGCTCGCCGAGGGTCCCGGTCCAGCTCAGATCGAGGCTCGTCACGTCGAGCGCCCCGGACAGGCTCGCCGCGGCGGCGAAGCGATCGGGGTGGTTCAGGGCGAGCTTGAAGGCGCCGAAGCCGCCCATCGACAGGCCGGCGACGAAGGTGTCCTCCCGGGCGGTGGAGACGTGGAAGGTGCGCGCCACGAGCTGCGGCAGCTCCTCGGCGATGAAGGTCCAGTACTTCTCGCCCACCGCCTCGTCGGAGTAGAACGAGCGGCGCACCTCGGGCATCACCACGGCGATCCCCTTCTCGGTCGCGTAGCGCTCGATCGAGGTGCGGCGCTCCCAGATGGTGCAGTCGTCGCTGAGGCCGTGCAGGAGGTAGAGGACGGGCACGCCGCGCGCTCCGTCGGCGCCGTTGGTCGCGTCGGCGCCCTCCATGCCGATGCCGGAGGCGGCCTGCGGCATCAGCACGTTCATGGAGGTGCCCATGCCGAGGGACTCGGCGAAGAAGTCGGTGCGCAGGCGGATCATGTCTCTCCTCGGTGAGCGGTGCGGCGGGACGCTGCCCCGGCAGGCAGGGGACGTCGGCTCCGCCATCCCATCACGGTCCCGCCGCTCCCGCACCCGGCGTCCGCGCGATCCATGACCGGGCGTCCGCTGTCCGGACAGCCGATGTCCCGACCCTCCGCCCTGCGCCGCCGGCCGTCACCCACGACCCCTGGCACCGCACCCTCGCCACCGCCGACCCGCGCCTACGATGGCGCCATGACCACGACAGCGCCGTTCTCCGCCCCCGCCTGGATCCGCGACGCGATCTGCTGGCAGGTCTACCCGCTGGGCTTCTGCGGCGCGCCCCGGCACCGTGAGGACCTGGGCGGCGAGGGCTACGGCGGGGCCGACGGGGAGAACGTCGTGCACCGGCTCGGGCGGATCGCCGGATGGCTCGATCACCTGGTGTCCCTCGGTGCGAATGTGCTCCTGCTGAATCCGATCTTCGACGCGGTCTCCCACGGCTACGACACCCTCGACCACCGCCGGCTCGACCCGCGCCTGGGCGATGAGCGCGACCTCGACGCCCTGCTCGCCGCCTGCCGGGAGCGCGGGATCCGAGTGGTCCTCGACGGGGTGTTCAACCACGTCTCGGAGCTGCACCCGGTCGCGCGCCGCGCGATCGCCGTCGGCCCCCACGCCCCGGAGGGCGCGCACATCCGCTGGTCCGGCGAGCATCCCTACGGCTTCGAGGGCAACGGGGACCTGATCGAGCTGGACCTCGCCGACTCGGTGGTGCAGGACTCGATCGTCGACGTCATGACCGGATGGCTGCGCCGCGGCGTCGACGGCTGGCGGCTCGACGCGATGTACGCGGCGGGCCCGGAGGCCTGGGCCCCGATCCTCGAGCGGGTGCGGGCCGAGCACCCGGACGCCTGGATCCTCGGCGAGGTGATCCACGGCGACTACCCGGGCTTCGCGACCGCGTCGGGGGCGGACTCGATCACCCAGTACGAGCTGTGGAAGGCGATCTGGTCCTCGCTGCGGGACCGCAACCTGTTCGAGCTCGAGCACGCCCTGGGCCGTCATGCGGAGTTCCTCGCCGCCGACGGCGGCGCGCATCCGCTCACCTTCCTCGGCAACCACGACACCACCCGTATCGCCTCCCAGCTCGAGGACGGCCGCGACCTCGCCGCCGCCTACGCCCTGCTCGCGCTGCTGCCCGGCATCCCGGCGATCTACGCCGGGGACGAGTTCGGCGCGGTCGGGGTCAAGGAGGAGCGGCCCGGCGGGGACGATGCGGTGCGGCCCGCCTTCCCCGCGGATCCGGCGGCGGCGGGGGCGGAGGGGTCGGCGGGGGCCGCGGGGTCGCTGGCCGACGGGCCGGCTCCCGCCGGGAGCGCCGAACCGGTCGAGGGCGGCGGCTCCCCGCAGCACCTCGCTCTGCTCAGCCCCGCCGCGGCACCGCGGATCCTCGAGGTGCACCGGCGCCTGTTCGCCCTGCGCCGCCGCGAGCCCTGGCTCTCCACCGCCTCGGTCACGGTCGACGAGGGCACCCTGACGAACACCTGGGCACAGATCACGCTGACCCCGTCGGCCGCCTCGCCGGGCGTCGCCTCGGCGGGCGGAGCGGACCCGCGCCCCCTCACCCTGGTGTTGAACCTCGGCGACGAGGAGCGCCCCGCGCCGGGCTCGGTGCTCGAGGCGGTCAGCGGCGCGGACATGCTCGACGGGGTCGGCCCTGCGCCCGACGGGACGGTCCCGGCCCACGGTGCCGCGGTGGTGCGCTGAGCCGAGGTCCGGAACAGCCGGAGCCGACCCTTCCCTCCTCTGCGAGGACCCGCCGTCCCAGCCGCCGCCGAGGCGTCCGTCGTAGGCTCGGAACCATGAGCATCGCGATCAAGCCCGCCGAGTCCGTGAAGACCGCCCCCGTCGTCGCCGCGGGGCTGATCGGCGGATGGCTGACGGCCCGGGAGACCGGGATCCGGCCGCTCGGCGGGGTGGTCCTCGCCGCCGCCGGGATCTACGCGGGCCGCACCTGGCTCGCCCGCCGCGGCCCCGCCACCACGGCCGTGCTCGGCACGGCCTACGTGCTCGGCTTCGGCCTCTCCCATCCCCTCGCGAAGCGGATCGGCGCCTGGCCCGCGGTGCTGACCGTGACCGCCGCCTCCGCCGGGGCCGCCGCGCTGCTGTCCGACGCCGCCTACAGCGAGTGGAGCGAGATCGAGCCCGGCGCCTGAGGGGCAGACAGCCCCCGCACCCGGCTCCCCGTCCCCCGTCGGCCGGTTCACCCCGGCATCGCCCGCCGGCGACGATCCCCCCGTCCCGCCGTCGGCCCGGCGGGATCGTCGCCGGCGGGCGCTCCGTGATGCGAGGTGCATATATCTGCAGCTCGCCTCACCGGCGTCCCGTCGGCCCATCAGCACGGACCGGAACCCTGCTCTCCCCCACCACTCCGACAATTCGTCGCGACCCGCCCTGGAATGCGCTGTCAGACGTGGGAATAGTTGACTAGGCTAAGACTTCGTCCCCGACAGTCGGGGGCGAACTCCCCCCCGAGGATTCTTTCCCCATGCTCGGCACCATGAGCCGCCTCTGGCAGACGGTCCGCCCCATCCGCATCCGCCTCTATCTCGGCCTGCTCAGCGCCATGACCGCGTCCATCGTCGCGCTCATGATCCCGCAGGTCCTCGAATTCATCGTCAACCGCCTCGGCGACGACGCCACCGCCATCACCATCTGGACGGGCGGCGCGATCGTGCTCGCCCTCGGCATCGTCGAGGCCACCCTCATCTGGCTGCGCCGCACCTTCGCCGTCGCCCCCTCCACCACCGTCGAGAAGCAGATCCGCGTCAGCTTCTACGAGAAGGTCCAGCACCTGCCGGTCAGCTTCCACGACGGCTGGGGCTCGGGCCAGCTGCTCTCCCGCATGCTCACCGACATCAACCAGATCCGCCGCTGGGTCGCCTTCGGCATGATCATGGCCGTCACCAACGTCGTCACGGTGACCGTGGGCATGGTGCTGCTGATCCGCTCCAGCGCGATCCTCGCGCTGATCTTCTTCGTCGCCGCGGTGCCGGTGAGCATCATCGCCTACCGCTTCAACCGCTCCTTCTCGGTCCTCTCGCGCCTCTCGCAGGACCAGAACGGCGACCTCGCCACCACGATCGAGCAGTCCGTGCAGGGCATCCGCGTGCTCAAGGCCTTCGGTCGCGGCCCCTCCGCGCTCGAGGGCTTCACCGAGCAGGCCGAGGAGCTGCGCCGCACCGAGGTGCGCAAGGCGACCTCGATGGCCCGCTTCGACATGTTCATGTTCATGCTGCCCGAGGCCGCGCTCGGCGTGGCGCTGCTGGTGGGCCTGCACCTCACGGCCGAGGGGAGCATCACCACCGGCCAGCTCGCCTCCTACTTCGCCACCGCCACCCTCGTCGTCGGCCCCGTGCGGATGCTCGGCATGCTGCTGGGCCAGGCCGTGAACGCGACCACCGCGCTGGACCGCCACTACGAGGTGATGGACACGGTGAACGCCATCGTCTCGCCCGAGCAGCCGGTCGTGGTCGATCCGGCGACGGCCCGCGGCGCGGTGCGGCTCGAGGGCGTGCACTTCCGGTACGAGGACGCCCCCGCGCACGTCACCGACGTCCTCGACGGGGCGGACCTCGAGATCCTCCCCGGCGAGACCATGGCCCTCGTGGGCGTGACCGGCAGCGGCAAGTCGACGCTGCTGCAGCTCGTGCCGCGGCTCTACGACGTCACCGGCGGTGCGATCACCATCGACGGCGTCGACATCCGCGACATGGACCTGGTCACCCTGCGCACCCTCACCGCTGTCGCCTTCGAGGACGCCACCCTGTTCTCCGACTCGGTGCGGGAGAACGTGCTGCTGGGCGCCGATCCGACGCTCTCGGAGGCCGAGTCCGAGGAGCTGCTGCACCTCGCCTTGCGCACGGCCGACGCGACCTACGCCTACGACCTGCCCGACGGCGTCGACACCCGCATCGGTGAGGAGGGCATGAGCCTCTCCGGCGGCCAGCGCCAGCGACTGGCCCTCGCCCGCGCGATCGCCGCCATGCCCGCCGTACTGCTGCTCGACGATCCGCTCTCCGCCCTCGACACCCGGACCGAGGAGACCGTCACCGGCCGCCTCCGCGAGGTGCTGCAGGGCACGACCACGCTGATCGTCGCGCACCGCACCTCGACCGTCGCCCTCGCCGACCGCGTCGCCCTGCTCGACGACGGCCGCGTCGTCGCCGTCGGCACCCACACAGAGCTCATGGCCACCTCCGCCCGGTACCGCTGGGTGATCGCCAACCAGGAGGAGGAGCGCCGCCGCGACCAGGACATCGAGACGCTCACCGGCGAGCTCGAGCTCCGCGCCATCCAGGAGGAGGGCCGATGACCACCACCGCTCCGCTCGACCAGGACGGCGCCGACGGCGGCGCCCTCACCGCCGAGGAGGCCAAGTCCTCCCGGCGCCGCTCCTTCGCCCTGCTCGGCGAGCTGGTCTCGCCGGTCAAGGGCCAGTTCCTGCTGATGGCGATCATGGTGGTCGTCGCGCAGCTGGCCGTCGTCGCCGGTCCCGCGATCATCGCCTGGGGCATCGACCACGGCCTGCCCTCGCTGCTCGAGGGCGATGCCACCCCGGCGATCCAGGCGGCGGCCCTCGCCGTCGGCGCCGCGATCGTGGGCGGCCTGCTGACCTTCGGCTACGTGCGCCAGTCCGTCGTGGTGGGACAGCGGATGCTGCTCGCGCTGCGGCGGAAGGTCTTCCGCTTCACCCAGAAGCAGGACCTCGAGTTCCACGAGTCATACACCTCGGGCCGCATCGTCTCGCGCCAGACCTCCGACATGGAGGCACTGCGCGAGCTGCTCGACTCGGGCGTGAACGTCATGGTCGGCGCCTCGCTGTCGATGGTCTTCACGATCGTGCTGATCGTGGGCATGGACCCGGTGACGGGCCTGGTCATGCTGCTGATGCTGATCCCCTGCGTGGCGCTGACGGTCTGGTTCCAGAAGCGCTCGGCCGTCGAGTACCGCGCGATCCGCACCCACTCGGCGCGGCTGATCGTCCACTTCGTCGAGGCGATGGCCGGGATCCGCGCGGTGAAGGCCTTCCGCAAGGAGGACCGCAACCAGGCGGAGTTCGACACCCTCGCGCAGGACTACCGCGACGCCTCGATGCGCTCGATCAATGTCTTCGGCATCTACCAGCCGGCGCTGCGCGTGCTCGCGAACATCACCATCGCGGCGGTGCTCGTGGTGGGCGGCTTCCGGGTGCTGCAGGGCGACCTGCAGGTCGGCGTGCTGGTCGCGCTCGTGCTGTACTCGCGGCGCTTCTTCCAGCCGGTCGACGAGATCGCGAACTTCTACAACTCCTTCCAGTCCGCCGTGGCGGCGCTCGAGAAGATCGCGAACCTGCTGGCAATGCAGCCGCACGTGAAGGAGGCCGAGTCCCCGACGCCGCTGCCCACCTCGAGCGGGCAGGTGGACTTCGAGGACGTCTCCTTCCGGTACAGCGAGGCGGGCCCGCTCGTGCTCAAGCCGCTGGACCTGCACATCCCCGCCGGTCAGACCGTCGCGCTGGTCGGGCAGACCGGCGCCGGCAAGTCCACGGTCGCGAAGCTCATCGCCCGCTTCTACGACGCGACCGAGGGCAGCGTGAAGCTCGACGGCGTGGACCTGCGGGACGTGTCGATGGACGATCTGACGCGCAACATCGTGATGGTCACCCAGGAGGCGTACCTCTTCTCCGGCACGGTCGCGGACAACATCGCCCTCGGCAAGCCCGGGGCGAGCCGCGAGGAGATCGAGGCGGCGGCGCGGGCGATCGGCGCCGACGAGTTCATCGAGAAGCTCCCCTACGGCTACGACACCGATGTGAACAAGCGCGGCGGGCGCGTCTCGGCGGGGCAGCGGCAGCTGATCTCCTTCGCGCGCGCCTTCCTCGCCGACCCCCGGGTGCTGATCCTCGACGAGGCCACCAGCTCGCTGGACATCCCCTCCGAGCGGATGGTCCAGGAGGGACTCACCAAGCTGCTCGGCCACCGCACCTCGCTGATCATCGCGCACCGCCTGACCACGGTGATGATCGCCGACCGGGTGCTGGTGGTGCACGGCGGCGAGGTGGTCGAGGACGGGTCGCCGACGGAGCTGGTCGCCGCGGGCGGGCGCTTCGCGGCGCTCTACCAGGCGTGGCAGGAGTCGATGTAGGGGTCGGCCGTCCCCGGAGGGCCGGGGACGGCCCCCGTCGGCTCCGCCACTGTCCACCGACGGGACGTGAGCGGCAGGTGCCCTGCATATGACAGGTCTGGTGCCGCTCACGTCCCGTTCGTGGACGGCCGTCCCCCGGGCTGACCAGCTCAGGCGCCGAGCATCCCCCGCAGTGCCGGGTTGAGCCCCTCGACCTGGACCGGCATGGCCGGGCGGCGGAACAGCTCCGGCGTGACGAGGAAGCGCTGCTCGACCTCGCTCGATCCGGGCAGGGTCGAGACCTGCGTGCCGTTCTCGATGTAACCGCAGGCCCGCGAGACGCCGAAGGACGGCGCGTTGCCGAGGACGGCGGAGGACTCGGCCCGCAGCGCGCCGAGGTGGTCGAAGGCGAGCACGAGCATCGCCTGCCGCATCAGGGTCCCGTACCCGTTCCCGTGCGCGTCGAGCGTCAGCCAAGAGCCGGAAGTGACCGTGCGCCGCGCGGCGAAGCGCACGGCGGACACGTCCTGGGAGCCGATCAAGCGCCCGTCGGCCCAGATCCCGAAGGCGAGGGTCCACTCCTCGGGGCCGATGCCGCAGCGCAGCCGCCACTGGAAGCGCAGCGCGTCGAGCTCGCGCTCCTCGGGATCCGCTCGGTACCAGGGGAACACCTCGGGGGCGGTCGGGTCGGCGAAGATCGGCCGACGGAGGAGCGCGGCGTACTCGGGCAGGTCCGCGTCGGCCAGCGGGCGCAGCGTGAGCTCCCCGGCACGGACGACGAGGCCGAGGGGCGGATACAGCGTGGCGAGGTCCGGGAGCGTCGACATCGCCCCAGGGTAGGGGACTCCCCGAGGGCCCTCGAGGGCTTTTCCGCTCGGTCGTCCGGGCGGCTCTACCCTGGCTCCATGACCAACGACGTGCTGCTGACCGGCTTCGAGCCCTTCGACGGGGCCGCCCTCAACGAGTCGTGGGAGGCGGTGCGGCGCGCGACCCCGATCCTGCGCGGGAAGGGGCTCGCGGTGGAGGCGATCGAGCTCCCGGTGGAGTTCGGGCACGCGGGCGACCTGCTCGAGGAGGCCGTGCACGCCCTGCGACCGCCGCTGGTGATCGCGGTCGGACTGGCGGCCGGCCGCTCCGCGATCACCCCCGAGCGGGTCGCGATCAACCTCCGCGATGCCCGGATCCCCGACGGCGCGGGAGCCTCGCCGATCGACCAGCCGGTGATCGCGGGAGGCCCTGTCGGACACTTCACGAGCCTCCCGGTCAAGGCGATCGTCGCGGCGCTGCGGGAGGCGGGCCTGCCCGCGGCGGTGTCGCAGACGGCCGGCACCTATGTCTGCAACGACCTCGCCTATCGGATCGCGCATCTGCTGGCGACCGTTCCGGAGCTGGCCGGGGTGCGCGGCGGCTTCGTGCACGTCCCCGCGGCCGACGTCCTGCCCGTCGAGGAGACGGCCCGCGGGATCGTGCAACTGGTCATGGCGGCGCGGGAGACCGCTGTGGACAGCGTGCTCCCCGGTGGTGCCGAGCACTGACCCCGGGCATGTGATCGGCCTCGCCTCCGGAGTTTTCCACAGCGTTGTCCACAGTCGTGGAGGAATGACAGACCTGTAGTTCCGCAGGTGCGAACGACTTCCCGGGCGTGTTGCGACAGTGGCCGTCGTGATCGCGCCGTGATCTCCGTACCGGTGACGAGTATCCGGACCCGGGCCTGTCATGCCAGGTCAGAGGGGGTTACGCCACGGTATTTCCACAGGTCAGCGACGTGGGGCCCGCGCGCCGATCCGAGCGGGTGCGCCGTGGGCCGAGCTCGACCGGCGCCGGTGCGGACTCGTGGGAGTCTCCTGCGCCCACTGCCCGTCCACAGCCCATCCCCGGTTTTCCACAGTCATCGGGTCGACGTCCCCAGCGGATCCACGGTTATCCACAGCTACGTCCACAGCTGGGGATAGTCACACCGGTGTAGTTCCGCAGGTGGGTGCCCTGCGCGGGCAGCGGCGCTCCCGCCGTGGCCACCGGCGGGGCGTCAGCTCGCCGTGGTCGTCCGCCCGACCCTCACACCCCGAGCAGGGCTCACACCCCGAGCAGGGCTCACACCCCGAGCGCGGCGCGGGAGGCGAGGGCGAGGCGGGTGACGAGCTCGCCCGGGATCGGGCGGGCCACGGTGAAGGTGACCCCGGTCTTGGTGTGCTTGAGCCCCGCCCCGATGATCTCGTCGGCGTGCTCGGCGATCGCGGCCGCGTCGACGTACAGCCCGCACTGGCGGCTGAACGCGGCGTATCCGGCGACGATCGCACCGTCGATCCGGAAGCCGGGCATCCCGTAGCCCACGAACTCCTCGGCATCGGGCAGCGCAGCGGCGAGCCGGGCCCGCAGCTCCTCCAGCAGGGGGAGGAACCTTTCGGGGGCGGCGGTGAGATAGGCGTCGGGGTCGGCGGGGGTCGCGGTGGCGTCGGGGCCTGCGGCATCGTTCATGGCGCCGACGCTAGCGCCTGCGTCGACGAACCGGCAGACCCCTCGGCGTGCCGCGCCTCAGGCAGGCAGCAGCGCGAACCGTCCGAGCACGAGCGCGAGGCAGAGCACGAACCCCGCGGCGAGCACCCCGGCGTGGAGCAGGGCGGAGCGTCGGGCGATCGCCTGCCGGTCGGAGCCGGGACGCGCCTTGGGGCGCAGCGCGTACATCCCCGCGGTCAGCGCGCCGCCCATGAGCAGCCCGCCGATGTGGCCCTGCCAGGAGATGCCCTGCACCATGAAGGTGATCACCAGGTTCAGGGCGATGAGGACGATCAGCTGGGCGGCGTCGGCCCCCATCCGTCGGATGACGATGAACATGGCCGCGAACAGGCCGAACACGCCGCCGGACGCCCCCAGCGTGCCGCCGTACCAGCTCTGGCTCAGCGGATCGGTGAGCAGCACCACCGCGGTGTGGCCGGCGAGGACGGACAGCAGGTAGATGCCGGCGAAGCGCCAGTGCCCGAGCGTCCGTTCGAGCTGCGGGCCGAAGACGTACAGCGCGTACATGTTCAGCAGGAGGTGCAGGATCCCGCCGTGCAGGAAGCCGGCGGTGAGGAAGGTCCACGGCATCGCGAGTGCGCGGAACGGCGCGAAGATGCCCAGCTGGACGACGAGGTCCGGCGCCACCCGCTGCCCGACGTACGCGAGGACGCACAGCGCGATGATCGTGTAGCTGACGACGGGGGTCGCGCGGCCCATGGCGCCGCCCATCGCATTGCGCGGCCGGGAGGACGCCTGCTGGCGCTCGAGGTCCCGCGCGCAGTCCACGCACAGCACGCCGACGGCCGCGGGTCGCTGGCAGTCGGGGCAGACCGGCCGCTCGCACCGCTGGCAGCGCACGTAGCTCACCCGGTCGGGGTGGCGGGGGCAGACGGGCGGAGCCTGCGGCTCGGGGGCGTCCTCGGCGCTGTAGCCGTAGCTGGGTCGATCCATGGGGCCATTCCACCACGGGCACCTGGGGCGGGACCGGGCGCGGGCGCCGGAACCCCCGCTCAGACGGCGGTGTAGGGGAAGCGCGCGAAGAGGGTCTGGAAACGTCGGCGCTGGGGGTCGGAGATCGAGCCGAGCTCCCCGAGCACGAGGCGGCGCTTCCCGGCCGAGCCGGTGCGGGTCCAGGTGCCGACGATCTCGCCACGGCGCAGAGCGGCCCGCTTGAACACCCCGTTGTTGCCGGGTGCGAGGGCGGGATGGTGGCCCTCGGCGATCAGCGCGAGCCGGTCCGGGTAGCCGAGCACGAGCTCGTCGAAGCCGGGCAGCAGCAGCTCCTTCATCGTGTCCTTCTCGGCGTCCGCGTACTCCTCGGCGAGGCCGGGCCGGAACCAGAGCCGCTCCCCGTCGCCGCCGCGGGCGTCCTCGGGGCGGGCGTGGAGGCGCCCGTCGCGGTCGGCGAATCCGGACTCGAGCCGCTCCGCGACCTGTGCGATCGCGGGGCGCACCGTGCCGAGAGGCAGCTTCGACCACCAGGCGAGGTCCCGCTCCCCCGCCGGGCCGTGACTGGTCAGATACCTCAGCGCGAGCTCGGCGGCGGCCGCCTCGCGGTCCCCGCCGAAGGCGCCCTCGAGGTCGCTGCCGGCGGGCAGCCAGGTCGGGGCGTGCACGACGGCGGTCTCCTGCTCGCGCCACGGCCCGTAGGCGATGTCGCCGAAGGAGATCAGCTCGGCGATCAGGTGGTAGCCGCGGCCGCTCCCGGTCGCGATCCCCGCCGCTTCCCAGACCGCCATCACCTCGCTGCGCAGCAGGCCCCGGCCGACGCCGGGCGCGGAGACCGGCTCGGCCGCCGCAACGAGCACCTCGCGGGCCCGCTCGACCCTCCGCTCGTCGAGGTCGAGCGCCCCGCGGCGGGCGATCGCGGCGCGCAGCGGACCCGCGACGCAGAGCTCGGTCATCCAGGCGAGGGAGTCGGCGGCGACGGCGAAGACGGTGCCGCGCATCGGGTAGCCGCGCACGATCTCCCCGCGGTCGAAGGCGGCGAGCACCGGCTCGACCGCCCCGCCGCTGCGCAGCGCGAGGGAGGCGATCACCCCGGGCAGGTCCTGCCCCTGGTGGGCGGCGAAGGAGCGCGCGACCTCGACGGGCGCGAGGGTGCCGCTGGTCGCGTCCGGGACGCCGCCGATCGCGTCAGCGGTGCCGCCGGTCGCGGCGGACTCGGCGCCGCGTCCGGCGCGAGAACCGCAGCGCGCCGACCCGACGAGTCCCTGCGCGAGGATCCTGGCCCCGACGAGATGGCGCTGCGTCATGCGCCGACCCTACCGAGGACCACCGACTCCTCAGGGGCCGACGGTCGAATACATCGAAGGGTTGATCCGGGCTCCGGCGCCGCTTCCTAGCGTGGACAGCGCCCCGCCGATCTGGGGCTTTCCCGCTCCGACCTCGAAGGATGCCCCGTGCCCTCGACCTCCACCCCGCCCCCGCCCGTCGGCCACGCAGCCGCCGACGAGCACCTTCCCGCCCGCGAGCGCCGTCCGGCCCCCGTCGGCCGCCCCGTCGGCGAGCGCCTCGCCGCCCTGCTCGTCGGTCGCCGCTCCGCGTGGGCGGTGCTGGGCGTGTTCGTCGTGCTGCTGCTCGCCGTGATGGGCGGGATGCGCGGAGGGGGCCCCGTCGCCGGGATGGACGCCCTGCCCGAGAGCTCGGAGTCCTCGCGCGCCGCGGCGATCGCCGACACCCTCGAGGGCTCCCGCTTCCAGCCGGTCTTCGCCGTGATCACCCGGACCGACGGCGGCGCGCTCACCGACGCGGACGCCGCCGGGATCGAGACCCTCCGCACCGCGCTGCAGACCACCTCGGGACGAGAGGCGATCGGCCCCATGCCCGCCGCGGACGGCGAGGCGGACCTGCTGGTCACGACCGTCGACGCTCAGGCGGACACCGAGGCGATCGACGCGATGATCGCCGACCTGCGGGAGACCGCCCGGGACGCGGCCCCCGAGGGGCTGACGGTGTCGATCACGGGCGGTCCCGCTGTCGGCTCCGACATCCGCGGGGCCTTCGCGGGGGCGGATGTCCGCCTGCTCGCGGTGACGATCGCCGTGGTCGCGGTGCTGCTCCTGCTCACCTATCGCTCGCCGATCCTGTGGCTGCTGCCGCTCGCGGTCGTGGCGCTGGCCGACGGTGCCGCCGGGCGCGTCACCGACACCCTCGGCGAGCAGTTCTCCCTCGCCTTCGACGCGGGAGTCATCTCGGTGCTGGTGTTCGGGGCGGGCACGAACTACGCCCTGCTGCTCATCTCCCGCTACCGCGAGGAGCTGCACCGCACCGAGGACCACCGCGCCGCCCTCGCCCTCGCCTGGCGGCGCACGGTCCCGGCGATCCTGGCCTCGAACATCACGGTCGTCCTCGCCCTGCTGACGCTGCTCGCCGCGGTCATGCCCGCGACCCGCGGCCTCGGCCTCGCCGCCGCGGCGGGGCTGCTGATCGCGCTGGTCGCGGTGCTGTTCCCGCTCACCTCCCTGCTCGCTGTCTGCGGCCGACGGGTGTTCTGGCCGTTCGTCCCGCGACCGGGCGCGACCACGGGACACCGTGACGGGGCGGGGCACCGTGACGACGCAGAGCGCCGTGACGGGGCGGAGCACGGCCCCTTCGCGGCCGTCGCCCGCGCCGTCACCGGGCGGCCGTGGATCGCTGCGGTCGGCTCCGTGCTGCTCCTGGCGGTGCTGGCCACCGGACTGCTCGGCACCCGGGTGGGGCTCTCGCAGGACGAGCAGTTCGCCGCGGCGAACGAGTCCTCCACCGGCTTCGCGACGATGGCCGAGCACTACGGCGCCGGCGAGAGCGCCCCGCACCGGATCGTGGTCCGCGAGGACGCCGCCGAGGCGGCGATCGCGGCGGCCGAGTCGGTGCCCGGCATCGAGCGCGTCGCGACCACCGGGACCACGGCCGACGGATGGGCGGTCCTCTCCGCCGTCGGCTCCGCGGAGCCCGAGTCGCCAGCCGCCTCCGACGAGGTCGAGGGGCTGCGGGATGCGCTGCACGCACTGTCGGGTGCCGACGCCCTCGTCGGCGGCACAAGCGCCACCGCGGTGGACGTGCGCGCCGACTCCGCCCGTGACCTGGTGGTCGTCGGCCCGTTGATCCTGCTGGTCGTGCTCGCGGTGCTGATCCTGCTGCTGCGGGCGGTGGTCGCACCGCTCGTGCTGCTCGCGGTGAACGTGCTCAGCGCCGTCGCGGCGATCGGGCTGGGCCTGTTCGCGGGGCGGACCCTGCTGGGCATCCCCGCGCTCGACGTGACGGTGCCACTGCTGGCCTTCCTGTTCCTCGTGGCCCTCGGCGTGGACTACACGATCTTCCTGGTCCACCGGGCGCGGCACGAGGCGGCGACCCATGGCACCCCGCACGGCATGGTCCGGGCGGTCGGCTCCACGGGCGTGGTGATCACGAGCGCGGGCGTGGTGCTCGCGGCGGTCTTCGCGGCGCTCGGTGTGCTGCCCCTCGTCGTCCTCGGACAGCTGGGCCTGATCGTCGGACTCGGGGTCCTGCTGGACACGCTGCTGGTCCGCACCGTGCTGGTGCCGGCGCTGTTCGCGCTGATCGGCGAGCGCATGTGGTGGCCGACGGCGCCCACGGAACAGCTCGGGACCTCCTCGGAGGGCGTCACGGAGCCGGTGCCGGCGACCGCCTGACCTCCGCTCCCCCGACCACTCCGACCACTTCGGGAAGGCTAGCCTCACCTGTTTGTGCAGGTCAGGCTAGCCTCCCCTTGCTTGATTGGATTAAGTCCAAAGAACTATCCTCGGGGCATGAGCCTCCTCGACCTGCCTCCGCGCCCCGCCCCCGACGTCGCTCGACCGACGGCTCCCGCTCGCCCGACCGCCCCCGCTCAACCGACCGCCCGGGCGGTCCCGTCGTCGGCACCCACCGCGCCGTCGGCCCCGGCTGCACCGTCGACCGCGGCTGCACCCTCGGCCCCGGTCGTGGTGGCACCGTCGGATCCGACACCGAACCGGACCTCGTCGTCGGCCGCGACCCTGCCGTCGGAGCAGGCCGAGGAGCGGACCGCCCGCTCGGACCGCGTGAACCGGCTGCGCGCCGGGGTGCTGGGCGCGAACGACGGCATCGTCTCGGTCGCCGGCCTCGCTGTCGGCGTCGCCGGTGCCACGACGGACGTCCGCTGGCTGCTCATCGCGGGGCTCGCCTCGCTGGTCGCGGGCGCCCTGTCGATGGCCATGGGCGAGTACGTCTCGGTCTCGACCCAGCGCGACACCGACACCGCGCTCATCGAGCGCACCCGCCGCGACCTCGCCGCGCAGCCCGCCGTGGAGCACGAGCGGCTCATCGCCTCGCTCGTCGAGTCCGGGATCCCGGGCGACGTGGCGGGGGAAGTGGCCGACTCGATGGAGCGCCGCGACGCGCTCGCCGCCCACACCCGCTTCCGCCACGGCGTGGAGCAGGAGGCCGTGGTCTCGCCGGTCTCCGCGGCGCTCGCCTCCCTGGTCTCCTTCACCCTCGGCGGGGTCATCCCGCTGCTCGCGATCCTCGCGAGCCCACCCGCGCTGCGCCTCCCCGCGACCATGCTCGCCGTGGTCCTCGCCCTGGCCCTGCTCGGCCTGCTCAGCGCGCGGCTCGGCGAGTCGGGCGCCCGCGCGGCGACGATCCGCACGATCGTCGGCGGGATCCTCGCCCTACTGGTCACCTACGGGATCGGCGCGCTGCTGGGGGTCGCGATCGGCTGACACAACTGTCGGGCGCCTCGTCCTCAGGGACTGGCGCAGGGCATTTCTCCGGTGCGCCTCGTCAGGTACTGGCGCATAGCGTCGCAGTACGCCTATATAGCCGTAGTGGAACGCTACGCGCCAGTAACTGACCACCGGCCCCGGCGCACGGCAATCAGGTCCCGACCGGCAGGCCCAGCTCAGGGCAGACGCACCGGGCAGCGGCGGCCAGACCAGCAGCTCCGGCTCATGACAGCGGAACGGGACCCCCCAAAGGGGGCGGGTTTTTCCTCTCCTCCCGGGAGGGGGGGGACGGG
>NZ_JAZDCH010000030.1:0-6510 GCF_036311905.1 Brachybacterium sp. J153 | reverse complement strand
AAACCAGCACCTCACTTCCATCACAGTGGCCCGACACCCACGGTTGGGCCCGGGCCGCTCTATCCATCCAGGGCGCGGGCGCCCGGGGGATCACTTCTCGACGGTGACCTTCTCGATCACGACGTCCTCGAGGGGACGGTCGCGCATGTCGGTCTTGACCGCGGCGATCTCGTCGACGACCTTCTTGGAGTCCTCGTCGGCGACGACGCCGAACACGGTGTGCTTGCCCTGCAGGTGCGGGGTCGGGCCCACGGTGATGAAGAACTGCGAGCCATTGGTGCCCGCGGGGCGACCGGTGATCGCGTTCATGCGCTTGCCCGCGTTGGCCATGGCCAGCACGTAGGGCTCGCGGAAGTTCTTCTCCGAGATCTCGTCGTCGAAGGTGTAGCCGGGGCCGCCGGTGCCGGTGCCCAGCGGGTCACCGCCCTGGATCATGAAGCCGGAGATGATGCGGTGGAAGACGACGCCGTCGTAGAAGGGGCGGGTCACCTTCTCGCCGGTCTCGGCGTCGGAGAACTCGCGGGTGCCCTCGGCGAGGCCCACGAAGTTCTCGACGGTCTTGGGAGCGTGATCGGGGAACAGCTCGAGACGGATGTCCCCGTGGTTGGTGTGCAGAGTTGCGAACATGCGGCAATCCTCGCACAGCACCTGCCCGGGATCCTCCTGGGAGCATCGTCACCCGTTCGCGTTAGAGTTGGGGCGATCAGGTCCGGGCGTCCTGCAGGGCGCCGGGGCCCGAGGACCATCGTCGGCCCCTAGCCGGCGGACACGACCGAGAGGGGAACCCCATGGCGCACACCAAGCGCGCGGCCAAGAAGGCCGCGAAGCAGGCGACCGCGGCGCAGGACGCCGTCGGCACCACCGCACAGAAGGCGGAGAAGGCCGTCGAGGAGCTGCAGAAACTGGCCTCGACCATCGGCCCCGTGGTGTCCGAGGGCGCCCGCGAGGCCGCGCACAAGGCCTCCGAGCTGGCCACCGACCTCAAGGGCCAGTACGGCCCCGAGGTCGAGAAGCAGCTGCGCAAGCAGGGCGAGAAGCTGTCCGAGCTGTCCGGCAACCTCGGCCCCCGCGCCGAGAAGTTCCGCCACGACGTGGAGGACGACTACCTGCCCCGCGCCCGCAAGACCGCCACTGCGACCGGTGACGTGCTCAAGGCCGCGGTCGACGCCGCGCGCGGCGAGCTGCTCAAGGGCCAGGGCGACATCAAGGCCGCCCTCGCCCCCGCCCCCGTGGCCAAGAAGAACCGCGCCGGGAAGGTCCTGCTGATCCTGGGCCTCGCCGCGGCCGGTGCCGCCGCCGGGTACGTGGTGTGGCAGAAGACCCGCCCGGTCGAGGACCCCTGGGCCCCGCCGGCGGACTTCGCCCGCGCCCACTACCCCGCCTCCGCCGCGAGCGACTCCGACTCCGACACCGTCTCGGACACCGTCGGCTCGGCCGATGCCGGCGACGTGGCGCAGTCCCTCAAGGGCGACTCCCACGGCGCGGACACCACGCCCAAGGAGGTCAAGGTGGAGTCCGACGAGTCCGCTTCGGCGGGCGAGGAGAAGCGCGGCACCCACCGCGGTGACGCCTGATCATCCGCTGAGCTCCGCTCCCGGAGCCCGCGTGCACGGCGCGGCGATCCCGTCCTCGGGCGGTGATCGCCGCGCCGTGCGTCTGTCCACGCCCCGGCTGCGCCTCGCCCCGGTCGCGGCGGACGACCTCGAGGAGCTGTTCGCGCTCCACGCCGACCCCGCCGCCTTCCGGGGCGACACGACCCCGCCGCTCACGGACCGGGTGCAGATGCGCTGGGTGCTCGGCCAGTGGCGCGCTGTGTGGGCGCGGGAGGGGCGCGGGTATCTGACGGTGCGAGCGGCCGACGGGGGCGCCGTGGGTCGCACGGCCGACGGGGGCGCGGCAGGCTGCCCGGGCGGCGGAACCGGTGAGCCGCCGACGGGCCCGGGCGGCGGAGCCGGCGGACTGCCGCCCGGCCTGCTCGGAGTCGTCGGCGTCTCCCCGCTCGCGACCGACGACGGCCCGGTGCTGAGCGCCTACTGGCGGATAGCCCCCGCGGTGCAGGGCCGGGGCGTGGCCACCGAGGCGATGCGGACGGTGCTCGCCGCTCCCCGGCTCCGCCCGCGCGGGGTCGAGGTGGTCGCGGTGACCGCGCGCGGCAACGAGGCCTCCTGCGCCCTCGCCGACCGACTCGGCTTCCGCCCCGCCGCGGCCACGCGAACCGTCCCCGGCGGTCGGGACGGGGATCTGCTGCTCGTCCTCCCTCCGGAGGACGCTCCGTAGACTGCGGGGCCATGACCTCCACCGCCGTCGGAGCGGGCCGCTACGCCCCCTCCCCGAGCGGCGATCTGCACCTGGGGAACCTGCGCACCGCGCTCCTCGCCTGGGCGCTGGCCCGCCGCACCGACCGCGCCTTCCACCTCCGCCTCGAGGACCTCGACCGGGTCCAGGAGGGCGCCGCCGCGCGACAGCTCGAGGACCTCGCCGCCCTCGGCCTGGACTGGGACGGCGAGGTGGTCCTTCAGAGCGAGCGCGGCGAGGCCCACGAGGCCGCGATCCAGCGCCTGGTCGCGGACGGCCGGACCTTCGAGTGCTACTGCACGCGGCGCGAGATCCTCGAGGCGCCGTCGGCCCCGCACGCCCCTCCCGGCGCCTATCCGGGGACCTGCCGGGATCTGACGCCGACGGAGCGAGAGGCCGGAAGGGAGCGGATGCGCCTCCTGCGCCGGAAGCCCGCGCTGCGGCTGCGCGCCGCGGTCGACTCCTGGGAGGTCGAGGACCTGTGGGCGGGGACGGTCACCGGGGCCGTCGACGACCTGGTGCTGCGTCGAGGTGACGGCGTCGTCGCCTACAACCTGGCGGTGGTCGTCGACGACGCCGCGCTCGGAGTGGACCAGGTGACCCGGGGCGATGACCTGCTGAGCTCCGCGCCCCGCCAGGCGCACCTCGCACATCTGCTCGGGCTGCCCGAGCCCGGCTACGCCCACGTGCCGCTCGCGCTCGGCCCCTCGGGGGCGCGCCTCGCCAAGCGGGACGGGGCGGTGACCTTGCGGGATCGGCTCGCGCGCGGCGAGTCGGCGGCGGACGTCCTCGAGCGGCTCGCGGCCTCGATCGGCCTGCCCGGCCTCCGGAGTGCGGACGCGGTGCTCGCGGCCTGGGACCCGGCGACCCTCCCGCGGCAGCCGTGGGTCGTGGACCTGCCCGCCTGAATCGCGCCCGGGCGGGACGGCGGGCCTCGTGCGCGCCGCTGTCTACCTCCTCACTCCGCGCTGCATACACTCGCGTATTCGATACATTGCTGTATCGTCGCTTTCCGTGATGGATTCTCCCCGTGTCCCGCGCACCCCCTCGTCCGCCGCGCCCGCCTCGTCCACCTCGTCGGAGCCCTCGGCGACGCCTTCGCCGGCCCCGACCCCGACGCGCTCCGCCCGCGCCACTGCCCGCTCCCGCGCCGCGGCGCTGCTGCCCGCCGAGTGGAAGAAGCCGATCGCCGCCCTCTTCGTGGCCGGCCTCGCCCTCGTGCCGCTCATCTACTCCGGCGCGATGACCTGGTCCTTCCATGACCCCTCGGGGCGTCTCAGCGGGATCACCGCGGCCGTCGTGAATCTCGACGAGGGTGCGGACTCCACCTCCCCCGACGGCACCACGACGCATCTCGACGTCGGCGCCGAGTTCACGGAGGAGCTGGTCACGCGGGAGGAGTCCGGGACCGTCTACCGCTTCGTCGAGACCACCCCCGCCCAGGCCCGGGCGGGCCTGGCCAACGGGACCTACGGCGCGACGATCGAGGTCCCCGCGGACTTCTCCCGCCAGGTCGCCTCCCTCGGCGGCGACGCGGCCGACGCCGCCCCCGCGATGCTCACCGTCACCACCAACGACTCCGTCAACTACGTGGGCGGCAACTTCACCAAGTCGATCGGCACCGCCCTGACCGCGTCCCTGCGCGACAGCGTGCTCGAGGAGTACCTCGACCAGGTGTACGTGGGGTTCACGAGCGTCCACGACGGCCTCGAGGACGCCGCCTCCGGCTCCGGAGAGCTCGCGGACGGCAGCACCGAGCTGCACGAGGGCACCGGAGAGCTGGTCACCGGCACCGCGGACCTCGAGGACGGCACCGGCCAGCTCGCAAGCGGGGCCGACGACCTCGCCGACGGGGCCTCCGACCTGCACGCGGGATCCCTCGACCTGGTCGCCGGACTCGACGAGCTGGCCTCCGGCGCGATCACCCTCCAGGACGGCACCGCGACCCTCGCAGCGGGCGCCCAGCAGCTCGACGGCGGGCTCGCCGAGCTCGACGCCCAGGGCACCCCGCTCCGCGACGGTGCGCAGCAGCTCGCCGACGGGACCGCGCAGATCGACGCGGGCGCCGGCTCCCTCGCCGACGGCAGCCGCCAGGTCGCCGACGGCACCGCCGCCCTCGACGAGACCGTCTCCGCGGCGGAGCAGTCCCTCGCCGACCTCGGCGTCACCGAGGAGTCCGTGCAGGCCACGAGCGATGATCTGGTCGCCGCGATCGATGCGCTCGAGAACCTCGCCGACTCCCTCGCCGCCCCGGCCTCCGACGCCGGCACCCTCGCCGAGGACGCGACCGCCCTCGACACCGCCGCGGGCGAGGCCGACACCGCCGCGCAGGATCTCGCCACGTCGGCCGCGGACCGCTCCGCCGACGCCGCCACCGTTCGCGACGGCGCGCGGGACATCGCGGCCGACGCCGGCACCCTCGACACCGCCGTCCAGGACGCGGCGACCTCCGCGACGACCGCCCGCAGCAGCGCCGACACCGCCTCAGAGACCGTCGCCGGCTACGCCGACGGGGTGGACGACCTCGCCGCCCGCTGTGCCGACTCGGGCGCCGACGAGCAGTTCTGCGCGGACCTCACCGCCCTCTCCGAGGACTCCCCCGCGACCCGCGAGGCCGCCGCGACCGCCGCCGCCGATGCGAGCACCGCCGAGACCGACGCGACCGACGCCGCCTCACAGTCCACCGAGCTCTCCGAGACCGCCGCCTCGATCGACGCCGCCGCGGACCGCGTCGCGACCGACCTCGAGAGCCGCGCGACCACGACCGAGCAGCTCGCCTCCGACATCGGCACCCTGCGCGAGGACGTCTCCGCGCTCGCCACCGCGGCGGGCAACCTCGACACCTCGCTCGCCGAGGTGCTGGCCGGGGCCCCGTCGGCCGAGGACCCCACCGCCTCGAGCCTCGCCGACGAGCTGGCCTCGCAGGCGCGCACCGCGGCACAGGCCGCGCCCGAGGCGTACGCGACGCTGCAGCAGGGCGCGGAGGACGTGCACCGCCTCGATGACGGCGCCCAGCAGGTCGCGAGCGGCGCCGAGCAGCTTCGCGCCGCGACCGGCACCGCCTCCTCGGGCGCGACGGACCTCTCCACGGGCGTCGTGCGGTACACCGACGGTGTCGGCACCGCCGCCGACGGCGCGGACGAGCTCGCCGCGGGGTCGACCACCCTCGCGAACGGGTCGGAGCAGCTCGCCGACGGAGCGACCACCGCCGCGGACGGGGCCGACACCCTCGCCTCCGGCGCGGGGACCCTCGCGGACGGAGCGGGCGACCTCGCGGACGGGGCGGACCAGGTCGACGACGGCGCGACCCGCCTCGCCGAGGGCGCGACCTCCCTCGACGACGGCGCCGCCCAGCTCGAGGACGGCGCGGACGAGCTGCACGAGGGCCTCGAGGGCTCCGTCGACGACGTCCCGACGTACACCGACGCCGAGCGGGAGCACCTCTCCGCGACCGCCGCGGATCCGGTACAGATGACCTTCGACCGCCTCCACGAGCTGACCCGCTTCGGGGAGGGCCTGGCGCCGCTGTTCCTGTGCATCGGCCTGTGGGTCGGCGGCATGGCGATCTTCCTGATGATGTCGCCCTTCTCGGCGGAGGCGGCGGCCGCGGGGGCGTCCCCGCTGCGTCTCCTCGCCGGGGGCCTGCTGCCGGCGCTCGGCCTCGGGGCGCTGCAGGCGCTCATCGCCGTGGGCGTCCTCCACTGGGGCATCGGGGTCGAGGTCGACCACCTGGGCCTGATGGTCGGGATCGCCCTGCTCGCCGGGGCCGTGTTCGTGACGCTCAACCATGGCTTCGGAGCGCTACTGGGCCCGGTCGGCAAGTTCGTCGCCCTGGTGCTCATCGCGCTGCAGGTCTCCGGCGCAGGCGGCACCTATCCCGTCCCGACCCTGCCCCGCTTCTTCCAGGTCCTGCACCCGTACCTGCCGATGAGCCATGCGGTCGACGCGCTGCGCGGCGCGATCGGCGGCGGCTGGATCGATCCGCGCGGAGACCTGCTGTGGCTCTCGGGCTGGCTCCTCCTGGGGCTCGTCCTCGGCCTCGCGGGGGCGGTCCTGCAGGGCCGACGCGCGATGCGCGATGGGCTCTCCCCCGCCACCGCCGCGGCGGGGGCGGTCAGCGGCGGGTGAGGTCTGGGGCGGGCTGGCTGGGTGGCCCAGCCCAGCCCAGCCCAGCCCAGCCCAGCCCAGCCCAGCCCAGCCCAGCCCAGCCCAGCC
>NZ_JAZDCH010000029.1:0-70283 GCF_036311905.1 Brachybacterium sp. J153 | reverse complement strand
CTGGTCTCATCATGACGAACACGAGGAAGCGGCACACGCCTGAGCAGGTCGTGCGCAAGCTCGGACAGGCCGACCGGATGCTGGCCGATGGCGCGGACGTCGCGGCGGTGTGCCGCGAGCTGGGCGTGTCGGAACAGACGTACTACCGGTGGCGCAACCAGTACGGCGGGCTCAAGGCCGACGACGCCAAGCGCCTCAAGGAGCTCGAGAAGCAGAACGCCACCCTCAAGCGTCTGCTCGCTGAAGCAGAGCTGGAGAAGGCGGCGCTGAAGGAGCTGGCAGAGGGAAACTTCTAGGCCCGGGCAGGAGGCGCGCCGCCGTCGCTCACCTCATCGCGAAGATGCGGGTGAGCGAGCGGATGGCGTGCCGGCTGACCGGGCTATCCAGGTCCGCCTACCGGCGCACCCTCAAGGCCGATACCGTCGCCGACCCCGACGCCGCCTTGCGTGAATGGCTGCGCGGTTACGCGAAGAAGCACCCCCGCTGGGGCTACCGGCGCGCGTACCACGACGCCCGCGGCGAGGGCTGGCAGGTCAACCACAAGAAGATCCAGCGGCTATGGCGCGAGGAAGGCCTACGCGTGCCCCAGCAACGTCGCCGTAAGCGCATCGGCTCCTCGACCGCGGACGCCCCCAAGGCGTGCGCCCCGAACGTGGTGTGGGCCATCGACTTCCAGTTCGACGTCGACGAGGCCGGGCGTCCGATCAAGATCGCGTCGATCGTGGACGAGCACACCCGGGTCTGCCTCGGCGGCCTCGTGGAACGCTCCATCACCGCCGACCGTCTCACCGACCATCTCGACGACCTCGTCAAGCTGCACGGCCCGCCCGCGGTCCTCAGAAGCGACAACGGGCCCGAGTTCATCAGCCAGGCGATCGCCGACTGGGCCGGCACCCGCACCGGCTTGTCGTACATCCCGCCCGGCTCGCCGTGGCTCAACGGCTACGTCGAGTCGTTCAACTCCCGCCTGCGCGACGAGTGCTTGAACATCAACAGCTTCTACTCACTGCTGCACGCCCAGGTCGTCATCGGCGACTGGAAGGTCGAGTACAACACCGTGCGACGCCACTCGGCGCTGGGCTACCTCACCCCGGCCGACTATGATCGCCACTGCACCCACGAAATGGAACCCGACGACTCACACAGAGACCGGACCTAACAACGGGGGCGGCCCATGACTTTGGGTGGGAACTGACCGGCGGAGGGGCCGTGGGCAGGGGTGGGAGTACTCATGGCGGCGTTCCTAGAAGATGCTCGTGTTGCTGACGCGCTTGGCGATGAAGTTCGCCAGGATCAGGAACGCGAAGTTGACGACCGAGTTGAACAGGCCGATGGCGGTCGAGTAGGAGAACTGGTTGCCTAGGATCCCCACCCGGTAGGTATAGGTGGCGATGACCTCGGAGGCAGTGATGTTCAGCGTGTTCTGCATCAGGTAGACCTTCTCGAAGCCGACACCCAGCACGCCTCCCATGTTGAGGATCAGCAGGATGCCCGCCGTGGGGAGCAGAGCCGGGATGTCGACGTGCCGGATCAGCTGGAGGCGACCGGCGCCGTCGATCTTGGCGGCCTCGTAGAGGGCCATGTCGATGGAGGACAGCGCGGCCAGGTAGATGATGCAGTTCCAGCCCGCATGCTGCCAGATCTCCGAGATCCAGTAGAGATGCTTGAAGGCGCCCGCGTCCCCCATCAGGCTGGTCTGCCCGAAGAACCGTCCCAGGATCCCGCTGCCGGGGGTGAGGAAGATCTGCAGGATCGCCACCATGACCACGGTGGAGATGAAGTGCGGCATGTAGGTGATGGTCTGCGTCAGACCCTTGATCTGCTTGCTGCCGATCTGGTTGATCAGGAGCGCGAGCACGATCGGCGCGAAGAACCCCATCACCAGGGTCCAGAGGCTGATCGTGATCGTGTTGACCATGATCTGGCCGAACTGGGGATTGTTGAAGAACTGAGTGAAGTACTTCAGTCCCACCCATTCGCCACCGGTGAGCCCCTTGGTGACGTCGAACTCCCGGAACGCGAGCTGGATCCCGTACATGGGGACATAGGCGAACAGCACGATGAACCCGATCGCCGGGAGCACCATCAGCCACAGCTGCCAGTACCGGCGCAGGTGATCGCCGACCGCTCGCTTCCTCGGTTCCGAACGCACGCGGTGGACGCTCTCGGCGACCACCGCCTGTTCGGTCTGAGCACTGCTCATGTCTTGGCCCTCCTCGGCCTCGGACCGTGGCCGCAGGCAGGGAGTCTTCTCCCCACCTGCAGCCCGTCACGCACGGATGGTGCGCGACTCAGTTCGTGTTGGTGATGGTCCCGGAGCCGTCGTCGTTGGCCTCGTACTCGATGCCCTCGCCGGCGAGTTCCTTGTTGAGGTCGGTTCCCTCGTCCTGGAGCAGGGTGATGTACCGGTCGTAGGCCGCCTGCTGAATGCGGATCTGGTCGGGCAGCTTGTTCTTCTCGAGTTCCGCGAGGTAGCCGTCCCATTCGGCCTCGGCACCGCCCTCGGTGACCCACTTCGCGAAGGTGCTCATCGCGTACTGGCCGATGCCCGTGTCGTTGAGCGAATACTCCTGGCTCTCCTCCGCGGTGAAGGAGACGCCTCCGTAGATGACGTCCTTGTTGAGGTCCAGGCGCGCGTAGTCCTCGTCGTAGACCGCGTCCACCTCCCGCACCTCCACGTGCTCCTTGGGGAGGGTGACGGTGACACCGGGCTGCGTGACCCAGCCCGGACCGCGGTCGGCGAGCGAGTTCTGGAACTGCCAGTCGGAGGAGTTCTTCGACTTGTCCTCCGGCTCCAGCACGGTGTAGTCCTTCTCCCCGTTCTTCTTCACGGCGAGATCGAAGGCCCCGTACCGAGCCTGCACGCTGATGTCGGGCAGGAAGAAGGCATCCACGACCTTGAGCGCGGCTTCCTTGTTCCCCACCTGCGCGGAGACCGAGATCTTGTTCGGCCCATAGTTCAGACCGTCACCGCTGAAGCACCAGACGGGGTCCTTCTCGCTGTCCTCGACCTTCAGCGAGGGGATGGTGATGTATTGGTCGGCGAGCTCCGTCCCGAAGATGTCCGAGGGCGTCCACATCCAGGTGACGCCGACCTTGGCCACGTCGCCCTCCCCCTTCGCGGTGGACGTGTATTTGGACCAGTCCTGGGTGAAGGCCTCGCTCGAGATCAGTCCCTGCTTCCACAGCTTGTTGAGGTAGATCGCGAGGTTCTTGTAGCCCGGATGCGTCAGGTAGTTCTTGATGACACCGCCCTCGGCATACATACCGCTGCCACCCCCGGTTACCGGGATCCCGTAGCTCCCCATCAGGACGTTGGGCTGGAACCCGCCCCATCCCTCGGATCCCGGAGGGTTGAAGTCCAGGGGGATCTCGTCGTTCTTGCCGCTCCCGTTGGGGTTCTCCTCCTTGAAGGCGATCAGGGCGGTCTCCAGTTCACTCCAGGTGGTGGGGACATCCAGGCCCAGTTCGTCCAACCACTTCTTGTTGATGAACATGTGGGTGGCGCCACTGGCGACGGAGCCGATGTTCACGGCCGGTGCCCCGAAGATCTTCCCGTCCCAGAGGGAGGCGACCTTGGCGTAGGGCGCGCTCTCGAAGGTCGCGGAGAGGTTGGGCATGTTCGCCAGTTCCGGGGTGAGATCCAGGAACAGGCTGCTGTAGTCGCCCCAGTCCCCGGCCCCGTACCCGCTGATGGTCACGTCGGCCACGTCCCCGGCCGCGAGGGCGGCCTGCTTCTGCTGGTCCCAGGAGGAGCTGGCCGTCTCCTGCCAACGGATGGTGCACCCGGCGGCCTCCTCCAGGTCCTTGGTCCAGGGCATTTCCGACATCGCCTTGGCGCGCGCATCCGTGATTACCTGGACGGTGACGATGGGCCTGCCCGACTCGTCGGTCTCGCCACCACCGCCGCCCCCACTACATCCGGACAGGGCGAGCCCGCCGACCACGCCCGTGGCGATCACCGTCCGTCGAGTCAGTCCTCGTCCCATCATCGCTCCACTCTCCTTTGAGTACATCAGTGTCCGGCGCCGCGCGGAGCCGGGGATCCTGCCCGCAGGCCGTCCGACGAGGGCCCGCCGCAGAGGACATCGACACGTCCTCCAGTCAAGATTTAGGGACTAAATCTGGATCCACCGGGAACACTAGGGCGACCGAGCCGGGGCTGTCAAGACTGCCGTGCGGACGCGCGGCGGGCAGACTCGGCGGCAGCGCACAGCGGCGGGCAACGCACAGCGCACAGCTGCGGGACGACATCGGCCCGCTCATGGCGCAGGGACAGGGAGGACGGGGCGGACCTCCCGATCAGCCGGGCAGGCTCCGGGCTCGCACCATCTCGATGGCATTGCGGACCGCGCCGACCACCACGACATCTCGACCCAGGTCCGAGGCCACGACCTCGGGCACCACCGGCATCAGCTCGGCGAGTCGCACCCGCACCTCGGGGAGCAGACGCCCCACCAGCTCCGCGACACCGCCGGCGATCACGACCCGGGCCGGGTCCACGAAGAGCGCGAAGCTCGAGACGGTCAGCGCCAGTCGCTCGGCGAGCTCCGCCACGATGTCCCGGGCTACGGGATCACCCTCGTCCAGCGCCATGAACGTCTCCTCGAACGCGGTGTCCTCCCCGGTCCGCGCCTTCCGGCGCAAGCTGGTCCCACGCCCGGCGACCTCGGCCCTCTCGATGAGCTCCCGCGTCACCGGCAGGAGGCCGAGCGGGTGCTCGACCCCGCGCACCCGCTCCAGGTACGCCATCTCCCCCGCGCTCCCATGGGCTCCGCGCAGGAGGCGTCCGGAGACGACGATGCCCGCACCGAAGCGGTCACCGGAGAGCATGGTGACGAAGGGGCCGGGGAAGCCTCCGGGAACCGAGTGGTACTCGGCCAGCGCGGCCAGGTTCGCATCGTTCTCGAACGAGAGCGGCCACGGGGCCTCCTCACGCAGCCGCGGCAGGTCCAGGCGGAAGTTCTCCCAGAAGGCATTGCCGGGGGTGGGCGCACCGGAGGGGTCGACTGAGGCTGCGACGCCGATGCAGCCGGCCACGATCCGCTCCGCGCCGATCCCCGTCGAGTCCAGGAGCTCGCCGATGCTGTGGCGGAGCTCATCGGTCCTGTCGACACCGGGATCGAACTGATCGATGCGATGCCGCACACGTCCTCGTATCCCTCCGGCGAGGTCCGCGACGACCGCGGTCACCGAGTTCAGGCCGATATCGGCCGCCACCACGTAGCCGCGATCCGCGTTGAAGGCGAAGCGCCTGGCCTGCCTCCCCCGGCCGGGCACCGCACTCGGAGCGCGGTCCTCCAGCAGCCAGCCGCTCTCTCGCAGACCGTCGCAGATGGCCAGTACCGTGGCACGCGAGAGCCCCGTGATCTCCATCAGCTCAGCCCCGGTCATCCCGTGCTCCGAGGCCGTTCCCCACAGTGCGTCCAGGACCACGACCGAGTTGACGTCGCGCACCTGCTGGGAGGACCGGACCGGCGAGGACGACGAGTTCCGCGAGGCGAGAGATCGACTTGACATGCTCCACAGTGTGCATCACCGTATTGTTTTAGGGTCCAAATCTGGAGATCCCCGCACCGCACCGCCGCCTGCCCCCTGAGGAAGACATGTCGACCGACACTCTGAACGCGCTCGTCCCCCCGGGCGCGAGCACAACCGACCGCGACTGGTGGCGCCAGGCCGTCGTCTACCAGGTTTACCCGCGGAGCTTCGCCGACGGAAACGGGGACGGCATCGGCGACCTCACCGGGCTCCGATCCCGCGTGCCCTACCTGACCGAGCTCGGGATCGACGCGGTGTGGCTCAGCCCGTTCTATCCCTCGGCCCTGGCCGACGGCGGCTACGACGTCGCCGACTACCGCGACGTCGATCCTCGGATCGGAACGCTGGAGGACTTCGACGGCCTGGTCGCCGCGCTGCATGCGGAAGGGATCCGGCTGATCGTCGACATCGTCCCGAACCACTCCTCCGACCAGCACCCATGGTTCCAGGAGGCCCTGGCCTCGCCGCGCGGCTCCGCGGCGCGTGAGCGCTACATCTTCCGCGACGGGAAGGGCGAGGACGGTGAGCTGCCCCCGGCCGACTGGCCCTCGACCTTCGGCGGACCGGGATGGACCCGGGTCGCGGACGGCCAGTGGTACCTGCACACCTTCGCCAAGGAGCAGCCCGATTGGAACTGGGACAATCCGGAGGTCCGCGAGGACTTCCTGACCACCCTGCGCTTCTGGGCCGACCGCGGGGTGGACGGGTTCCGGGTCGATGTCGCCCAGCTGCTGGTCAAGGACCTGCCGGCGGAGCTCCCTTCCTGGGACGAGCTGCAGGCCATGGACGCCGACCACGGCACGCATCCCCTCCAGGACCGTGACGAGCTCCAGGACGTCTACGCCCAGTGGCGAGAGGTGTTCGAGGAGTACGACACTCCCCGCGTCGCCGTCGCGGAGGCGCACGTGTCCACACCTGAGCGGCGCGCGAGGTACGCCTCCTCCGCGAGCCTGGGCCAGGCGTTCAACTTCGACCTGATGTGGGCCGATTTCGACGCGAGCTCCTTCCGGTCCGTCGTCGAGGCCGACCTTGAGCAGTCGGCACGGACCGGATCCTCCTCGACCTGGGTCTTGTCAAACCACGACGCGACGCGCCATGCGACCCGCTACGGATTGCCGCCGGCCGCCGACACCGGCAGGAAGGCCGGCACCGCCTGGATGCTCGAGGGCGCGCCCCGCGCCGGGGTCGATCTCCAGCTCGGGACCCGGCGTGCACGCGCCGCGACACTCTTCCTGCTCGGGCTTCCCGGGAGCGCCTACCTGTACCAGGGCGAGGAGCTCGGCCTGCACGAGGTGGGAGACATCCCGGCCGATGCCCGTCAGGACCCGGCCTTTCTCCGCTGCGTCGAGACCCAGGAGTGGAGCCACGACGGCCTGGGCCGTGACGGCTGCCGAGTCCCCCTCCCGTGGACCAGCGAGGGTCCGTCGTTCGGCTTCGGCACGGGGAGCGCGCACCTTCCGCAGCCGGCATGGTTCGCCCAGTACTCGGTCGAGGCGGAGCAGGCCGACCCCGGTTCCACGCTGAGCCTGTACCGTCGGGCGCTCCGGCTCCGGCACAAGCTCCAAACCTCCGAGACCCTCGAATGGCTCGAGACGGGCCACGAGGACGTCCTCCGCTTCCGCCGACCGAACGGCTGGGAGATCGTCACCAACTTCGGCACCGAACCCGTTGCGCTGCCGACCGGCCAGTTCGTTCTCGCGAGCGATCCGATCGAGGACCAGCTGCCCGGGGCGACCACGGTCTGGCTCCGCAGCGAGAGCTGACCGCGCACCTCCACCGTCGTCACCACCCAAGGAGCATGCCATGACGTCCGAGCTCACCACTCGCGATCCCGATGCCGCCCCCGCCTACTCGGGCCTCGACCCCGACCGCCCCGCCCGCGCGGTCGTCGTCGGCGCCGGCGGAATGGGTCGATGGTGGGCCCAGGTCGTCCAGAGCAGCGAGGTCGCCGAGCTGGTCGGCATCGCGGACCTCGATCCGGACCTGCCGGCCACGGCGATCGATCACGCCGGTGCGGACCCTGCGAGGGTGGCGGTCGGGAGCGACGGCGTGCAGCTCGCCGAAGAGGTCGGCGCGGACATCCTCATCAACTCCACCGTCCCCGTCGCCCACCGCCCGGTGACGATCGCCTCGCTCCGCGCGGGGATCCCCGTGCTCGGGGAGAAGCCGGTGACCGAGACGCTGCCCGAGGCGCTCACCCTCGTGGCACACAGCGAGGTCACCGGGGTGCCGTTCATGGTCTCCCAGTCCAGACGCTTCTTCCGGCAGGTGCGCCAGCTGCGAGAGTTCACGCGCGCTCACGGTCCGAACGTCATCACCAGCGTGTTCTTCTCGATGTTCGCCGATGTCAGCGGGTATCGGAAGGCGGAGAGGCATCCCGAGCTGCGGGACATCGGCATCCACAACTTCGACGCGGTCCGGTACGTTCTCGGTGTCGATCCGGTCGCCGTGACCGCCCGGGAGATCCATCCGTCCAACTCCACCTACGACCAGAACGCGACCGTCACCGCGATCTTCGAGATGGACGATGACTCGCTGTTCACCTACAACGGCTCCTGGGACATCCGCGGGCTCGAGACGCTGTGGAACGGGGAGTGGAGGATCGGTCTGCAGAACGGTTCGGCGACCTGGGACGGCATCGGCCGTCCGGTGTTCGGCACCGCGGATGCCGAGGAGACAACGCACCTGCAGGCCGAGGTCGCCGCGGACGACGACGTCGAGCCCGACCAGATCGACGCCTCGCTGATCGAGTTCGTCTCGGCGTTGCGCGAGGGGAGGACCCCGCTGACGGCGGTCCGGTCGAACGTCCTGAGCTTCGCGATGGTCGAAGCCGCCTCCCTCGCCGCGGAGACGGGCGAACGGGTCGTGGTCGACGAGCTCCTGCAGGAAGCGCTCACACAGGCGATCGCGATGGAGACCGATCCCGATGCTCGAGCCGTGCTCGAGTCCTGGGGATCGGTGCGTGAGGCGCTCGCCGACTGACGGATGCCACGGAGGGGCCTTGGGTCGGCTGCGCGCGGCCGGGCGAGGGTCGCACGGCGGTCAGGTCCACGGGTCGCACGGGCTCGGGCCGAGGAACGGGGACGGCGCGAGGGAGGGAGCCCTCGAGCCGTCCCCGTCTCTCCGCCCGCGATGCTCGCTATCCCGCGATCACGAACGGCACCACCATCGTCGCCAGCGTCACCACCGGCCCGATGATCACCGTCGACAGCCCCCACCTGGTGAGGTTCCGGTTCACCCGCGCCCGATGCTCCTCGACGGTCGAGGCGACGATCGTCGCGCCGGTCGTGCCGAAGGGGGCGCAGTCCACGAGCGAGGCGGAGATCGCCAGCGCATAGATGAACCCGGTCATCTCCAGGCCCCCGCCGGGGACCAGCAGCGGCACGGCGAGCGGGACGAGCGCGCCGATGATCCCGATGGTGGAGGCGAAGGCGGAGACCAGCGCCGCGACCACGCAGATCACGAAGGCGGCGACGAGCGGGGAGCTCACGGAGCGGGCGGCCTCGCCGAGCTGGTCGATGGCGCCCAGGCGCGTCAGCACGCCCACGTAGGTGATGATGCCGCCGAGCAGCAGGATCGTGTTCCAGTCGATCCGCTTCGTAACCGATGAGGCCTCAGCGGACCTCCTTGCGCAGGATGAGCTCTGCGGGCTCGTCCGGGAGCAGCAGGACGCCTGCGTCCGTATAGCCGCGGCGGCGGTAGAAGTGCTGGGCGGGCTCATCGGACCGCGTCGAGGTCAGCACCGCGTCGTGCCCGTCGTTCCGCGCACGCGCCTCCCATTCCTCGACCAGCGTGCCGCCGTGCCCATGGCCACGGGCCGACTCGAGGACGAAGAGCATGTTTATGAACGGGACCTCGTCCCACAAGAGCCCCCATCGGAGCCAGCCGAGGATCCCTTCGTCTCCCTCGGCGACGAGCAGACGACCGGCCTCGATCACGGCGCCGAGCGTCTCCACCCGGGGATGCTGATCAAGGGAAGCAAGGCCCTCGAGATCATCAGCGGTGGCGAGTCGAAGAGCCGCGGGGCCTTGGCCGGGACCGGTCGTCATCAGGCCACGCGTCGTGATGCCCGACCCGCGCGCCTCGCAGGAGGTCCATCTGCTGCTGCATCAGCGAACGGACCCCGAGGATCACGAGTCCGGTCCGTCGAGCTCGAGGACGCCTACCATCAAGACCACCCCGTGCCGGTACCCGCCGACGCGGCACTTGCGAGCCTCTGACAAACCCGGGACGCTTCACGCGTGGATCGCGCTCTGCCGACGTCGCATCAGCCGCCTGCCCCGCGGCGATCCCTCAGGCGCTCGGCTGGTCCAGCGCGCGGCGAGCCACCGCGAAGGCCTCCGTCGGGAAGTCGTCCCAGCCGGGCGCGAGGCGCTCCTCCGCCAGGTCCAGGAGGCCCAAGGCGCATGCGTGCGGCTGTTCGCGCTGCAGGCGCGCCAGCTGCTCCGCCACCTCGGGCAGGGACTGCTCCAGACGACGCAGCGGATCGTAGGGGTTGCGCGGCGCGTCCGGTGCGAGCCGGCCCCGCAGGGCGTCGGCAAGCGCCGAGAGCGCATAGTTGTGGAGATGGACCTGGCCCGCCACCACCTCACCGCGCTGGGTCCTGCCGTACCCGATGAGGAGCTTGATGAGGAACACCCGGATCTGGTTCGCCGGGTCCGGCGGGGCAGGCGGATCGCTGACGACGATGTCGCCGCCGTCGACGAGGACCTCGCGGTCCGGATCCGAGATGCCCCAGGGCCGCCCGGCGCCGAACTCCATCACGAGGCCGTCGTCGTAGAGCGCCAGGCCGCCGTCGCCGCCTTCACGGGCGGTGGCGACGAGGGCGTCGGGGTCGGGGAGGAACGGCCACGAGCTCCGAGCGCTCTCCCCCGCCTCGTCAGGCGTGATGAACAGGTTGAAGTCGATATCGGAGTACTGGTCGCGGCGGTGCTGGGCATCCGTGGTCGTGGAGCCGAACACCACGAGCGAGCTGACGCCCGGCTCGTCGGAGGCGTTGCGGATGAGGGACTGCAGTCTTCGCTCGAAGCTCATGACCTGCTCCTTGTCACTGGCGTTGGCTGTCCTCCGTTGCCACGGCATCCGAGGGCGGGCCGTTCCACCGGCGCATCACCGGTGGTGGTCGGAGCGGACCGCTTCGTGCTGTCGACGGCGTGACGGTGCCACGCCGACGAGAACCGTTGCGGGTGGTTGAGATGATAGAGGTCAGCGGGCCGTTCTCTCCCCCTTTTCCGCCCCCGGATTTCCCTGCTCAGGGCGAGCATCGCGGGTGGTGCCGCGGGCGGCCGTGGTGGGCGCCGGATGGGGCCGTGGTGACGGGTGCGCGCCTGCGGCGGACCTCGCGGCCCCGCAACTCCAGCTTCATGAAGTCGATCGCCCGGTCTGCGAACAGCTCGGTGAGATGGGTGTCCGTGTCCACCGGCTCCCCGCGCTCGAAGAGCGGATGCGTGCCCTGCCGGCGCGACGCAGCGTCTCCGGGCCCACCTCGACTTCCTCCGGCGGGATGGCCGACGTGTCGAACCAGTGCGCCCCCTCCTCGCCTGGTACTGGCCCGCGATCAGCCCGGCCGGGACGGCGAGCAGATCGGCGCGGAGACGTCGCCGCGGGGCGCCGAGGACGGTCCGCGACGGGGCGGGGTCGATCTCGGTGAGGGCCGCGAGGAGGCCGGCCGCGGTTGCGGCCTGCGTGAGCACCCGGTCAGTCCGTGCATCGCCCGCCTCCCGGGGTCGTCGCTCAGCGGTGCCGCAGCACCCCGTCGTCGTCCCCGTAGACGAGCAGCATGAAATCGATGACGAGCTGCACGACGCGGCCCTCGTTATCGGCGCCCCAGTACACCGGGTAGGAGCCGTCACCGGTGCCGGAGTCGACCATGATGCCCCGGTCGCCGCCCGGGAGCGGGACCTCGATCGCGGCGGGGCGCTCGGCGGCGCCGAAGGTCCGCCACACCGCCGCCTTGTCCCGCCGGGTCTGCGCCGCATACGCGGGGTAGTCGACGATGCAGGCGCTGCCGGAGTCGACCCCGAACACGTGCCCGCTGTCGGGGAGCCGCGCCGGATGCCAGCTCACCGGCGCCTCGTCGGAGAAGAGCACCCGCACGGCGGCGTTGCGACCCGCGACGGTGACCCGCTCGACCGGGTAGTCGCCGGGCGTCACGGTGTGCGCAAACGGCCGGGCCCGGTCGTTGTTGTACCCGGCGTCCAAGACCGTCAGCACCCCGGTGGAGGTGACGAGGGTGCCGATCAGGGAGCGCTCGACCGTTTCGCGCTCCCCCTCGGCGCTGCGCACCACCTCCCGCGGGGTGAAGTTGTGGACGTGGTCCAGACCCCGCTCCCCCTCAGGCAGTTCGGTCAGCGGAGCCTCGGGGCTCGTCGCGGCGCGCAGCTCCTCGGCGGACTCCGGCGCGACGAAGGGCTCGGCGGGATCACCGTTGTAGTCCTCGATCGCGACGATCCGCCAGTCCTCGTCCTGCGCCTGGAGGATGTACTCGTGGATCCGCGTCAGCGCCCCCGAGCGCGTCGTGCGCACATGGGCGACGTCACCGGCCACCTCGGAGTCGATCAGGGTCTCCACCTGCGGGCCGTACTCCGGCGGATTGCCGAAGGACTGGCTGAGACCGCGCGGGTCGGGATCCAGAAAGTGCCGCGGCACCAGCTCGGCGATCAGAGCCCGCCACTGCACGAAGGCCTCGCGCATCGACCCCGACGCGCGGTCCTCGAAGGCGGGCGCGGCCTTCCGCCACTGCTCGTCGAAGTCGGCGCCGAAGCGGAGCACCCGCTCCTCAGCGGCGTTGCGGGCGGAGACGGTCGCATCATCAGCGGTCATGGGCGCCATCGTAGGGGCCGGGGGCGACGGGAGACGGGGTTTCCGCGGAGCCGCTGCGGCCCTGCCCCGGCCTCCCCACCCGAGTACGATCGCCGGCATGTGGGGGAACATCCGGCGCGGGGGCGCCATCGGACTGCTGATCATCTCGCTCGCGCTCACCGGCTGCACGGAGCGGCTCAAAGAGTCCTGCAGCGGCGGCGGGGGCGAGCACTCGTGCACCCTCACCTACAAGAGCTCCGACGGCAAGTGGTACACCACGCTCGACTCCAACCGCACGCACTCGCAGGCGGTGGTCAGCGGCACCTTCACCATCGAGTCCGGCAGCGGGACGCTGCGGATCGAGGGGGCGGACTACTGGCACGAGTACGAGCTGAGCCCGGAGGAGCCGGTGGTCATCGAGGATCTGCCCCTCGAGCTCAAGGGCGACGGCAAGGGGACCTGGCTCTACCTGGAGGTCGTGGCCGACCCGCAGATCGACGGCTTCACGGCTGAGTACGAGTGGACGACGAGCTGAGCTCCGCGCCGCCCGCGAACCCTGCACGCATCCGTCGGCGCGATCGAGTCCGCGCGGCGGCTGCCGGTGCCGGTGGCGAGCACCGCACCCGCTCACTCCTCCCAACGCACCTCGTCCGCAGCCTTGTCCTTCCGCCACCCGCGCCAGACAGGGTGGCGGAGTCGGCCGTCGGCCGTGCGCTCGGTGTGTTGTACCTCGGCCACGAGGTCCGCGCGCACCCACTCGGCGTCACGACGGTCCGCGGAGGGCACGTCATCGACCGGGGGCGTCTTCCGAGTGCGGGAGGAGAGCGTGGCGGCGATCTGCTCGAGGTCTCGATCGCTGAATCCGGTGCCGACGCGGCCTGCGTAGCGCAGCTCGCCGCCTGAGTCGGGGACGGCCAGCAGCAGGGAGCCGATGCCGCCGGAGCGACCGCCCCTGCCGTGCCGCCAGCCGATGACGACCACCTCCTGGTGCCGGGCGTTCTTGATCTTGATCCAGGTGCGGCTGCGCTTGCCGGGCCGGTACACGCCCGTCTCCGTCTTCGCCATGACGCCTTCGAGCTGCAGCTCCTTTGAGAGCGCAATCGCGTGGTCGACGTCGCCGTGGTCCGCGTGCGGCAGCTGCACGTGCCCGCTCGGCGCGACCACGTCGAACATGGCGTCCCGACGCTCGCGGTACGGGGTGCGCAGCAGCGAGTCCCCGCCGCGCACGAGCAGGTCGAAGAGCATCACGTGCACCTCCACGTCCTGCCGGGCCCGCTCCACGTCCCGCGGACGGGTCAGCCCCAGCCGCTGTTGGAGGCGGGAGAAGGACGGCCGGTCGCGATCGTCGAGCGCGACGATCTCCCCGTCGAGCACGGTCTCACCGGCCGCGAGGACAGCGGGGTCGATGGCGTCCTGCAGCTCGGCGAGCTCGGGGAAGGTCGCGGTCAGATCCTTGCCGGTGCGGCTGGTGAGGCGTACGGCGCTGGCCGTGACGGTCGCGATGACGCGCACGCCGTCCCACTTCATCTCGAAGGCCCAGTCGTCCTGGTCGCGGATGTCCTCGCGACTGCCCAGCGTGGCAAGCATCGGGGCGATCGGCTCCCCCATCGTCGCCGCATCGTCCCCCGCGTCGGAGGCCGCATCGGGCGTCGCGGCGCGGGAGGGCCCGGCCTCGGGCTGGTCCTTCATGAGGTGCATCAGCCAGTGGGCACGGGCCTTCTCCCTCGCTGCCCGGCTCGCGCGCTTCCCGCCCGAGCCGTCGGTGTGCACGAACGCGTAGCGCCGCGGCACCCCGCCGAGCCCGCCGTCCTCACGACCGTGGCAGACGGCGATGATCTCCTCGCCCTCGCGCCATTTCTCGATCTCGACGGTGCCGGTGTCCCAGATGGTGACGTCGCCGCCGCCGTACTCTCCCTTCGGGATGCTGCCCTCGAAGGTGCCGTAGTCGAGCGGATGGTCCTCCGTCTGCACGGCCAGGCGGTTTACGCCCACCTCCAGCGGCGGCCCCTTGGGCACGGCCCACGAGACCAGCACACCGTCGTGCTCGAGACGGACGTCCCAGTGCAGGCTCGACGCGTGATGCTCCTGGATCACGAACATGGGCTGGTCCGCATCGAGCGCGTGCTGCGCCGCCTCGGTGGCCGGCACGCGCTCGGGGACGGGCTCGGGGGTCCTGGCAGCGTCGCGCTTGGAGCGGTAGACCTCCAGACGGTCCCGCGTGCTGCGATCCTCGGGCCCGCTGGCCGGCTCACCGTCGCCGCTCAACCCCAGGTCCGCGATCGGATCGACACCGTCCTCGACCCGCCGCAGGACCTCCTCGAGCTCCAGCTGCTCGAGCCGCGGATCCTCGATCTCCGCCCAGGTGCGGGGCGCGGCGACCGTCGGCCGCAGGCGACCCCGCAGCGAGTACGGGGAGACGGTGGTCTTGTGGCCGTTGTTCTGCGACCAGTCCACGAGCACCTTGCCCACGCGCCGCGATCTCTTCATGTCGCTGACGACATCATCGGGGTGGTCCTCCTCGAGGGCCCGGGCTAGCTCGTGGGCGACCTGGGCGATCTCCTCGGCCGTGGTGGTGCCGTCGAGGGGCGCGTACAGGTGGATGCCCTTCGAGCCGGAGGTGACCGGGAAGGACGCCATCCCCATGCCGTCGAGGATCTCGCGGCACCAGTGGGCGACGCGGGCGCAGTCCGCCAGCCCCGCACCCTCGCCGGGGTCGAGGTCCAGCACGAGCCGGTCGGGGTTCGACGGTGAGAGGTCCGCGTCGAAGCGCCACTGCGGGGTGTGGATCTCGAGGGATGCCAGCTGGGCGAGCCACACGAGCACGGCCGGCTCGTCGACCAGGGGGTAGGTCGACGTGCCGTCCTGATGATCGATGTCCGCCCGCGGGATCCAGTCCGGGGCGTGGTCCTCGAGGTCCTTGCGGAAGAAGACCTTCCCGGGATGCTCGGCGGTTCCCACGCCGTCGACCCAGCGCTTGCGGGTGGCGGGGCGGCGTGCGGCCTGCGGGACCATCACCCCGGCCACGCGGCGGTAGTAGTCCAGCACCTCGCCCTTGGTGGTGCCCGTGGAGGGGTAGTAGACCTTCTCGAGGTGCGAGACCCTCAGCGTGCGACCGTCGACCTCGACCTTCTGCTCACCGTGTGCCATGGAGCCACTGTGCCCCCGTTCCGCCGATCCGTCACGGAGCAGCCCCGACCGGCGACCGATCGGTCCGAGGCCCCGCGCCCCGGGGCCTCGACCCTGGCCAGGCGGCGAGCACTGTGCTGTCATGGGGCATGCGCGCGATATGGAGCGGTGAGATCACGTTCGGGCTCGTCAACGTCCCCGTGAAGCTCTACGGGGCGACACGGTCGCACGACCTGTCCTTCCACCAGGTCCACGACGAGGACCAGGGACGGATCCGGTACCAGCGCATCTGCGAGGTGTGCGGGCGCGAGATCGACTACGAGCACATCGACAAGGCCTACGACGACGGAGACAAGACCGTCGTGCTCACCGATGAGGAGCTCGCGGACCTGCCGGCGGAGGACAACGACGAGATCGACGTCGTCCAGTTCGTCCCCGGGGATCAGGTGGACCCGATCCTGCTGGGGACCTCCTACTTCCTCGAGCCGGTGGGCCGCTCCTCGAAGGCGTACGTACTGCTGCGCCGCACTCTCGAGGACACCGAGCGCACGGCCGTGGTCACCTTCACCCTGCGCTCCAAGACCCGTCTGGGGGTGCTGCGGGTGCACGAGGACCTGCTCGCCCTGCAGACCCTGCGCTGGCCGACCGATCTCCAGGACGTCGACTTCGGTCCGTCGCGGACGACGATCAGCGCGAAGGAGCGGAAGATGTCCGCCGCGCTCGTCGAGCAGTTCAGCGGGGACTTCGACCCGGAGCAGTTCACCGACGAGTACCAGGAGCAGCTGCGCGAGCTGGTCGATGCCAAGCTCGAGGAGGGCGATGCCATCGACACCGAGGCGACCTTCGGCAAGGACTCCTCCACCGACGACGACGCGGGCGACGGCAAGGTCATCAGCCTGATGGACGCCCTCGAGCGCAGCGTGCAGAAGAAGCGGAGCGCGGGATCGTCGGCCTCGGGGAGGACGACGACCGGGTCGACGAGGTCGTCGGCGACGAATGAATCATCAGGGACCGAGAAGCGCTCGTCGACGACGAAGAAGAAGTCCGGGACGACGAAGAAGAAGTCCGGCTCGACGAAGAAGAAGTCCGGCTCGACGAAGAAGTCTGCCTAGGGGGTGTTCACGCCCCCGCCGTCAGGCGCCTATGCCCGCCGGCGGAGACCCGTCCCTGGTCTGCCGATCCGGCCATGCGGCTCGCGGAGGTGGTCGCCGAGGGCGTTCCCGGGAGCGGCGCATAGGGTGGGGCGATGAGCAGCCCCTCCCCCGGCCCGGACGACCAGCCCACCCGCGGATCCCTCGAGCCGCACCCCGACCAGCTCGCCGAGATCGACCGACTCCACGAGATCTCGAGCGCGCGCCCCACCGAGATCGAGCCGCAGATCGCCCTGTGGCGGGCGGTGACTGCCCTGGACAACTGGGTGGTCATCAACCGCGGCACCCCCGAGGAGCCGCGGCCCTACTTCCTCGCGGCCCCGCCGGGGAACATGCTCGCGATCTACACCAGCGCCACCCGTGCGAAGGAGGGGGCGATCGCGAACGGGCTGATCACCGAGGGCGATGCGGTGCCGCTGATGCTCGTGCCGCTGCCTGCCGGTCTGGACTGGGCGATGTCCTTCGGCCAGCACGGCGTCGCCGGCGTGACCGTCGACTACCCGCGCATCGGCTCCTGGTGCCCGCTGCCGAACCTCGCCCGACTCCGGGACGAGCGCGCCGCCGGACGGTGATCGTTCGCCGGGCGGTGAGGTCCCGCCCGTGACCGCCCGCCGCGGGCCGCGGCGACCGTAACCCCTGCACTCTGGGGCGAATTGGAGCCGCATTCCGCCCACTCTGCAGGGGTCCCGCGAGGCGGGGTACGGCCGACGGGTCAGGCGGCGCGGGTGGCCACCAGCCGGTTGAGCCGCTCCGACATCACGATGCCCAGGGCCACCAGGACAATCAGGAACAGCGGCAGGACCCACAGCCCGGTGACCGCGGAGAGCGCGCCGAACAGCGGCGGGGCGATCGTGGAGCCGGTGTAGGCGGCGGCCATTTGGATGCCGATGATCGCCTGCGAGTTCCGGGCGCCGAAGCTCGCCGGGGTCGAATGGATGATCGCGGGGTAGATCGGCGCACAGCCGATGCCCGCGAGCAGCAGACCCACGAAGCCGACCACGTCAGTGGGCAGCGGCAGCGCGAGCAGCAGCGCGCCGACGCCGATCATCGCGAAGCCGCCGCGGATCAGGGCGCGGTCCCCGATCCGGTCCGCGAAGAAGCCGGCGAGGAAGCGGCCCGCGGTGATGCCGAGGATGAACAGGGCCCCGAGCATCGCGGCGGCCGCGGGCGGGGCGCCCCGCTCGGTGACCAGGTACGTCGCCGCCCACAGCAGGCCCGTCGACTCGAGCGCGCAGTACGCGAAGAAGGTGACGAGGATCAGCACCACGCCGGGGATCCGCAGCGCGGTCAGCAGCGGCACGGGGCCGACGGGGGCGGCGTCGGGTGCGGCGCCGGCATCGGGAGATTCCGTCGGCCGTGCCCGCTCGCGGTCGACCTTCCCCCACAGCGGGATGCTGACCAGCAGTGCGAGCATCAGCGCGGCCTGCAGCAGGCCGATCCACAGGTACGCGGCGGACCAGCCGTGGCCCGCCGAGATCGCGTACCCCATGAGGAACGGGCTGATCGAGGCGCCGACGCCCCAGAAGCTGTGCAGCCAATTCATGTGCCGCGCCGCGTAGTGCAGGGCGACGTAGTTGTTCAGCGCCGCGTCGACCGCGCCCGCGCCCAGGCCATACGGGATCGCCCACAGGCACAGCATCCAGAAGGTGGGCGAGAAGGAGAAGCCGAGCAGGGCGAGAGCGGTCATGCCGACGCTCACCGCGGTGACCGTCCCGGCGCCGAAGCGTCGCGTGACCCGCTCCGAGGCGAGGCTCGAGACGATCGTGCCGCTCGCGATGATCATCGTGAGGATCCCCGCGAAGGCGACGGGGACGGCGAGGTCCTGATGCATGACGGGCCAGCCGGCGCCGACCAGGGAGTCGGGCAGGCCGAGGCTGATGAAGGCGACGTAGATGATCGCGAGGAGGAGGGCGTACACGGGGTGGAGGCGTCTTTCGAGAGGGGGCCCAGCGGGCGCGCGGGGTGACCACGAGGGCCGGCGCCGGCGTCGGGGCCGACGGCTTGGACGATCGTACACAGACCGGGGTGCGTCGGTCACGCCGGCTCCGGGCCGTGGACTCGGGCGTCGGACCCCCGCCCTACTCTCTCGGGAGCGGCAGCACGCACGGACGCCTCTCGTCACCCCGCACATCCGGCCCGGAAAGGCAGCTCACCATGGATCTCTCCCCGGTTCCCTGGGACGTGCGCGAGGAGCATCGCGACACCTTCATCCACCGCATGCTCGAGCGGGAGAGCCTCCGGCGCGCGGGACTGCCCTGCGGGACCTCCGAGGACGTTCAGCAGCTCGACGCCTGGATCGCGCAGCTGCGCGCGCTGGGTGTGCTGGTCGACTATCGGGCGGATATCCAGCGCGGGTTCTTCCTGGTCTACGCCCGCGACGAGGACGGCGAGGGGCCGATCCGTCGGCCGGCCGCGGGCTGAGCCGACGCAGGCGGACCTGTGGGGAGGCCGGGACGGCGGCCGCGGGACGGCCTCGACTCAGCCGCCGACCGGTCCGCCGCGCTGGGCGAGCTTGTCCTTGATGCCCTGCAGCGTCTTGCCGAGACCGGTCGGCGCCGGCTCATCCTCGGAGGGCAGCTCGATGTAGTCGACGATCGACCGCATCGTCGCCACGTCGATGCTCGGAGTCCCTGCCGCGAGGAGCGTGCCGATCCGCTCCCCCACCAACCGCTCGAGCGCCGCCGCGGCCTGGTCCCCGCGGCTGTCCCGCACGGAGTCGAGACGTTCGTGCAGCAGGCGGGCGGCGACGGGCGAGGCCTTGACCGGCTCGGGATGGCCGGCGACGGTGATCAGTTCCACGGTGACGATCCCCCTGAGGTCGAGGTGCGAGTGCGGGCCGGACCCGCACCGCCGCCGAGCGGCTGCGCCCGGCTCCTTGCACGGTACCGGGTCATCCTCCGGGCCACCACGATGTCCCGACGGTCGCGCGCCGAGACGCCGCCGCGTCTCCCCGCCGCGAAAGACCTGCAGACTCGGGGGAATCGGGCGAGGATTCGCCCCAGTGTGCAGCGGTTCCGGGAGGCCGGGGCGGGGCGGGGCGGGAGCAGCTCACCCCGACTATCCCTCCGCCGCACGGCCGGTCCATCACGAGCTCCCGCCGGCGGCCCCGCTCACGGAAGCCGCAGCTCCCACGCCTCGTCGATCGCCCCGATGAGCACCACGGCGTCCTCGTCCCCCGGGTACAGCCGCACCGTGGTCGGGGTCGCGGCAGCGGGCAGCAACTCGGCGATCCCGCCGTCCAGCAGCAGGGTCGCCGCGCCCCCGTCGTGCTCCAGCAGCGTCTCCTCGGTGCCGTCAGCCCGACGCAGCACCACGCGCGCCGGTCCGGTCAGCCGCGCCTCGGCCCGGAAAGGCGCGCACAGGACGAGCGCGCGGCCCGCCCCGTCGGCCGACACACCAGCCGTCTCGTCGACCGACCCCTCGCCCGCCCCGACGCCCGCGAGCGCGAGCTCCTCACCGCGCAGGGCCGCGAGCTCGGCGGCCGGGGTGGAGACGAGTACGTCGCCGTCCAGGGACAGGGCACGCGGGAAGGTCAGGCAGCCGGCCCAACCCTGGGCATCGGTCTGCTCCTGGGTACGGGTGCGGTGCTCCCAGGACCAGCCCCAGGTGAGTACCCGCTCCTGCGTGGGGTCGGCCACGGCCTGCGGTGCGTAGAAGTCCGGGCCCCGGTCCACCGTCCCTCCAGAGCGGGGACGGTAGACGGGCAGGCCGCCCTCACCGATGGCCAGGGACCCGACCAGGTAGGCGGACTCGGTGATGCTGCCGGGCACCCGATCCTCGCGGAACCACAGCGACACCATCAGCACCCAGTCCTCGCCGACGCGCACCAGCTGCGGGCATTCCCAGATCTCGGCGGGCACGTGCTCCGCCGCCACCGGGTCGTGCCCGGTCAGCAGCGGGCCCAGGTACTCCCAGTGCTCGAGGTCGGTCGCGTCGTACAGGAGGACCGCGGGGACCACCTGGTCGCCCTCGCGGATCCCGGCGCCCTGGATCCCCCAGCGTCGGCCGTCCAGCTCGACCAGGAACGGGTCGCGGACCCCCTCCAGCGCCACGCCCGCGGGGACCGGGGCAGCGAGCGTGGTGCGCGTGACCTGCTCGAGACGCTCATCGGTGCGTGCCACGAGCACCTGCGCGAGGTGGCTGGCCACCCCGTCGACCCCCGAGTAGACGAGGGTCGGCACGGGAGTGCCGTCGGCCGCGGTGTCCACCAGGCCCACCCCGCTCCAGCAGCCGCCCCGGTCCGCCTCGCCGGGACGGCGCACCGGGCCGGCCGGCTCCCGCTGCCAGCTGACGAGATCGGTCGAGGCCATGTGGCCCCACTCGATGTCGCCGTGCCGGGACGCGGCCGGGTTGTACTGGAAGTAGACGTGCCAGCGGCCGTCGTGGTGCAGGATCCCGTTGGGATCGTTGATCCAGCCCCGGTCGTGCACGCGGTGGAGGGCCGGGAAGTGCACGGGCCGGGATGCGGCGGCGGGTGAGGTCGTCATGGTCTCTCAGTCCTTCCGGGAGGCGGGATCGGGGTGGAGCGAGCATCCGCACGGCCCCCTCGATCGTCGCCTCGCGCAGCGAGAGGTCCGCGGCGAGCACCATGTAGCCGCGCTCCGCCGCGGCGTGGTTCGCGGCACGCACCATCCGACCGGCCCAGGGGGACGTCGCGATCTCGTCGCTGATCAGGCCGATCGTGCGGGTGCGGCGCTCGCGCAGGGACATCGCCACGGCGGAGCGGGTGTAGCCCAGCTCCGCGGCGGCGTCCAGCACCTTGCGCTGGTTCGCCGCCGAGACGGTGCCCTCGGTGCGGCCGTTGAGGACCATGGAGACCGTCGCCCGGGGCACCCCGGCACGCTCGGCCACATCGGCGGAAGTGGGGCGGCGGCGAGCGGCGGAGGTCACTCCCCCAGCGTACGGCGAAGGACACGCCGAGGCACCGGGGGATCCGCGCACCCGCCGGACCGGCCGCCGACCGATCACCGGGCCGGTCCCGACCGCGGCGCCCCTCACACCCGGTGGAGGTGCGCCGTCACGGTTCGCTACCGTCGGGGCCGCGCAAGGGGGCGCATCGATCCCGCCGCCTCGACCCGGAGCCGCTATGACCCGCCCCACCCGACGATTTCTGCTGCAGCGCACCGCCGCCGGCGTCGTCGCCGCCCCGCTGGTGCTGGCGGCGAGCTCCTGCACCCGGGGCGCGGGCGGCCCGGAGCACGCCGACGGCGACAGCTCCGGCACGCGCGCCGATGCGACCGACGGCGGGTCCGCGACCCTCCGCCCCCGCTTCCATCTCACCCCGCCCGGCGGCTGGATCGGTGACCCGCAGCGCCCCGTGCGGATCGGCGACACCCTGCACGTCTACGGGCTGCACCACGCCGAGGACACCGTTCCCGGCCCCACCGCCTGGGCGCATTGGACCAGCACGGACCTGGTCACCTTCACCCACCAGGGCACGGCCCTGGCGGGGGCCGACGGGGTCGACGTGTGGAGCGGCTCCGCGGTGGTGGACGAGGAGGACACCGCGGGCCTCGGTGCAGGCACCGTGATCGCGCTGGCCACCCGGCCCACGGACGGGCGCGCCGAGCTGCAGGAGCAGTACCTCGCCGCCTCCTCCGACGGCGCGACCTTCACCCTGGAGCCCGAGCCGGTGCTGACGAACCCCGACGGTCCCGCCGCCCGCACGGAGGAGGAGCTCGCGCAGGCCTCCTGGTTCCGCGACCCGAAGCTGCAGCGGGACGCGGAACGGGGCCAGTGGGTGTGCGCCCTTGGCCGCGACCACCGCGTGGCCTTCTGGACCTCCCCGGACCTGCGCTCCTGGGAGCCGCGCGAGGAGTTCGCCTACCGCGATCTGGATCCCGGCGGCCCGGACCTCGGCGGGGTGGAGTGCCCCGACCTGTTCCCCCTCACCGCGGACGACGGCACCGCGCACTGGGTGCTCGGCGCGAGCCTGGATGGCAGCGGCGCCGATGAGCCGACGAACTACGCGTACTGGGTGGGCGACTGGGACGGTGAGCGCTTCACCCCGGCGGACCCCGCGCCGCGCTGGCTCGACCGCGGCCAGGACTGGTATGCCGCGGTGACCTGGCCGTCCGCGGAGGACCCGGAGCACGTGCGCCACGCGATCGGCTGGATGAACAACTGGGCCTACGCGCGCGCGGCCTCCGCGACAGCGGCCACCGACGGCTACGACGGCCAGTACTCGGTGGTGCGCGAGGTGCGCCTGGTGCGCGACGACGATGCGCTGACGCTCGTCTCGACCCCGGTGCCGACGCTCGCCGCGACGGCGACCGCCGCGCGGGACCTCGCGGACCAGGAGGTCGCCGCCGGGGCGTCCGGCGAGAGCGCGGCCGACGGTTCAGGGGACGAGGGTTCAGGGGCCGACGCCGAGCCCGAGGGCCTGGTCGAGCTCGGTGCACTGGGGCGCGCGTTCGGCCTGGAGATGGACGTGAGCTGGGATGACGGGGCCGAGGCGGCGGTGACCGTGGTCGGGTCCGCGAACGGCTCGCGGGGCACCCGGATCACGCTCGGCGGCGGGCAGCTGCGCGTGGACCGCAGCGGCAGCGCGATCGCGCAGGACGGCGACGCAGAGCCCTTCGCGGGGCGGACCGCGGCTGTCGCCCCGATCGCCCCGGACGCCCGCTCCGCGCATCTGCAGGTGCTCGTGGACACGCAGAGCGTGGAGGTATTCCTCGACGACGGGCGCACCGTCGCTTCGATGACTGTCCACCCCGCCCCCGGGGAGGAGCACGTGCGCCTGCACGCGGCGGGCGGAACCGCGCGGTTCACAGGGTTGCGCCTGCGCGCGCACTGACCCGACCTGCGGCCGGTCGCGCGGGCACCGAGGGCACATCGCGCGAACACCGGGCGGGCGCCCCGCACGCACCGCGGCGCGGTGCCGCCCCTTCTCGGGGCGACACCGCGCCGTCGTCGCTGTGCCGCGAGTCCTGCGCCATCAGACCCAGGGGCCATCAGGCCCGGGGCTCCCGGCGCAGGCCGCCGATCACTTGTAGTGACCGACCCCGCCCTTTCGCTTATTGGTGGGGATGTAGGCGTACGGGCCCAGGCCGTCGTCGCCGAAGGAGTAGTCCACCGCAGAGGTCGCGGTGGCACCGTCCACGTCCACCTTCACCGTGGGCGAGAGGGTCCCGCCGCGGCGGCCCTCGACGTTGTCGATGAAGGACTGGACCAGGCCGCCGGGCTGGATGTAGTGCGAGTACGCCTGGAACTGGCGCGGGTTCTGACCCTCGGTGGGCGACTCAGGGGCGTCGGCCGGGAGGTTCAGGTCCACCGGACTGCCCAGCACCACGCCGGAGGAGTTCAGCGGCTGGAAGTCGGAGCGGATGCCGTCGCCGACGAAGCCGTAGACGCCGTCGGGGCCGCGGAGGTCCGCCGCGTAGGTGAACTGGTGGGAGATCGTGAACAGGAAGTACTTCCCGTCCTCGATGATCATCTGCGGACGCTCGGTCTGGTCGTTCACGCCGTAGGCGGTGAGGATCGGGGGGAGCATGGTCCAGGAGGTGAGGTCCTTGGAGTCCGCCCAGGCGAGGCCGATGTTGCCGCGCTGCCACTGGACGCCCTTGGCGTTGACCTCGTCGACGGTCTCCGCGAAGGGGTCGCCGTCGACGTAGCCGAGGTCCTCCTCGGTCGCGTCGGTCTCCGCGGTGCCGGGCACGCCCGCTCCGCAGCCCTCGAAGAGCATGAAGGTCACGCCGGGGTGGGCGGGGTCCTCGAAGGTGAAGGGGTCGCGGAAGGAGAAGTACGGGTTCTGCTCCTGGGTCTGGTACCAGGTGCCGTCGGGCTCCGCGATCTCGACGTGCTCGCCGAAGTCGGAGAAGCTCACGCCCTTCTTGGTGGCCTTGATCTTGCCGAGCACGGTCGCGAGAACGGCGGGCTTGCCGTCGGTGCCGGGACGCTTCTCGCCGAAGGTGGTCGCGGTGTAGAACACGCGCACCTTGTTGCCCTGCATCAGGCGGGCGGAGCCGGACCACTCGGTGTTGGACAGGGAGGTCTCGTCCTCGAAGAGGTAGCCGCCGTAGGTCCAGGCCTCGTCGGGCTCGGCGCTGGAGGGACGGGTGAAGTAGCCGATGCGGGCGCTCCAGTGGCGCTCGTCGAAGGGGATGTCGCGCGGGGCGACGAGGGAGAAGATGACGTCCCAGCCCTTGTAGCTCATCTGGTTGGAGTGCTCGTCGGTCAGCGACCAGGTGTCCCAGACCCACACCTCGTCGGTCATGATCGGGAAGTCCCTGGGGATCTCCGGCATGGTGATCGACTCGGGCATGGAGTTCTCGCCGCGCTCGACGGTCGTGTCGTTCTGGGTGCGCATGATCTGGCGGGCATCCGCACGGGTCCAGCGGGCGTGGAAGTCACTGGTGATCGGGTCGTAGGCCTGCTGGGTGTGCGGGGTGGGCTGGGGGCCGTCACCGGTGGGGGCGGCGGGAGCGTCCGGCGCGGCGGGGGCTGCCTGGGCCGCGGAGGTGCCCAGCGCCGAGGAGGTGCCGGCGGCGGCCAGCGCACCCAGCGCAAGGGCGCCGAAGCCACGGCGGGTGGGGTTCAGGGGGGTGGTGTGACGGGACACGTCTACTCCTGGGTCGGGGATTCGGGAGACGGTTGCCGGTGCCGAGGCGGACGAGCCGCCATCGACCGCCGGCGCTCGTCGGAATCGACCGTGACACGTGCTGAAGCAGGCGCGTCAAACGGCCGTGACGGCGACCACAGGATCGCTCAACCCCTTAAGGGAGGCTGTGCGCTGTAGGGCGTCAGTACAGGTCAGAGCCATGTGAGCGGGGAGATGTGAACGATCCCGAGGGCTCCGTCGCGACATGACGGAGGTCTCACGGGGTGCCCGCTCCGGGATCGTCGGCGACGCGGCGCACCGGTCCTCGGTCAGCCGCAGACCGGCCCACCGCGCGCCGACCCGCGACCCCGCGGACATCGTCCCGCCCCGTCCCGTACGACGTGCAGACTCGGGGCAATGCCCTCCCATTCGCCCCGCAACCCCTGCAGACTCGGCAGAATCCGGCTCGGATTCGCCCCAGAGTGCAGCGGTTCTGGGGGCGCAGGAACAGAACCCCCGACCCGCCCGCTCACCCCGCCCGCAGCCGCTCCGGCAGCCGGTCGGCGTGGGCGGCGAGGAGCTCCTCGGTCATGGCGCGGGCGTCCTCGAGGGTGAGCAGCGCGGCGGTCAGCGGGTCGAGCGCCACCGCGTGGAAGACGTTCTCGAGGTCCCCGGTGAGCGCGGCGCGCACGGCGAGGGTCTGCACATTGACGTTGGTGCGGTTCACGGCCGCGAGCTGCGGGGGCAGCTCGCCGATCGCGGTGGGCTGCACGCCGCGGGCGTCGACGAGGCAGGGCACCTCCACGCAGGCGTCGGCCGGGAGGTTCTGGATCAGCGCCCCGGCGTTGGGGACGTTGCCGTGCACGACGCTCGGCGTGCCGGTGACGATCGAGTTCACGATGCTCGCCCCGTACTCGACGCTGGGCGCCAGCTCGGCCTTGAGCTTCTCGAGCTGCGCGTCGATGTCGCCCTGGTCGTCGTGGGCCGCGCAGATCTCGTAGTAGTCCCAGCGCTCGGGGATGTACTCCTCGACCAGCTCGGGGGTCTTGCGGAAGTAGGGCAGGTACTCGGAGGCGTGGTGGCTGGACTCGGTCTGGAAGTAGCCGAAGGCGTTCATGATCGCGGTGCGGACCTGCTCGTTGCCGCCCTCGTAGGTGCTCGCTTCCTCCGCGGCCTCGGAGTGGTCGCCGTCGTCGCCGGCGAGCCCGTCGGCCCCGCGCCCGCGCCGGTGCTTGGCGGACATGACCTCGCGCAGCCGCGGGTAGAGGTCCTCCTGGCCGTGCATGAACTCGAGGATCCAGGCCTGGTGGTTGATGCCGGCGCAGCGGTATGACACCTCCTCGTAGGGGACGCCGAGGGTGCGGGCGAGCATGCGGGTGGTGCCCTGGACGCTGTGGCACAGGCCCACGGTGCGCAGCCCCTTCGCGTTCAGGTACGCGGTCGCCATCGCCATGGGGTTCGCGTAGTTGATGAAGGTCGCGTCCGGGCACACCTCGAGGGCGTCGGCCGCGATCTCGTCGTACGCGGTCACCGAGCGCAGGAAGCGGAACACGCCGCCGGGGCCGACGGTGTCACCGACCGTCTGGTCGATCCCGTACTTCCGCGGGATCTCGACGTCGTGGCGGTAGGACTCCACCCCGCCCACCTGGAAGGTGATGATCACGATGTCGGCGCCGTCGAGGGCCGCGCGGCGGTCGGTGGTCTCCTCGACCGTGGCGCCGAAGCCGTGGTGGGCGACGAGTTCGCGGGTCGCGGCGGCGACCGGGCCGAGCTTGTCGGGGTTCACGTCCATCAGCGTCAGGGTCGCCTCGCGCAGCGCGGGGAAGGAGAGGATGTCGCCGATCAGCCGGAACGGGAACACGAATCCGCCCGCGCCGATGAGGGTGATCTTGGGGGTCTTGAGGAACGTCGTCGTCATGGTGTCACGCTAGGGGCGCACAGAGCCGGAGGTCTCCCGGATTCCTCCCCCGCTCTTCCAGGATCCTGCGATCCCCCGCTACGGTGCGGGGATGACGAGCGCGACGGTGGTCCCGGGGTTCGGGCTCGATGCTCGGGTCGACGAGGAGCGGGCGGGGCTGTGGATCCGCCGCGGTTCCCCGCCGCGCATGCTCTCGATGCACCGGCACGACGACGTCGAGATCAACGTGGTCCTCGATGGGCAGCTGCAGTACCTCCTCGCGGGCCGGCCGCTCACGGTGCGCGCAGGGGAGATCGCGGTGTTCTGGGCGGCGCAGCCCCATGGCCTGGTCGACTCGCGGCCCGGCGACACGCTGTGGATGCACGTGCCCTTCGCGACGGTGCTCGCCTGGGGGTTGCCGGAGGCGGAGACCGCGCCGCTGCTGAGCGGGCGGCCGCTCGTGGTGCGCGCGCCGGAGCTCGCGGCGCGCACGGCGCTGCTCGCGCAACAGTGGGTGCACGAGGTGCCCGGGTCCGCAGGGCCGACGGTCTCCGCGCCGCCGACGGGTTACGCGGGGCCGACGACGCCCGACGACACCGGGGGCGGTGCGCTCGCCCCGGCCCCGCTGGACCTCGCCGAGCTCGAGATCCGCGCGGCGGTGCGGCGGATACTCCGCGCGGGCATCCGGCCGGGGCATCCGGCGGACCCGACCGTCGGCGGCGCCCCCATCGGCAGCGCCCCCGCCGGCCCCGAGGCCGGCGCCCAGGGCAGCCCTCGCACCGGCTCCCCCATCGGCTCCGCGCCGACGGCTCGGCTGCGCCACGTCTCCGCGATGGCGCAGCACGTGCGGGAGCACCATCGCGAGACCCTGACCATCGCCGACATCGCCGCCGCCGCGCATCTCACGCCGTCGCACGCGATGACTGTGTTCCGCCGCACCGTCGGGGTGACGCTCGGCGAGTACGTGACGATGTGCCGGGTCGCCGAGGCACAGCGCCTGCTGCTGACCACCTCGATGACCACCGCGGAGATCGCTTCCGCCGCGGGTTTCGGCTCGCTCTCGAGCTTCTACGAGCATGTCACCGCGGCGTGCGGGATGACGCCGCGGGAGTACCGGCGGCAGGGGCGGTGACCGCGGGCGGCCGGCTCCTCGACCGCGCGTGCTCGCACCGATCGTCGTCGACCCCGGCTATCGTCGCCGGGTGCCCACCTCCCGCCGCTCCAGCACCCGTCGACGCCGCAGCCACTCGCGACGTCGCGGCTCGAGCTCCGCACACAGGGAGCTGCCCTTCGTCGGCCCCGGCGAGCGGCTGTTCGTGCTGGACGTGCCGTACGGGACGCGGGTCGAGGGGGCGTCGTGGCATCCGGCGGTGCGGATGCACCTGCACGTCGGCCGCACCCTGCCCGCGCATCTCGCGCCCTACTCCCCCGGGCCGCACACGCTGGGACGGTTCCTCGAGAACGATCTCAACCCCGGCGCGCCCGCACCGGTCCCCGGCCCGGCGGAGGATCTCGAACCGCGCCGGCTCCAGTACGAGGCGGCCGACGCGATCGCCGCGCGGGCCGCCGCGGGCGGGCGCCTGTTCCTGCTGGCCGACGAGCCGGGCGTCGGCAAGACCATCTCGGCGGTGCTGGGGGCGAGCGCCGTCGGCGACCTGCGCGGCGCGGAGCGGGTGCTGGTCGTCGCCGACCGGCCCGCCGCCATCACCATCGGCCACTGGTGCCGCACCATCACCGCCCTCGGCGACAGCGGCCTGGACTGGGTGGTGATCACCTGGGACCGGCTGGAGAAGGTCGCGGGCCACGACTGGGACGTGATCATCGCCGACGAGGCCCACGCCCTGCGGCGCACCTCCACGAAGCGCTGGAAGCTCTGGGCGAAGATCTCCGGGCACGGGAAGCGCCACGACGACGCGCCGTTCGTCATCGCGACCACCGCGACGCCCGGGCACACCCCGCTCGAGCTGCCCTATCTCGCGCCCGCCTACGCGCAGGTGCAGGACGAACCGATGACCGCCTGGACCTCGGCGAAGGATCCCGCGGGCGACTTCGCGGCCGCCCTCGAACGGCACGGGATCGCCCTCGAGAAGGGCCGCTACGGTCCGACCTGGACCGCCGACGCGACCCGTCGGGCGGAGGACCTCGCCCGCGTGCGCAGCTGGCTCGCGGAGTCGGAACCGCCCGCGATGCTGCATCGCGCCGCGCCGTGGGGGCCGGTGCCGATCTCGGGCCTGCCGGTCGCGCTGACCCCGGCGGAGCGGGAGGCCTACGAGGCGGACTGGGGCGAGTTCTGCCGCGAGATGGACCTCGCGAGACGCGGACGGAACACCGCGAAGGGCCGGGCGGCGCTGCTGCGCTTCCGGCAGAAGGCCGGGCTGCTGCGCGTCGACTCGACGGTGCAGTGGATCGCGCAGCAGGTCGAGGCCGAGCGGCAGGTGGCCTGCTCGGTCGAGTTCGTCGGCACCGCGGCCGATCCCATCGTCGACCGACTGCGGGCTACCGGGATCGAGGTCGCCACGATCTACGGCCAGGGCCGCTTCGACGTCGAGGCCGAGCGGCTGCGATTCCAGACGGGGAAGGCACCCGTGTGCGTGTTCACGACCGTCGCCTCGATCAGCCTGCATGCCGGCGAGACCCTCGAGGGCGGCGGGCAGGCGAGCACCGCGCCGCGCGTCGGGATCTTCCACCAGGCGCGCTTCTCGGGCATCGCTGGCCGACAGGTCACCGGCCGCACCCACCGCGACCACCAGGTCTCCCCCTGGTACATCGCCTACGCCCAGGACACGGTCGAGGAGCAGGTCAGCAAGGTGATGGTGGAGCGGATCGCCGCAGCCTCCGACACCGTGGGCGGCGACACCGAGAGCCTCGAGGACGTCGCGCAGCTGCTCGGCGCGGACTGGCTGCCGACGGGGGCGTTGACCGAGGGGTGATGGGCGGACGGGGCCCGCCCTTGCTGAAACTCCGCGCCAGGCGTGACCTCCACGCCCCACAGGCCCTCAGGTCACGCAGGGCGCGGAGTTCCAGGACCGGCGGACGGGTCGGGCGTGACGAACTGGGGCGGGGCAGCGAGACCAGACGGGACCGGAGTGAAGTCCGCCCCAGATCAGCGCGCCGCCGGCGGCCCCACGGACTCCCCCTCGATGAGGCGCACGGGGACCGGCTCGGGGTGCTTCGCCGCGGCGGCCTCCACCCCGTCCTCGAGGGCCGCGAGGAGCAGCGCGACGCTTTGCTCGGCCTTGGCGCTCATGTCCTGCCCGATCGTGGTGAGCACGGGCGTCGTCACCTGCGAGATGGCGAAGCCGTCGAAGCCGATCACGGACACGTCCTCCGGGACGCGCAGCCCCGCCGCGGTGAGCCCGCGCAGGAGACCTGCGGCGAGATCGTCGGCCGAGCAGAACACCGCGGTGGGCAGGGGGTCGAGGACCGCGATCCGGGCGGCCGCCGCAACTCCGGAGGCGACGGTCGTCTGGCTGATGCCGACGGGGGCAGATGCCGTGACCCCCGCCACCTCGAAGGCCTCACGGAACCCGCGCCACCGCTCGTCGTCGACGCTGACCACGTCGCGGAGCGGGCCGAGGAAGATCGCCGAGCGATGCCCCCGGGCGAGGAGGTGTTCGGCCGCGAGGCGCCCGCCCTCCGCATCGGCGGTGCGCACGGTCAGGGTCCCGTCGATCTCGGCGTAGTTGTCGGAGAAGAGCATCGGCACGTTATGGGCGTCGAGCAGCGCCTCGACCTGGGTGCCGAGGGTGTTGATGACGATCGCGCCCTCCACGTTCCAGGAGCGCAGGCTCGCGACCGTGGCCTGCAGATCGGTGGCCGGGGTCATCATCGAGACGTAGCCGCGCGCCTGGAGGAGCCGGGACAGTTCGCCGACGTAGCGGGCGTCGTGCGTGGACGTCATGGCGCTGCCGTCCCCGTTGACCACGAGCGCGACGATCCGCGAGCGCCGCCGCGAGAGGGCTCGGGCCGCGCCGCTGGGCACGTATCCCGTCGCCTCGACCGCCTCGCGCACCCGCTGCGCCGTGGCCTCGCTGACCTTGTGCGTCCGCCCGGCGAGGACGTTGGACACCGTCATCGTGCTGACCCCGGCCGCCTTGGCCACGTCCGCGAGTGTGGTCATGTCGCCTCTCCCCGTGTCTCTCAACTGTTCTCTCCACTGCCGTCTCGGCAGTTCTCCCGAAGGCCCTTGCCGGTCCCGGTCACCTGCGCTACTCTATCCGGAGTTTAGCGCTAAACCTAACCATTGTCGCAGGCCAGGCGCAGAACCCTCTATTTCGCATGCCCCCGCACTGAACACCTAGCAAGGATGGTGGACCATGTTCAGCCGACGTTCCCTCCTGTCGACGGCCGCCCTCGGCCTCGTCGGCACCGCAGGCCTCTCGGCCTGCTCCTCGAGCGGCCCCGAGAAGCTCGAGACCGCCCCCAGCGGCCACGCCGTCCAGGGCGCCACGCTCACCTACGACCCGAATCACCTCGTCAACGACGGCGAGCCGATCTCGCTCGAGTGGTGGCTGTGGGACGGCGATGCGATCTTCGGGAAGTTCGCCGAGGCGTACTCCGCGATCCACACCAACGTCGAGATCTCGATCGTGAAGCAGCCGTGGGAGGACTACTGGACCAAGCTGCCCCTCGCGCTGAAGGACAGCGGCAACCCGGCGATCTTCAACATCCACAACAGCTACCACGCGAACCTGCTGCCCTATCTCGAGCCCTACGGCGTCGACCTCGACGCTCTCAAGACGGACTACCAGGCGGTCGACGCCCACGAGATCGACGGCAAGGTCTACTACGTCGATTACGGGCTCATGTCCGGCGTCATCTACTACAACACCGACATGTGGGCGGCCGCGGGCCTCACCGACGCGGACATCCCCACCACCTGGGACGAGCTGCGCGAGGTCGCGAAGAAGCTCACCATCGCCGAGGGCGACTCCTTCACCCAGGCCGGCTTCAACTTCAACGGCCAGTTCAGCGCCTTCACGCCGGGCATGCCGTACCAGCTGGGCCAGAACCTCTTCGCCGAGGACCAGGTCACCCCGACCTTCGACACCGCTGCGCTGGCCGAGGTCGTCGCCCGTTTCCAGAGCCTCTACGACACCGACCGCGTCGGCTCCAAGGACTTCGGCACGGCGGCCGGCGACTCCTTCGGTCAGGGCCAGTCCGCGATGGTCTACTCCTGGACCCACCTCGGCGGCACCCTCGCCGCGGACTTCCCGGATCTGAAGTACGCGACGTTCCCGACCCCGGTCCCGGATGCCTCCGCCGAGCCGTACGCGCTGGACCGCTACAACGGCGAGTCCACCATCGGCATCAACGCGGGCGCCGACGACGCCGCGAAGGCCGTCGCCCAGGACTTCCTCGCGTTCTTCCTGACCAGCCGGGAGAACCTCAAGGAGCTGTGCCTGAACTACCACGTGTTCCCGATGTACGGCCCCCTCGCCGAGGACGCGGATGTCATGGCGGACCCGCAGCTGGCCTCCCTCGCGGACGGCCTCGAGCGCTACATCTGGCCCGGCCCGATGCCCGCGACCTTCGAGACCAGCTCGACCACCCTCTGGGAGGACGTCCTCTACAACGGAGTCGACCCGGCCGAGGCGATCGCGACCGCCCAGGCCACGATCGAGACCGATCTGGCGTCCCTCGACTTCACCGCCGTCGAGGACAAGTACGCCTTCTACCAGCCCTCGAACTGATCGGACGCGGGGCCCGGCACAGCTGCCGGGCCCCGCGGAGGAGCCATGCACACCACCACCGCCCCCGCCCCGCGCACCCGGCGCCGGAGGAGGATCGTCTACAAGGGCGAGGCCTCGATCCGCAACACCGTGGTCCTCGCGCTCATCGCGTTCAACCTTCTGCTGCTGGTGATCCCCGTCGGGATCGCCTTCGCCGGCAGCTTCCACAACTGGAACCCGCTCAGCGGGGTCTACGACCCCGTCGGCCTCGACAACTACGTGCGCATGGTCCAGGACCCGCGCCTGCTGCAGTCGATCACCAACACCACCGCCTTCGGCGTGGTCGTGATCGTGGCCCGCGTGGTCATCGGCCTGGCCCTCGCACTCGCGATCTTCTCGCGGGCCACGCGCTTCAAGACCTTCTTCCGGGCCCTGTTCTACATGCCGACGGTGACGCCACTGGTCGCCGTCGCCTACGTGTGGAAGATGATGTACGACCCGCAGGTCGGCGCGATCAACGCGATCTTCGGGCTGGACGTCAACTGGCTGTTCGACACCTCCTTCGCCCTCCCCGCGATCATGCTGATGACGATCTGGAAGGACTTCGGCTACGCCGTGATCCTCTTCCTCGCCGGGCTCTACTCGCTCCCCGAGGACGTCATGGAGGCGGCGCAGATGGACGGCGCGAACGCCTGGCAGCGCTTCCGCCGCATCACCTTCCCGCTGCTGCGGCCGATGACGATCTTCGTCGTCATCACCTCGCTGATCTCGTACCTGCAGGCGTTCATCCAGGTGCTCGTGCTGACCAAGGGCGGGCCCGGCTCCTCCACGTTCCTGCTCTCGTACCTGATCTACGACGAGGCGTTCGTGAAGTACAACTTCGGCTACGCCTCCGCGGTCGCCTTCGCTCTGTTCGTGGTGACGGCCGTGCTGACCCTGCTCTCCTTCGCGGCGACCGGGATGCGGATCCGCCGCCCCGGCTCCTCCCGCACCGTCCGGACGGAGGCCTGACATGCGACGCCTGCCCTCGCTCCTGCTGCACGCCGGGCTGCTGATCATCGGCGTGATCACCGTGTTCCCGTTCGTCTGGATGCTGCTGAGCGCCTTCAAGCCCAACAGCGAGATCCGTGCGCTGGACCAGTCGCTGCTGCCGCGCGAGTGGACCCTCGAGAACTTCCTGACCATCCAGGAGAACTTCGACTTCCTGCGGCTGTTCTCGAACTCGGTGATCCTCGCCGTCACCATCACGGCCATCTCGATCTACACCAGCGTGCTCGCCGGCTATGTGCTCGGGAAGTACGTCTTCCGCGGGCGGGGCCTGCTGTTCGGCTTCATCCTCGCGACGATGATGATCCCGTGGGCGGTGACGATCATCCCGCGCTACACGATGTTCGCCGACGTCGGCCTCAAGGGGACCTGGGCCTCGCTCATCATCCCCGCGGTGTTCAGCGGCTTCGGCATCTTCATGATGAAGCAGTCGATGGACTCGATCCCCGACGAGATCCTCGAGGCCGCCCGCATGGACGGCGCCTCGGAGCTGTACATCTTCCACCGGATCGTGCTGCCGATGAGCACCAACTCCATCAGCGCGCTCGCGATCTTCCAGTTCCTCTGGGTGTGGGAGGACTACCTGTGGCCCTATCTGATGATCGACGACGACTCCCTCCAGGTGCTCGCCGTCGGCCTCACCACTTTCAGCGGCCGCTACTCGACGGACTACGGCGGGCTCTTCGCGGCGACCACGCTGTCGATCGTCCCGGTCCTCGCTGTCTACCTGATCTTCCAGAAGCGCTTCATCGCCGGTGCGGCGAGCGCAGCCGTCAAGGGGTGACCCCACCGATGTCCGATTCCCTCCTCTCCGCGGACGGCACGATCCGCGGCGACACCTATCGCATCTCGCCGGTGGCCCCGCGGGTGGTCCGCCTCGAATGGTCCCCGACAGGTCGCTTCGAGGACCGCCCCTCGACCTTCGCGATCCGCCGGGACCTGCCCCCGCAGCCCGTCCGGGCCACGCGGGAGCACGGCCGCCTCGTGGTCGTCTCGGACCACTACCGGCTCGAGTACGACGAGGGCCCGTTCAGCACGAACGGCCTACAGGTCCAGGTCACCGGCGCGGTCTCCGCGTATCACTCGGTGTGGCGCTACGGCCAGGATCTCTCCCTGCCGGCGCATCAGGAGGGCCGACGCCGCGGCGAGAGCGTGCGCGTGCTCGACGGGAACCTCGGCGGGGCCGCCCGGACCCTCGACGAGGCCGACGGTCCGATCCCCCTCGAGCCGGGCGTGAACTCCCGGCACGGCTACGCGGTGATCGACGACTCCCGCTCGATGGTCTTCGACGCCGACGGCCACCTCGTCCCCCGCGACGCAGAGCCCGAGGCGCTGGACCTCTACGTCTTCACCGCCGGGCACGACCACATCGGCGCCGTCGCGGACCTGCACGCGCTGAGCGGGCCGCAGCCCCTCCTGCCGCGCTTCGCGCTCGGTACCTGGTGGAGCCGCTTCCACCGCTATGACGAGGACTCGTATCTCGCCCTGATGGATCGCTTCCGGGATGAGCGGATCCCCCTGTCGGTCGCCGTGATCGACATGGACTGGCACCTCACCGACGTGGATCCGCGGTACGGATCGGGCTGGACCGGCTACACCTGGAACCGGGAGCTGTTCCCGGATCCGGCCCGGTTCCAGCGGGCTCTGCACGATCGCGGACTCGCGGTCACGCTCAACGTCCATCCAGCCGACGGGGTGCGCGCCTTCGAGGAGGCATATCCGGCGATGTGCGCAGCGCTGGGGCGTGAGGCCGACGGCGAGCCGATCCTCTTCGACGCCTCGGACCCCGCCTTCATGGACGCCTACTTCGAGGTGCTGCATCGCGGCCTCGAGGAGCTCGGCACGGACTTCTGGTGGATCGACTGGCAGTCCGGCCCGTATTCGCGCCGGGCGGGGCTGGATCCGCTGTGGGTGCTGAACCACGGCCACTTCGAGGACAACCGGCGGGACGGGCGGCGACCGCTGACCTTCTCCCGCTATGCCGGCCCCGGCTCGCACCGCTACCCGGTCGGATTCTCCGGCGACTCGGTGACGACCTGGGAGACCCTCGCGTTCCAGCCGCGCTTCACGGCGGCCGGGGCGAACATCGGCTACGGCTGGTGGAGCCATGACATCGGCGGGCACATGGAGGGCTACCGCGACGACGAGCTCGCCGCCCGCTGGGTCCAGTTCGGGGTGTTCTCCCCGATCATGCGCCTCCATTCGAGCAACTCCCCGTTCGCAGGGAAGGAGCCCTGGCGCTTCGGCGCCGCGGCGGAGGCGAGCATGACCGCGCATCTGCGGATGCGGCACCGGCTCGTGCCGTACCTGCATGCGATGAACCGTCGGGCGCATCTCGAGGGCCGCTCCCTCGTAGAGCCGAGCTACTTCACGGACCCCTCCCCGGAGGCGTACGAGCGGCTGGACCAGTACTCCTTCGGCTCGGAGCTGCTGGTCGCGCCGATCACCTGCCCGTCCGCGCCGGACACCGGCCGGGCGGGTGTGGACGTGCGCCTGCCCGCCGGCCGCTGGACCGACATCACGACCGGTCTCAGCTACCAGGGCGATCGCACGGTGCGCATGCATCGCGATCTCTCCTCGATCCCCGTGCTGCTGCGCGCCGGCGGCTTCCTGCCCCTGGCCGCGGAGACGGAGGACCCCTGGTCGGACTCCACCCGTCCAGATCTGGAGATCCTGGTGGCGGTGGGGGCGGACGGCGCCTTCACCCTCTGGGAGGAGCCGGAGGAGGGGATCTGGACCAGCCTGTCGATGGAGGTCGACGTCGCCGCCGGGGTGCTCCGCCTCCGCGACGGCGGCGGAGCGCTGGGCGGCCGGCGTCTCGTGCTGCGCGTTCTCGGGGCCGACGCCGACGCCTTCGCGGATCTCTCCGGGGATGCGGCGGGGGTGTCGGTGCGCCGCGACGGCGCCGCCGCGCTCCTCGACCTCGGCTCACCTGCTGCGGGAGCGGAGATCGAGCTGCGCTCTGCGGGCTTCACCACGATCGGCGGACCAGACCGGACGGCGCAGATCGAGGATCTCCTCCATGCCGCCCAGGTCGGGTTCGCGCTCAAGGAGCGGGTCCTCGCGGCCGTGCAGCGGGAGGGCGCGGGGGCGCTCGCGGAGCTGAGCGCGATCGGGTCGGCGCCGACAGGCCATGCCCCGATCACCCACGACTACGACCGGCCCTCCCCCGCGCTGATCGCTGCCGTCGCCGAGATCCTCGGCGCCGAGTGACCCGCGGTCACCGGACCCTGGCCGCCCGGTTCACCCCTCGAGCACGGCGGTGATGGTCTCGGCGTCGGACTGGAGGTCCTCGACGGTGACGAGGTCGGAGGCGTCGGCGGTGAGCAGGTCGACCAGCTCCTGGAGGCGGGCGGCCGCGTCGCCGGAGGTGTAGATGGCCCCGGTGAGATCGGCGAGCGCAGTGTCGTAGAGCGCGGCGAAGGTCGAGTCGGCGAGGGAGCGCTCGGACAGGACGTTCCCGCCCATCCCGCCGCCCATGCCCCCGCCACCGGCCGCGCCGCCGCGGCCGCCGGCGCCTTCGGGCAGCTCACCGTCGGGCAGCTCACGCTCGGCCGGGGGCTCGAAACCCTCGGACAGTTCGCCGTCCTCGGGGAAGCCGCCGGGTCCACCGCCCATGTCGCCCCCGCCACCCATCCCGCCGAAGGCGAGGTTGTGGTCCCAGGCCACGACATTCCAGGTCGCCGCGCCGGAGTCGTAATGGAGGTAGGAGTTGTTGCCGGGGCCGTCGATGTCGTCGGTGTTGGCGACCATCTCCTGGGCGGCGAGATAGGCGGCGAAGCCGTCCACGTCGAAGCGGTCCATGAGCGTGGAGGCGAACTCGTCGTCCTCGGACTCCTCGAGGAACTGCAGGAACTCGCCGAGCGTGGCGAAGCTCTGCTCCGTGGTGAGGTCGTCCCCCACCCATTCCGCGTCGAACACGTCGACGTAGTCCGCCTCGCCGAGCAGCTGACCCCGCTGCTCGCGGAGGCGCTGCCGGCGGAGTGAGGCGAGGCCCCCGGTCAGCGCAGGTGCCCGCCCGGCGCCTCGAGCGGATGGAGGGCAGGGTGCGCCGGCTCCGGTGCGGCGCCGAGCTCCGCGTGGATCTCCTGCGCGAGCAGCAGGGACATGTCGCGCCGCCACTCAGGCAGGCCGTGGATGTCGTCGTGGACGAGGCTCCACGGCAGAGCTGCCTCGAGGCGCCGGGCGACCTCGGACTCCGCCACTCCGAGCGGGAGGTCCAGCTGCACGGGACGCACCGTCGCCGCGGTGACGGTGAGACGCATCCGCCCGTCGCCGAGGTCGCGTCCGATCAGGAGGACCCCGGAGCGGCCGAGGTTAGACAGGGACAGCCGTCGGAACGCCGCCCGGGACTCGAGCGCGGCCCGCGGGATGTGGAAGGAGCGGATCAGCTCCTCGGGGGCGAGGCCCGTGCGCCGCTCGCCGAGCACGAGCCGGGCCACGGACACCCGCCGACGTGCCCCGCCCGGGCCCCAGATGGTCGCCTCGGCGTCGAGCCCGGCGAGCAGGGAGATCATGGGCCCGGCGGGCAGGGCGGTCGCCACGTTCCCGCCGACGGTCGAGGTGTTCCAGATCTTGAAGGAGGCGACGAAGGCGTCGCAGCAGGGACGGATCATCGCTGTCGCGGGCCACTCGTCCGCGCTGGGGAAGCCCGCGGCGCGGGCCTGCGGGGTGACGCCGGGACGGAGGATCCCGTACGGCGCCTCTGTGCCGGGAAGAGCATAGAGCTCGGCGATGGTGCAGGTCGCGGCGATCTCCAGGCCGTCCTCGCGCACCGTCCACGGCTCCCAGCCGGCACTGCGGAGGTCGAGCAGGCGGCGCAGGCGGTCGCTGCCGTAGGAGAACAGGACCGTGCCCCCGCCGAGCCAGGCGTCGCCCTCGCGGAACTCGTCGGGATCGGCGGTGGCGCGGACCGCCTCGACGGTGGAGAGGTCCACCGGCTCAGACCGCCGTGCCCATGCGCCGCAGCACCAGGCGCTCGAGGACTGCGACCAGTCCGTAGAGGACCAGGGACGCCGCGGTCACGACCACCACGGAGGCCCACACCGAGTCGTACCGGGCGCGGGAGACGTCCGAGACGATCTGGTAGCCGATGCCCTGGCCGGTGGCGAGCCACTCCGCGAGCAGCGCCCCGGTCAGGGCGCCCGGGATCGAGATGCGCAGCGCCGTGAAAAAAGCGGGCAGCGAGGCGGGCAGGGCCACCTTGGTGAAGGCGGTGAGCTTGCTGCCGCCGAACACGCTGACCACGTCGACCATGGCCGGCGAGGCGGAGCGGAGCCCGAGCACGATGGTCACGAGCGCCGGGAACAGCACCACCACCCCGCCCATGGCGGCGACGGTCCCGGTGCCCCGGCCGAAGACGAGGATGAGGATCGGGGCCATGGCCACGAGCGGCACCGAGCGCAGCAGCATGGCCAGCGGCAGCAGCGCGTCTTCCACACCGCGGACGAGCGTGAACGCGGCCGCGACGACCAGGGCCAGCGCCAGACCGGCGACGAAGCCGATCGCCGCATCGCCGAGGGTGATCGTGAGGTTGTCGAGCACCGCGGCGCGGTGCGCGGCGGCGTCCTCGTCCAGCGCGAGATGGCCGAGCACGTCCAGCGGGCCCTTGCCGATGAAGCTGGAGACGTCCAGGACGCGCAGCCCTCCGGCCCAGATCGCGAGGACCACGGCGAGGGAGATCAGCACCCCGAGCGCGGAACGGGAGAGGTTCTTCAGGGCGTGGGTCATCAGGACCTGCCTCCTTCGGTGCCGGCGGACCAGGGAGTCGCGACACGGGCGATGAGGGCGAGCACCGCGAAGGCGCCGCCCGCGAGCAGACCGCACACGATCGCGACACCCCAGACCCGCTCGATCTCCAGGGACTGCTGGGCGTTGACCATGGCGGGGCCGAGCCCCCGGTCCACGCCTCCCACGTACTCGCCGAGCACCGCACCGAGCAGCGCGCCCGGCGCCGCGATCTTCAGGGAGCTCAGGACGCTGGGCAGGGCGGAGATGACCTGGACGGTGCGGAGCTGCGTGAGGCGGGTGCCGCCGTAGACGGTGATGACGTCCAGCGCGGCCCGGTCGGCGCTGCGCAGGCCCAGGATCGAGCCGACCAGGGTCGTGAAGAAGACCGACAGCGCGGCGAGGACGACGGCGGTCCCGGAGGGGGCGCCGGAGGCGGGCGGCCCGAGGACGATGAAGATGATCGGGCCGATCGCGACGAGAGGCAGGCAGTAGCTGATGACGCCGAGCTGGGTGATGATCCGTTCGAGCGCGGGCACGAGCATCACCACGGCGGCGAGCAGCAGGGCGAGGGCGTTCCCGGCGAGATACCCGAGGCCCGCCTCGGCGAGGGTGACGGAGGCGTTGCGGGCGTAGTAGGACCAGCCGTCGACCGCGAACTGGGCGAGGATCGCACCGGGAGTGGGGATCGCTCCGCCCTCGGCGGCCCCGGCCCCGGAGAGCACCGTGCCGGCGAGGATCCACCACCCGGCGATCACGGCGAGGGTGCCGAGCACGCCGATCGCCCAGCGGGGCAGCGGCCGACGGGCGGGCAGGGAGGGGGCGGCGGGGATGTCGTCCGCGACGGCGGTGGTGGGGGTGGCAGCGGTCATGGCATGGTCCTCCTTCTCCCGTGTCGGCGGGCTCACGCGCTCTCGGGCAGGGCGGCGGCGTCGGCCGGGGCGCCGAACAGCACCTCGGAGGCGTGGTCGCACAGGGCGTGGAACTCGGGCGTGCGCATCATCTCCGGGGTGCGGGGACGCGGCAGGTCCACGTCGAACACCTCGACGATCCGGCCGGGCCGCGCGCTCATCACGGCGACCTGGTCGGAGAGGAACACGGCCTCGGAGATGCCGTGGGTGACCATCAGGGTCGTCGCGGGCTTCTCGGTCCAGATGCGGAGCAGCTCGAGGTTCAGGCGCTGACGGGTCATGTCGTCGAGCGCGCCGAAGGGCTCGTCGAGCAGCAGCACCTCCGGCTTGACGACGAGGGCGCGGGCGATCGAGACGCGCTGGCGCATGCCGCCGGAGAGCTGGCCCGGCTTCGCGTTCTCGAAGGCGCGCAGCCCCACGAGGTCCAGGAGGTCGTCGATGTAGGGCTCGTTCTCGAGCTTCCCGGCGACCTCGAGGGCGAGGCGGATGTTGCCGCGCACGGTGCGCCAGGGCAGCAGGGCGGAGTCCTGGAAGGCGATCCCGAGGCGGGAGCTGGCGCGCAGCTGCTCGGGGCTCATCCCGTCCACGAGCGCGGTGCCGGTCGTCGGCGCCTCGAGTCCGGCGAGGATCCGCAGGATCGTGGACTTGCCGCATCCTGAGGGCCCGAGCAGCGAGAGGAAGGAGCCGCGGTCGGTGGCGAGCTGCGTGTCCTGGAAGGCGGTCACGGGGCGGCGGCCCGAGGTGAAGGTCTTGCTCAGGCCCCGGAGGTCGATGCCGGTGGCGCCGGCCTCGGGCATCTCGGCGCGGGGCCGGGGATCGTGCTGCGCGGTCATGGGTGTGCCCTTCGGTTCGGGGACGGGTCAGGAGGCCAGGAGGTCGGGGTTCTCCTCGTAAACCTCCTGCAGCAGGGTCGGGTCGAAGAAGGAGCCCTGGTCGACCACGTGGCCGGCGAGCGCCAGCAGCTCGACGTTCGTCGCGGCGAGCTCCTCGGAGATCGTGAACAGGCCGTTCGCCGCGGTCTCCTCGCTGACGACGAGCTGGTTCTGGGCCTCGGCCTGGCGCTGCTCCTTCTCGGGGTCCAGGCCGAGGTCCGCGCCGTACTCCTCATAGGCGAGCCGGGCGGACTCCGCCGGGTCGGCGAGGGCGTCCTGCCAGCCGCGGATCGTGCCGAGCAGGAAGGCCTTGAGCTCCTCCCGCCGCTCCTGGACGTTCGCCGCGGTCGTGACGAAGGCGCCGGAGACGAAGGGCAGGCCGTTCTCGGCGAGCGGCAGGTTCACGACCTCCAGGCCCGCGAGGGCGACGGTGATCGCCTCGTTGGTGAGGGTGCAGATCTGCCCGTCGACCTCCCCGTTGATCAGCGGCTGCGGATCGAACTGGACGGTCACCCGCTCGACGTCGGGGGGGTCGATCCCATTGACCTCCAGGAGCGCGTCGAAGAGCACCTCGTTGGTGCCGGTGGCGACGCCGATCCGCCGGCCGACGAGATCGGCGGGGGTGGTGATCGGGGAGGCGGAGGTGGAGCAGATGGTGAAGGGGTTGCGCTGGAACTTCGCCCCGAGCAGCACGAGCGGCGCCTCCTCCCCCGCGACCATCGATCCGGCGGCGAGCGGGGTGGTCATACCGACGAGCGCGGAGTCGGAGAGGACCATCGCCTCGGAGGAGGTGCCGCTGGGCCCGCCGGGGATGAGGGTCACCTCGTCGAAGCCGGCCTCCGCGTAGTAGCCGCGGGAGTCGGCGAAGTACTCGCCGGCGAACTCGGTGGTGCGGATCCAGTTCTGGTTCACCTCGAGCCCGCCGAGGCTCCCGGCGTCGGCGCCCGACCCGTCGGCCGCGGAGCACGCGGTCAGGGCGAGGGCCGGGGCGGCGAGCGCCCCGCCCAGCAGCAGGCGACGGGAGGGACGGAGCCGGCTCGGGCCGGCGGGGGCGGGTCGGAGACAGGACACGGGAGCCCCTTTCTGGGAGGACGGTCCGGCGAGCCGCACACGGTGCTCCGAGGTCGGTCACCGCACCAGGTCTTCCGGTGACGGCCACGCTATGGAACGACTGTTTCGCCAGCGGTGCGCTCCTGTTTCGGCGGCGTAAACCCGGGTCCACAGGCACCCGAACCCCCGCACGACGGCACCCGCGGAAACATGGTGGACACGTCCCGCCCCTAGCCTGACGGCGACCGGAGGGTGCGCGTCCGCACCGTCATCAGACCGCCGGGAGGCAGCCCATGGACCAGCACGCATCCACCGCCCGTTCGACCTTCGGCGTCACCATGCCGGACTGGGTCGAGGAGGAGGTGGCCGCGCTCGGCGCCGCCCCGAGCGGCGACTCCCCGGCCACGCGCACCGTGCTCATGCGGCTGCTGAACCGGCTCGCGGAGCGGAACGTGCGCGAGGGCGGCGGCGGGCCCTTCGCCGCCCTGGTGCGCGACGGCGCGAGCGGGGAGATCGTCGCGGCTGGCGTGAACCGGGTGCTCGCCTCGGGGCTGTCCTCGATGCACGCCGAGGTCACGACGCTCTCCCTCGCGCAGAGGCGGCGGGGTGCCTGGGATCTGGGCGCCGCCGGCGCGGCCCCGCTCGAGCTGTGGGTCAACGCGCGCCCGTGCGTCATGTGCTACGGCGCGACCATGTGGTCGGGGGTGACGCGCCTGGTCATCGCCGTGGACGGACCCGAGGTGGAGGAGCTCACCGGCTTCGACGAGGGCCCCATGCCGGAGGACTGGATCGGTCGGTTCCGCGAGCGGGGCATCGAGGTGGAGACCGACGTGCTGCGCGAGGAGGCGGTCGAGGTGCTGGCCGGCTACCGGGACCTCGTCTCCGCGGGCTCCGCGACGCTGTACAACGCGCGGGGCACCGGGGTGCACGCGGGCTGAGGTCCCGTCAGCCCGTCACCCCGGCGGCCTTCATCGCGAGGTACAGGCGGTCCCGGCTCATGGGCAGGGACGTCATCCTCACCCCGACGGCGTCGCGGACGGCGTTGGTGAGCGCCGGGGCGACGGGCGTGTACGGGCTCTCGCTCATGGACTTCGCGCCCAGCGGGCCGAGCCGGTCGCTCGTGGTCGCGAAGAGCACCTCGGTCCGGGGGACGTCGGCGTAGGTGGGGATGTGGTACTGGCGCAGGATGTCGGTGCTCACCCGCCCCTCCGCCTCGACCACGACCTCCTCGTACAGGGCGGCGCCGAGGGCCTGCGCGGCGCCGCCCTGCACCTGGCCGCGGCACTGGTGGGGGTTGACCACGAAGCCGGCATCGGCCGCCTGGATGCTGCGCAGGATCCGCAGCTCGCCGGTTCGGCGGTGCACGGCGACCCGCACCCCGTGGACGTTGAAGGCGACGGAGCGCGGCGAGCCGTCCCAGTGGGCCTCCGCCTCGAGCGGCCCCGGGGAGTCCGGGCCGGTCGTGCTCGCGGCGAGCTCCTCCCAGGGGACGAGGGTCCCGGTCACCCCGTGGCGGAGACCGGACTCCTCCCCCGCCCAGTCCGACGGGTCCGTGGTCGTGCCGCGGAGCGCCGACGCCCTCTCGGCGAGCCGGCGGGCGAGGGCCTGCGCGGCGTGGAAGGTCGCCTTGCCGGCGACGACGGTGCCGGCCGAGCCGTACGCCCCGGTGTCGTGGCCGACCAGGGCGGTGTCCGACTGCAGGATGCGTATCCGCTCCGGGGCGCAGCCGAGCGCGGCCGCGGCGAGCTGGACGTGGACGGTGGTGGTGCCGTTGCCGAACTCGGCCGTCCCCGTCCGCACCTCGATCCTCCCGTCGCCCCGCAGGGCGAGCCGGCTGTGGGAGTGGTGGCCGCGCGGCGGCACGGTGTCCAGCATCGACAGCGCCATGCCGGTGCCGATCGCCCAGTCGGGGCCGAGCCCCGCGATCCCCTGGGCACCGCCGTCGGCCTCCTCCGCCGGGCGGGCGAGCGCCTCCTCGACCAGGTCCAGGCACTGGTCCAGGCCGTAGGAGCCGTACTCGACGTCCGCCGTGGGCGTCGGCGACGTGGAGATCATGGGGTCGCCCTCGCGGATCACGTTCCGGCGGCGGAACGCGAAGGGCTCCAGGCCCAGGGCACGGGCGAGCTCGTCCATCACGGACTCGATCGCGAAGACGGTCTGGCTGAGCCCGTAGCCGCGGAACGCCCCGGAGGGGACGGTGTTCGTGTAGACCACCTCGGCGTCCACCGCCTTGGCCGGCGCGTTGTAGACGGCCAGGCATTCGCCGGTGCCGTGGAACATGGTGCCGGGGCCGTGGTTGCCGTAGGCGCCGGTGTTCGAGAGCAGCGAGAGGTGGATCGCGGTGAGGCGACCGTCGGCGTCGGCCCCGGCCCGGACCCGCAGCCGCATGGGGTGGCGCACCGAGGTGGAGGTGAACTGCTCGGTGCGGGTGTGCTCGAGCTGCACCGGCCGGCCGGTGCGCAGGGTCGCGAGCGCCACCAGGTCCTCGGTGAACACCTCCTGCTTCCCGCCGAAGCCGCCGCCCACGCGCGGGGCGATCACGCGGACCCGCTCGGCGGGCAGGTCGAACAGGCGCGCCAGGGTGCGGCGGGCGAGGTAGGGGACCTGGGTGCTCGAGCGGACCACGAGCGTGCCATCGGGGTCGAGGGAGGCGATCGAGGCGTGGGTCTCGAGGCTGACGTGCTGGACGCGCTGGGTCTCGAACTCGCGGTCGATCACGACGGCGGCGCGGGCGAGGCCGGCCTCGAGGTCCCCGACCCGGGTGTGCAGGGCGGCGACGAGGTTCGTGGCCGCGTCGGCGATGCCGGAGCCCTCGGTCTTCTCTCCGTGCAGGGCCGGACCGGTGCGGGCCCGGGTGGGGTCGGTGTTCGCCTCGAGGAGCTCGTAGTCGACCTGCAGGGCGCGCACCCCGGCCTCGGCCGCCGCGACGGAATCGGCGAGCACGGCCGCGACGCGCTGCCCGACGAAGCGGACGGTGTCGTCGAGCACCCGGGTGTCCAGGGGGTCGTCGGCGAGGTGCTCGTGCTGGCCGGTGGAGAACAGGACGTCCGGGGCGTCCTCGTGGGTGAGGACGCTGTGCACGCCGGGGACGGCGAGCGCGGAGGCGGTGTCGATCGCCCGGATCCGGGCGTGGGCGTGCGGGGAGCGCAGCAGCTTCAGGTGCAGCAGCCCGGGCAGCGTCGCGGGATCGACGTCGAGGGTATACGGCTCGGTGCCGGTGACGACGCGGCGGGCGGCGGGGGCGCCGAGGCTTCGACCCGCGGCCGCCCCCTCCTCGACGTGGGCGCAGCCGGCGATCGCGTCCTCGATCGCGGAGTAGCCGGTGCAGCGGCAGAGGTTGCCCTTGAGGGAGCGGGGCAGGTCGGCGCGGTCCCCGTCGGTCAGCGCCGCGGCGGTCATGATCATGCCGGGGGTGCAGAACCCGCACTGGAAGCCCTGCGCCCTGCGGAACGCGCACTGGACGGGATGCTCGGGCGGGTCCGCGGGGCGCGGCTCTGCGGCCGGTGGCTCGATGGTCGCGGCGAGGCCGTTGATCGTGGTGACGCTCGCGCCCGCCGCGCGGACGGCGGGGACGACGCAGCTGTGCACGGGCTTGCCGTCCAGGTGGACGGTGCAGGCGCCGCAGTCGCCTCCGTCGCAGCCCTTCTTCACCCCGAGGCGACCGAGATCGCGCAGGTAGGTGCGCAGGCACTGGCCGGGGCGGGGCGGGGTCGCGGCGGGGGTGCCGTCGACGACGGCCGGGTCCGGGGTGCCGGTCATGCGGGGATCCTCCCGTGCAGGGGGCCGGTGGTGGTGCGCAGCGGCTGGGCGGCCGCGCGACCGGTGCGCTCGGCGACGACCTCCGCCATGACGGAGAGCGCGAACTCGGCGGGGGTGGAGCCGCCGAGGTCCAGGCCGATCGGCGAGTGCAGGGCCTCGAGCTGGGCGGTGGTCACGCCCCGTTCGAGGAGGCGGCGGATCCGCTCGTCGTGGGTGCGGCGGGAGCCCATCGCGCCGACGTAGGCGACCGGGAGGGAGAGAGCGGTCTCGACCAGGGGGTCATCGATCTTCGGATCATGACCCAGGCACGCGATGACGGTGCGGTGGTCGAGCCGCCCGGCCTCGTCCTCCTCGCGGAGGTAGCGGTCGGGGCGGGCGACGACGACCCGGTCCGCGGCGGGGAACCGCTCGCGGGTGAGGAAGGTGCTGCGCGGGTCGACGACGGTGGTGTCGTAGCCGAGGGTGCGGCCCTGGGCGAGCAGGGCCGCGGCGAGGTCGGTGGTGCCGCTGACGATGAGGCGCGGGGCGGGGCGCCTCACGAGGAGGAACAGCTCGGGGGCATCGGGTGCGGGCAGGGCCGGGATGCCCGCGGCGAGCAGACCGCAGCCGGTGGGGAGGGAGACGATGCCGGTCTCGCCGGCGGCGGTGCGGGCGGCGAGCTGTGCGGCGAGGCGGCGTACGAGCGCGGGGTCGACGAAGAGCACGGGCTCGCTCGCTCCGCCGGTCGCGTCGGCCTCGCCGGTCGCGCCGGGCCCGTCGGCCCCGGCGAGCAGTGCCGCGAGCGGGCCCTCCCACTCCCCCGCGTCGTCGGCGAGCGGGACGGGCAGGGCGAGGCGTCGGCTCGGTTCGTCGAGGCTCCACAGCAGCGCTCCCGGTGCACCGTCCAGCAGCGCGTCGAGTCCGGCGGCGGGGTCCGGGGCGGCGAGGGGCTGGACGAGCACGTCGATGCTGCCGCCGCACATGAGCCCCACCTCCCAGGCGGCGGCGTCGGTGTAGCCGTAGGTGCGGCGCTCGGGCACGCCGGTGGCGAGCACCTCGAGGCCCTGCTCGATGAGGTCGGACTCGACGCAGCCGCCGGAGAGGGAGCCGCGCACGAGCCCGCCCTCCCCGATCACCATCGTGGTGCCGAGCGGCCGGGGCGCGGAGCCCTCGGTCGCGACGATGGTGGCGAGCGCGAGGGGCTTGCCGGCCTCGAGCCAGCGGGTGCAGGCCGCGGCGAGTCCACCCGGGAGCGGCGCGGTGAGGGTGTCGCTCATGCGCCCGCTCCCGCCTGCTCCACGCCGGGCGCCGTCGCCCCGGGCCCCCCGAGGAACCGGCCGCGCGGGGACGCGTCCTCGTCGGCCGCGAGGATCTGCCCGCGCAGCACCGCATCGACCACCGCGCCCTGGAGCGCGAGGCCGTCGTAGGCGGAGAGCGGGTGACGGTGGGCGAAGCGGTCCGCGCGCAGGGTCTGGGGGCGGGCCGGGTCGTAGAGGATCAGGTCCGCGTCGGCGCCCACCTCGAGGCGACCCTTGTGGGCGAGGCCCACGAGGTCGGCGGTCGCCCGCGCCATCCAGCGACTCACCTGGGCGATGTCGATGCCGCGGGTGCGGGCCTCGGCGGCGACGGCGGTGAATCCGGCCTGGAGTCCGGAGATCCCGCCCCAGGCCTGCTGGAGGTCGGGGGCGCCACGGTGCTTCTCCGCCGGGGAGGACGGCGAGTGGTCGGTGACGATCATGTCGATGAGCCCGGCCTCGAGGCCCTGCCAGAGGGCGTCGCGGTTGCCGGCGTCGCGGATCGGCGGGCAGCACTTGTACTCCGGCGACGCATCCGGCACGGCCTCCGCGGCGAAGCACAGATAGTGCGGGCAGGTCTCGACCGTGAGCGGCAGACCCTCCGCCTTGGCCTGCTGGATGAGGTCCAGGGCGCGGGCGCTGGAGAGGTGGAGCAGGTGGGTGCGGGCCCCGGTCTCGCGCACCGCCTCGATGAGCCCCGCGATCGCAGTGACCTCGGCGGACTCGGGCCGGGAGGCGACGAAATCGGTGTACTTCGCGGACGGCACCGCCGGTGCGGCGTCGATGGTGGAGGCATCCTCGGCGTGGACGATCACGAGCCCGTCGAAGGTGGCGACCTCATGCATCGCCGCGCGCAGCTGGGCGGCGTCGACCGGCGGGAACTCGTCCACCCCCGACGGCAGCAGGAAGCACTTGAAGCCCATCACGCCCGCCTCCCACAGCGGGCGCAGCTGGGCGGTGTTGCCGGGGACGATCCCGCCCCAGAACCCGAGGTCCACCGCGAGTGCGTCGCGGGCGGCGGCCTGCTTCACACGCAGCGATGCCACGTCGATCGTGGGCGGGACGGAGTTCAGCGGCATGTCCACGAGGGTCGTGACCCCGCCGAGCGCGGCGGCGCGGGTGGCGGTCGCGAAACCCTCCCATTCGGTGCGGCCGGGCTCGTTGATGTGCACGTGGGTGTCCACGTTCCCGGGCAGCACCTGCAGACCGTCGGGGACGACGAGGGTGCCGGGCAGGCGCGGGGCCTCGTCCGGGAGCGGGCGGATCGCGGTGATCCGGCCGTCCTCGATGTCGAGCTCGGCCGCGACGAGCCGGTCCCCGAGCAGGATCTCGTGGGCGCGGACGGTGTGCAGCTCGCCGGAGCTCGTCCCGGCTTTCGTCGCGGCCGTCGTCCCTGGTCCTGGCATGGTCCGGGGCCTCAGCAGAATCCGCCGAGCCACTCCCAGGCGGCCGGCTGGTCGGGCTCGCCGGGGCGGGTGACCGCGGCCTGCATGAGGCCGTAGGGGCGGTCCCCGGCGATGAACACCTCGTTGTCGTTGCCGAGCTCGAAGGGGTTGAGGTCCACGAGGTAGTGGTGCTTGTTGGGCATGACCATGCGGATCTCGGCCAGCTCCGGACGGGCGGCGAGCACGGCCTCGCCGATCGCGAAGAGGGTCTGCTGCAGGGACAGGGAGTGCGTGGTCGCGAAGGTCTCGAGCAGCACCGCGCGCACCGCCGCGAAGGTCTCGTCCGGGTCGACACCGGAGGTCCCGTCGGCCGTGATGGGCTCCCGGAAGCGCCAGCGGGCGGTGACCTCGGTGGCGAGGATGCGGTCGGTGGTCTCGGGCAGGGTCGTGTACCGGTCCCGCGGGAAGCCGTGGAACTCGCTGCCGGTCGACTTCAGGACCACGAGGTCCTTGATCCCGCCGATCACGTGGGTGGCGCCGTCCTGGACGGTGACGGCGGCGGTGCGGACCTCGGGCCCGGTGCGCACGAAGGAGTGGTCGTGCCCCTCACCTGCGGCGGTGATGCGCTCCCAGCCGAACTGCTCGGCCTCCCAGCGCCCGCCGGTCAGCCACGTGCCCTCGGCCATGAAGTGCTCGGCCAGGCGCAGCAGGAACCGCTCGGGACCGGCGACGCCGTACTGCTTCGCGAAGGCGTAGACGGTGTTCTTCTGCGTGTCCGTGGCGATGACGCGCGCGTTGTCGCCGGTGCGGTAGCACTCCTCGAAGTCCCCGCGCAGCATCGAGGTGACGTTCAGGTCCGTCAGCGCATGGCGCGGGGTGGAGCGGTCCACGTGGACGAGCCGCACCTCGGCCTTGCCGTACTGGTTCCGGCCCAGCACGGCGGTGGGGGCCGAGCCGGCGGGAGCGGAACCCGCGGGGGCGGCCGACGGGGCGGGAGTCTGACCGGCGGGGGTCTGCGGGGTGGTGATCTCGAGCATGTCAGCTGCCTCGGTAGGTGGAGTGGGCGAAGGGGCTCAGCAGGAGCGGCACATGGGCGTGACCCTCGTCGAGGGAGAAGGCCACCTCGACCTCGGGGAAGAACGTGACCTGACGGCGTTCGGCGTAGTAGGCGCCGGTCGCGAAGCGGAGGCGGTAGGTACCTGGCACGAGCGCGATCGGGCCGAGGTCGCGCACGCGCCCGTCGGCGTCGGTGACCCCGGTCGCGACCTCCGAGCCGCCTGCATCCAGGAGAGTCACGGCGACGCCGACAGCGGGCCGGCCGGTGCCGGTGTCGAGCACGTGGGTGGTGACGTGGCTGATGACGGCGTCCTTCCTCCGGCGGTCGGCGGGTCCCGCGCGCCGCCTGCGACAGGCTGCGCGGCCGGGTCCCGCCCTGGTTCCTCCACGCTAGGAATCGGGTACGGCCGGACCGTTTCTCCCGTGTAAAACATGTGTTTCGCGGGTCTGCTCTGCAGATGTAACCGCCGCGAAACAGGCCCAGACGCCCGCTGAAACACACGATCCCTAGCGTCGGACTCGCCGCCACTGCCCCGAGGCGCTGCACCCCTTGAGAAGAAGGCGAACGCCATGAAGACCCCTCGCACCTCTGCCTCCACCCCGACCCGACGCGTCGTGATCGGCACGTCCCTCACCGCGCTCGGCGCCCTGTCGCTGGCCGCCTGCGGCGGGGCCGACGCCGAGTCCGCCTCCGCCGGCTCCTCCGACGGCGGGGAGGGCGCGGCCGACTACGGCACGCTCGACATCAACCTCTCGTGGATCAAGAACGCGGAGTTCGCCGGCGAGTACATGGCCATCGACCGCGGCTACTTCGAGGAGGCCGGGTTCTCCGAGGTGAACCTCATCGCGGGCGGACCGTCCGGCACCTCGAGCGAGACGATGGTCCTCTCGGGCTCGGCGATCATGGGCACCACCTCGCCGCTCGGCGTGGCGCCGCTGATCCAGGACGAGGAGGCGCCGCTGAAGATCATCGGCACCACCTACCAGAAGAACCCCTTCACGATCATCTCCCTCGGCGACGCCGCCCCGATCGCCACCCCGGCGGACCTCGTCGGCAAGAAGATCGGCGTGCAGACCGGCGTGAACGAGACCCTGTTCGACGGGTTCCTCGCCGCCAACGGGATCGACGCGGCCCAGCTCGAGAAGGTGCCGGTGCAGTACGACCCGCAGCCGCTCGTGAACGGCGAGGTCGACGGGTTCTTCGGCTACCTCACCAACGAGGCGCTGACCCTGGAGCTCGCCGGCGAGGACGTGGTGAACCTGCCGCTGGCGGACAACGGCCTGCCGTTCATGGCCGAGAGCATCGTGGTCACACAGGAGTCCATCGAGACCCAGCGCGACCTGCTGAAGGCGGCGCTGGTGGCGCTCATCCGCGGCTGGAAGGACGCGATCGCCGAGCCCGAGGAGAGCGCGCGCCTCGCGGTCGAGGACTTCGGCCAGGATCTCGGCCTGGACATGGAGAAGGAGACCCGCCAGGCCGAGGAGCAGGTGGCGCTGGTCAGCACCGACGAGACCGACGCGAACGGTCTGCTGACCATGTCCGACGAGCTCATGCAGCAGAACGTGGACGCGCTGGTCGCGGCCGGCTACGACCTCACCGTGGAGGACTACTTCGACACCAGCCTGCTCGAGGAGGTCTACGCGGAGAACCCCGACCTGATCTGACGTGGGGGAGCCGACGGGGGCGGACCGCAGGGTCCGCCCCCGTTCCCGTGCGCGCGGGGAGCGGCCGTCTGCCCCTCCGGCTCAGCTGTCCTCGAGCTCGCCGAGGAGGTCGTAGGCGGCGGTGATCCGGCTGATGCGGCGGGACCCCTTCGGCCCCAGCCGGTTCAGCACGCCGTTGGACAGCACCGACACCAGCGCCATCGCGGTCGAGTAGGAGTCGAAGGCGCCGTCGGAGTCGATCGGGCACTCGAGCCAGCAGTCGGCCCCGGCGGCGTAGGGGCGGGCGGTGCCGTCGCCGATCAGCAGGCACGAGGCCGGTCCGTCGGAGATCGCCGCGGCGAGGGCGGGGAAGGTAGCAGGACGTCGTCGGAAGCCGACCAGCACCACCAGGTCATCGGCGCCGATGCCGACCAGCTCCTCCCCCAGCGCCTGGCCCGGCCGCGGCGCCACCCGCACGTCCTCCCGCGCCTGGATCAGCTGCTGGTGCAGATGCAGGGCGACCGGATAGCTGTTGCGCAGGCCGATGACGAGGATCCGCCGCGCCCCGCTCAGCAGGGCGGTGGCCTGCTCGAGCCCCCCGGCGGAGAGCACGCTGAGCAGACGGTCGTGATTCTCGCGCTCCGCGCGCAGATGCGCCTCCAGACCGGGCCCCAGTCCCGGCACGCCGGTCCGGATGGGCGCCGCGAGCGGCGTGCCGGCGCTGCGCATGGCCCGGGTGTGCTCCTTGACCTCGCGGTAGTCCGCGAAGTCCAGCTTGCGGAACAGCCGGCTCACCGTCGCCTTGGACACCCCGGTCTCGCGGCTGATGTCCGCGGCGCTGAACACGGCCAGGTCGCCGAGGTGCTCGAGCAGGAAGTCGCAGACCCGCCGCTCCTGGGGCGTGAGCTCGGCATACCTGCCGTCGATCCGCGCGTCGATGCGGGCACCGCTCATGCCGCGTCCGCCGTGTGCAGGATGGCCGCCTCGAAGGCCTGCAGGGAGACGGCCACGTCCTCGACGGTGACGGACTCGTCGGGGTGGTGGCTGATGCCGTCGGCGCAGCGGACGAACAGCATGCCGATGTCGGTGACGGCGGCCATCGCCATCGCATCGTGACCGGCGCGGGAGAACAGCTCCATCGGCTCATCATCGCCCGTCGCACGGATCCCCGCACGCACCGCGTCCATCAGACGGGGCGCGCAGCGCACGGCCGGGGCCGCGTGGATCTGCTCCACGTCCAGCGTGAGCCGCCGCTCGGCGCAGGCGCCGCGCACGCGCTCCAGGATCCGCTCGAGCACCTCGTCGCGCAGCCGGTCCGTCTCGGCGCGCAGGTCCAACGACATCTCCACCCGTCCGGGCACCACGTTGACCCCGCCGGGGAACGCCTCGAGGCGGCCGACGGTCGCGATCGCTCCGTGCTCCCGGGCGATCCGCTCGATGTCGAGCACCGCACGGCTCGCGCCGATCAGCGCGTCGCGGCGCCGCTCGTAGGGGGTGCCGCCGGCATGCCGGGCCTCCCCGTGGATGGTGAGGGTGAAGCGGCGGGCGCCCGCGATCGAGGTGACCACGCCGAGGGGCCGGTCCGCGGCCTCGAGGTAGGGGCCCTGTTCGATGTGCACCTCGAGGTAGCCGGCGAGGTCCTCGCGGCGCAGCGCCGCCTCGTCGATCCGGGCGGGGTCCAGACCGAAGGAGGCGAAGGCCTCGGCCATGGTGACGCCGTCCGCGTCGGGCAGGTCGAACCACTCGGGCTCCCAGGTGCCGGCCAGCGCGCGGCTGCCCAGCAGGGTGACCCCGAAGCGGGTGCCCTCCTCGTCGGCGAAGGCGACGACCTCGAGGGCGAAGGGCAGCTCCGCGGCCCGCTCCCGCAGCCGGGCGACGGTCTCGATCGCGAGCAGCACCCCGAGGATCCCGTCGTACCGTCCGGCGTCGGGCACGGTGTCCAGGTGGGAGGCGAGGACGAGGGCGGGCAGCCCGGGCCGGGAGCCCTCGAGCCGACCCCGTTGGTTCCCGGCGGCGTCCTGCCAGGTGTGCAGGCCCGCCGCGGTCATGAGCTCCGCGGCGACGGTGTTGTGCCGGGCGTGCTCGGGAGTGAGGTAGGTGCGCTCGATGCCGTCCTCGCGCGCGGAGATGGCGGCGATCCGATCGCAGTCGGCCATGATGCGGCGGGCGGCCTCGAGGGCGTCGGCGCTCATCGCCCACCTCCCGCGCGCTCAGGGGTCGCTCCGTCGTAGTGCTCGAGGGCCGCGCCGACGCCTCCGCCGCCCCGCACGCTCACGCCGCCGCGGCGGAGCACCTGCTCGAGCGCGGCGAGGGTGAGCAGCACCGCGTCCCGACGGGCGTTGTAGCCCATCGTGCCGATGCGCCACACCGTCCCGTGGAGCGGCCCGAAGCTCGTGCCGATCTCGATGCCGTAGTCCTCGAGCATCGCGGCGCGCACGGCGTCCCCGTCGATCCCGTCGGGGATCCGCACGGCCAGCACGTTGTGCATGCGGTGGGCCTGATCGCCGAACAGCTCGAGCCCGAGCCCCTGCACCCCCGCGGCCATCGCTCCCCCGTGCAGGCGGTGGCGGGCGACGGCCTCGTCGATCCCCTCCTCCACCAGCAGCCGAGCGCATTCATGTGCGGCGTACAGCATGCTGGTCGCCTCGGTGTGGTGGTTCAGCCGCTGCTCGCCCCAGTAGTCCAGGATCATCGAGAGGTCGAAGTAGTTCGAGGCGATGCGCCGCCCGCGGCCCGTGCTGCCGTCGGCGATCCCGGCCTCGACATGGCGCCGGGCGGAGATGATCTCGCGCGCCCGCTCCGAGAGAGTCAGCGGGGAGCTGCCCGAGGGTCCGGCCAGGCACTTCTGCAGCCCGGCGGTGGCGGCGTCGATCGCCCACGCGTCCACGGCCAGCTCGTTGCCGCCCAGGGAGGCGGTCGCATCGGTGTACAGCAGGGCGCCATGGTGCGCCGCGATCGCGCCGAGCTCCTCGAGGGGCTGGTTCATGGTGGTGGAGGTGTCCCCCTGCACCACCGCGAGCAGCCTGGGGCGCACCCGGGCCACGGCCTCGCGGATCCGGGAGACGGGGACCACCTGGCCCCACTCGACCTCCAGGACGTGCACCTCCGCTCCGCAGCGCTCGGCGATCTCGACGAGCAGGTGGCCGAAGCGGCCGAAGATCGGCACGAGCACCCGGTCGCCGGGCTCGAGCAGGGAGACCATCACCGCCTCGATGCCGGCGCGGGAGGTGCCGTCCACCAGCAGCGTCGCCTCGTTCGCGGTGCGGAACACCTCGCGGTAGAGGGTCTGGGTCTCGGACATCCAGGCGGTCATCGCGGGGTCGAACTGGCCCACGAGCGCGGCGGACATCGCGCGCAGGACGCGCGGATCGGCGCTGATGGGACCCGGACCCATCAGGAGCCGCTGCGGCGGGTCGATCGGGGCTGTGCTCATGGGGAGTTCCGTCCTGGGGCCGTTCCGGTGAATGACCCCAGTCAATGCAACGAACGTTTCAGGGGTGTTACCGATGCGGGTCAGTCCGCGACCAGGGCGTCGAGACGGAGCAGGGCGATCTGACGGAGCTGCTCGGCGCGCTCCGCCCGCTCGTCCTCGTCGTCCAGGAGGAGGCGGCGCTCGAGCTCGGCGAGCATCTCGGCCTGGCTGCGGCCCGCGGCGCGGATCAGGAACACGGTGCCGAAGCGCCGCTCGTAGCGGGAGTTGGCGAGGACCCACGCGCCCGGGTCGTCGACCCCGGCCTGCTCGGCGGCGGAGTGCTCCGCCTCGACGGCGCTCAGCGCGACGGCCCGATCACCGGCCCGCTCCCCGATCCGCGGGTGGTGCGCGAGGGCCCCGAGCACCTCGGCGGTGGTCCAGGTGCGGGCGCGGGCGGAGGCCTCGGCGAGCAGCGACTCCCGGCTCGGATAGGGGCGGGAGTCGATGAGATGCCGCACCCAGCTCTCGATCGGGGCGCAGCCGCGCAGCTGCTCCGCGAGCTCGACGGGCGGGGCGCCGTTGAGGCGGTCCAGGGCGGTGCGGGGGCTCATGCGGGCTCTCCCTCGAGGTGTGCGGCGAGGCGGATCAGGTCGAGGTCGCTGCCCGGCGGGCCGACGAGGGTGAGGGCGGTGGGCAGGCGCTCCCCCACGCCCTGCGGGTCGACGCTCAGGGGGACGGCGACGGCGGGCAGCCCGGCGAGTCCCGCGAGGCAGGTCAGGCGCAGGGTGCGGGCGCGCTGCGCCTCGAGGACCGGGCCTCCGGCAGCGGCCTCGTGCAGCAGCGGCGCGACCGACGAGGTCGCGGGCACGACCAGCACCCCGTCGGCGAGCCGGGAGAGGATCGCCTCCACGGCGCGGGCGCGCTCGACACGGGCGGAGTCCTCGTCGGCGGCGGTGAGGGCGGCGGCGCGGTCGAGGCGGGCGCCGACGTCGGGGGCGAGCGCCTCGCGGTGGGCGCGCACCCACGGACCGTGGGCCGCCCAGGCCTCACGGGCCTGGAGGACGGAGAACGCCTCGGCCCAGCGCTCGAGCTCCTCCGTCGCGAGCGGAGCGACCGCTTCGACAGGGGTCATCGCCGACCAGCGGCGTAGCGTCGCCTCGAGGGCGCGGGCGATCTCGGCGTCCAGCTGCTGCCCGAGACCGGGGACGGTGCGCAGCACGGGGTCCGCGAGCACCTGCCCGTGATCGGGCAGGAGGGTCGCTGCGGCCCGGGCGAGCAGGCTCGGGTCGCGGGTCAGGAGTCCGACGGTGTCGAAGCTCGGGGCGAGCGGGAGCACGCCCTCGCGGGAGACGGCGCCGTGGGTCGGCCGCAGCCCCCACAGCCCCTGATACGCGGCGGGGACCCGGATCGACCCGCCGGTGTCGGTGCCGAGGCCGATGCTCGCGTGCCCGAGAGAGACGGCGGTGGCCGGGCCCGAGGTCGATCCGCCGCTGATGCGGTGCGGCGCCCGCGGGTTCGGCGGCGTGCCGTAGTGGGTGCTGGTGCCGGCGAGACTGAAGGCGAGCTCGTCGGTGGCGGCGATGCCGGTGACCTCCGCGCCGGCGTCGAGCAGGGCCTGCACCGCGGCGGCGTGACGGGGCTCGGGGTGGGAGCCGGCGAGCAGGGAGGGGCTGCCGCCGCCGACCCGCTGGCCCTGGACGGCGAGGACGTCCTTGACGGCGACGCGCTCCCCGGCGAGCGGCCCCGGTCCGGCGCCGGCCGGGCGGGTGGACGGCACGAGGGGGTCCCCGACGACCCGCCAGATGCGGCGGTCCAGGGCGGGGGCGGCGACGGCGACGTGGGCGACGGCGACCTTCCAGCCGTCCTCGCCGCGGCGCCACACCTGGGTCTGCAGGCCGCGGCCGCCGCGCAGCAGCTCCGTGGTCGCCACGACCGCGGCGTGCTCCTCGCCGAGCGCGCGCACGTCGAGGGCGACGATGCGTCGCCTCGGGGCCCCGCCCCGGGCGCCGCGGAAGGTGCTGATCGCCTCGTGGCCCCGCAGCAGCCCGCCGGCGTCCCCGCGCAGGGTGTCGGGTCCGGGCGCGAACAGGTCGTCGAGCGCCGCCAGGTCGTCGGCCATGAGCGCGGTCTCGTAGGCCCAGAACGCCTCGAGCAGGCCCGGGATCTCCGGCCCCTGCGCAACGGGCCGGGACTCGTCGGGCGGGGTGCTCATCGGCGGACCTCCGCGAGGTCGGCCGTGCGGATGCGGGCGTGCACGCCCTTGACGACGTCGACGACCTGCGAGATGTCGAAGTCGGTGGCGGCGCTGAGATAGGCGTAGGCATGCTCCGGATCCAGCCCCCATCGCGCCTGGAGCAGGGCGATCGCCTGGCGCACGCAGTCCTGCACGGCACGGTCGAGATCCTCGTCCATGCCGGTGGGGACGAGATGCTCGGCGGTCTCGGCGAGGGGGCCGACGACCTCGCCGAACTGCTCGACCGCCTCCTCGCGGGGGATCACGTCGAGCCGCAGCCGGCTGCGGAGGCTCGCCTCCATCGCGGTCAGCGCCACCTCCCCGTCCCCCTGCGCGAAGTGCGGGTCGCCGACATACGCGAGCGCCCCCTCGACCTGCACCGGCAGGTAGAGGGACGACCCGGCCGTGAGCAGGTTCAGGTCGATGTTGCCGCCGTGGGGACCGGGCGGCACCGAGTGGGGTCGCTCCGCACCGGGCACGGCCACGCCCATGATCCCGAGGAACGGTCGCAGCGGGAAGCGGATGGTGCGCTCGGCCCCGGCGCGCGGAGCCATGGTGCCGACCAGCCCGTCCCCGGTCTCCTCGACGCCGGCGAAGATGCTCACCGAGCCCTCGCCGCGCGGGTACTCCCCCGGCAGGGCGCCGCGGCCGTGCCGGTTGGAGACCACCCCGTAGGGGACGCGCGGCGTGTGCTCGAGGATCGTGATCCGCAGCAGGTCCCCGGGGAGGGCGCCGGCCACGTGGATCGGGCCGGTGACCACGTGGGGTCCGTCGCGGCGGGGATCCCGGCCCGGATGCCCGGCGGCGAGCGCGATCGCGTCGGGCAGCACCTGCTCGGGGTCGACGCCGTGGGCGGCGAAGAAGGCGACGGGATCGCGCCCCTGGTCCTCGAGGATGCCCTCGTGGCTGAGGGTGTCCACGACCACCTCGTCGCCGGGGTCGAGACGCAGCACCGGCGCATCGGCGGCGCAGGGCAGCCGGCCCCACAGGCTCGTCGACTCCTCCACGGGGAGGTGGGCCACTCCGGTCGTCGGGTCTCCGCCCGGTCGCAGGATGTCGGTGCTCATGCTCCTCCTCAGGTCGCTCGTCACGCTAGCGGCGGGGTTTTACGCGCCTGTTACACGGCTGTGCCGTCCGGGTTTCGCCCGGTGCGTAGCGTCCGGCGCATGACCGCCCCCGATGTTCCCGCCGTCGCCGAGCCCACCGCCCCCGAGCCCACCGCCGCTCCGGCCCGGGCTCCGCGGCCCACCACGCTCCACCTGATGCTCACCCTCACCGCCGCCACCGGCATCGTCGACGCCGTCGGCTATCTGGGGCTGGACCGCGTGTTCACCGCGAACATGACCGGCAACGTGGTCATCCTCGGCATGGCGCTGACCGGCGCGGATGACCTCCCGGTCACCGGTCCGGTGCTCGCCCTGGCAGGGTTCGTGCTGGGCGCCGTCCTGGCCGGTCGCGCCGTGCGCGGTCGCAGCGGGGCATGGTCGACGGCGACCACGGGGGTGCTCTGCGGCGTCGGCGCGCTGGTGATCGCCACCGGCGCCCTGCTGATGCTCTGGGGCGATGCCCCGCATCCGGTGCTGCTGGGGGTGACCGGGGCGCTGGGCCTCGCGATGGGGGCGCAGGCCGCGGCCGCCCGCGCGCTCGCCGTGAAGGACGTGACCACGGTGGTCATCACCTCCACCATCACGGGGCTCGCGATGGACTCGCGCCTGGCCGGGGGAGCCGGTGACCTGTGGGCCCGACGGCTGCTGGCGGTGGTGCTGATGCTCGTAGGCGCCGCCGTCGGGGCGCTGCTGCTGCAGGTGCACGTCGGGGCGGGGCTGCTGCTCGCCGGGCTGATCTGCGCCGTCACCGCGCTCGTCGGGCACCGGCGGTGCCGGGTCTGAGGCCGAGTCCGGAACCGGTGCAGGGCGCAGACGCCGCTCAGCGGGTGGTGTGGAGGTCCAGGCGCGAGAGATCCGCTCGGGTGTCGAGATCGCCGCCGTCGTCCAGATCGCGGCAGTCCACGAGGTCGACGCGCTCGGCATGGGCGCGCAGCCAGTCGCGGGCCCCGCGGTCGCCGTGCGCCTGGGCGGCCGCCGCGCGGGCGTCGGCCGCATCCATCAGCACGGGGTGCCGACGCACCAGGGTCCCGTCCGGGCCGGGATACGCCGCGGAGGTCACGCGTCCCGACCGGTGGGCCCGGAGCAGTCGGCGCACCAGCACGGCGTCGACCCCCACCTGGTCCACCAGCGTGATCAGCAGTTGCGGGGCGTCGGCCGCGGCGACCCCGGCGCGCAGCGAGACGGACATGCCGAGCCGCCACAGCGGGCTGTCGACCACGACCGCGCCGGCCTCCCGCGCCGCGGCGCCGACCCGTTCGCCATGGGCGCCGACGACCGCCACCACGTCCCGGCAGCCGCCCTCGAGCAGGCGTCGGGTGAGGACGGAGACGACCGGCTCGCCGCCGACCTCCAGCAGCGCCTTGGGGCCGAGGCCCAGGCGCCGGCCCTCGCCGGCCGCGAGCAGGACGCCCGTGGTGACCGGCAGCTCGGGGTCGTCGGGAGCGGTGCCGTCGGGATGCGGGGTGGATGGCGGGAGCGGCTGCGACATGGCGGGTCTCAGGCGCTCTGCAGCTCGGAGACGGCCAGGTCGAAGCGGTAGCCGACATTGCGCACGGTGTGGATCGCGGACTCGATGCCGACACCGAGCTTCGCCCGCAGCCGACGCACGTGCACGTCCACGGTGCGGGTCCCGCCGAAGTAGTCGTATCCCCACACCTCTTGCAGCAGCTGGGCACGCGTGAACACCCGACCCGGGTGCTGGACCAGGTACTTCAGCAGCTCGAACTCCTTGAAGGTCAGCTCGAGCGGCTGCCCGTCCAGAGTGACGGTGTAGCTGGACTCGTCGATGACCAGGCCGCCCACGATGGTCAGCTCGGGGCCCGCCTCCGGCGCGGTCGCGAAGCGCATGGCCAGGCGGAGACGGGCGTCGACCTCGGCCGGTCCCGAGGTCGGGAGCAGGAAGTCCGCCACTCCCCAGTCCTGGTGTGCGGCGGCCAGACCGCTCTCGGCCATGATCATCACGAGCGGCAGCCCGAGCCCGGCGGCCTCGAGCCGGGTCGCCATGTGCGGGGCCCAGGTGAGGTCCGAGGTCGCATCGAACACGGCGACATCGCAGTCGGGGGCACGCTGCAGCTCGGGCAGCGAGGCACCGGCGTAGTGCACGGAGAGCGGCAGGACCGCGAGCGCCCCGAGCGCGGGACGATGCAGTGCCAGCGGTGCCGGGGAGATGTGCAGGACGCGCAGACCGGAATGCGGGGAACGGCTCACCACGGGACCACCTTCTGGATCAGGACGGAGCGACTGTGAAACGCGTCCGTCGTGTGCCCCCACTTCACCGCAACACTCGTTTCATGCCCATGGTCGAGGATCGCCGAGACCGAAAAGTGATCAAGGAGCCCGCAGCGCGATCAGGGGCGGAAGCGGGAGGGGTGCGCTGGGGGTGCGCTGGGGGTGCGCTGGAGGTGCGCCCTCGTCCGGCCCGCCATCTCCCGCCGTCGGCTCGCCTCCCCCGCGGCCCCGGAGTCGATACCATCGGACCCTCCCCACCGCTTCCAGCGTCGGCAGCGTTCCCGTCCCGCCCGCGCCGGAGGTCCCCGTGCCGCAGTCCCCGTCCGCCCCGTCGGCCCCGTCGGCCCCGCTCGCCCCCGGGCGGCTGCGGCTGGTGATCGTGGCGATGGCGCTCGGCGCCTTCGCGATCGGTACCACCGAGTTCGCCTCGATGGGCCTGCTGCCGCAGATCGCCGACGACCTCGGGGCGAGCATCCCGCAGGCCGGCATGCTGATCACCCTGTACGCGCTCGGCGTGGTGATCGGGGCGCCGCTCGTGACGATCGCCGCGGTGCGGATTCCGCGGGCGCGGCTGCTGGTGCTGCTGATCGCCCTGATCGGGCTCGGGAACCTGCTCTCGGCGGTGGCGCCGAGCTTCGGCGTGCTCGCGATCGCCCGGGTCATCGCGGGCCTCCCGCACGGCGCCTACTTCGGCGTCGCCTCCCTGGTCGCCTCGCGGCTCTCCCCGCCCGGGCGGCGCGCCCGCTCCGTGTCGCTCGTGATGCTGGGCCTGACCATCGCGACGATGCTCGGCGTGCCCGCCTCGACCGCGCTCGGCCAGTCGGTCGGCTGGCGCTGGGCGTACGTGATCGTCGTGGTGATCGCCGCGGCGAGCACGATCGCGATCTGGCGCCTCGTGCCCGAGCCGGAGGGCAGCGGCACCACCGGGTCGATCCGAGCGGAGCTGCGGGCCCTGCGCCGCGCCCAGGTGTGGTTCGGCCTCGGCATCGGCTCGATCGGCTTCGGCGGCATGTTCGCCGTGTACAGCTACATCGGCGAGATCGTCCCCGGCGTGCTGGGCCTCGGCGAGCGCGGCGTGCCATGGGCGCTGTTCGTGTTCGGCATCGGCATGACGATCGGCAACATCCTCGCCGGCCGCCTCGCCGATCTCAGCATCTACGGCACGATCTTCGCGGGCCTGGTCGGCATGACCCTCAGCCTCGCCGTGTTCGCCCTCGTCGCCCACAGCGCGGTGGCCGGCCTCGTGCTGCTGTTCGCGATCGCCGTGACCTCTCAGCTGATGGGCCCGTCGCTGCAGATGTTCCTGCTCGACGCCTCGCCCGACGCCCCCTCGCTCGCCGCAGCCCTGCACCATTCCGCGCTGAACCTCGGCAACTCCCTCGGGGCGGCGCTCGGCGCGGCCGTGCTCGCCGCCGGCTGGGGACTGCTCGCCCCGTCCTGGGTGGGCGTGGGGCTCGCCCTGCTCGGCCTGGTCGTGGCCGCCTGGTCGTTCGCGCTGCACCGCCGGCGGGTCGTAGCCGAGGTCGGCGCCGAGGCCCGGGCGGAGACCGAGGCGGTGCGGGTCGGCGCCTGAGCGGGCGGGGCCGAGTCGCCGGCTGCTGAAACACCGCGCCAGGCGTGAGCTCACCGCTCCTCAGGGCTTCAGGTCACGCAGGGCGCGGAGTTCCAGCAGGGCCGGGCGGGAAGCATCGGTTCGCGGCTGGGGTGCCCCGCCGGTGCTCAGCCCGCCGGGACGGCCTCCGCGACGAAGCGCTGCTCGACGGTGCCGTCGGCGTGCACGGTCTCCTCGAACTCGGCCGGGATCACCCGGCGCCAGAACGCGGTGGCCGAGGAGTTCGTCGCGACCTGGCTGATCGACCAGCGCCCCGGGTGGAGGGCGATGATCTCGCGGGCGGAGCGGGCCCCGATCCCGGTGCGGCGGTACTTCCGCAGCACGAAGAACTCCGCCATCTGCACCGGGTCCTCGGCGCGCACCAGCGCGAAGCCGGCCGGGTGGGCGTCGACGCGGATCACGTAGGCATGACGCTCGGGCTCCTCCCGATACGCGTCGAGCCAGGCGTAGGAGTAGCGGCCCTGCTCGTCCACGTCGCCGCCCGCGTGCTCCGAGAAGTCGTGGAGGTAGAGCTGCAGGAGCTGCTCGAGCAGGGCGAACTCCGCCTCGGTCGCTCGGGTGACGGTCGGTCCCTGCCCTGCTGTCGGCGCTGCCATGCCCGCACTTTACGAGGGCAGGTGGGGACGGGCACCTGACTTTCCGGGCGGCGGAAGGGGCGGCAGCGGCCAGGTGCGGCGGCAGGGGCTTGGTGCGGCGGGTGCCAGGTGCGGCGGCAGGGCGGGAGTAGCGGCAGCGGCCCGGTGCGGCGGGCTCGCTGCTGAAAAACTGCGCCTGGCGTGACCTCACGGCCCCACAGCCCGTCAGGTCACGGAGGGCGCGGAGTTCCAGCAGCCCCGCCCCGAGAGACGGGGACAGGGGAAGGGCAGGGCAAGGGCAGGGACTGAAACGGGGGCAGGGCCAGGGGCAGAGGCGGAGGCAGGGGCAGCGGCCGGAACCGGGGTCGGAGACGGTCCGGAGGCCGGACCGCCCTGCCCCGGCCCCGCTGCCGTCACCCCCGCCCCGGCCCCCGCCGCGGCACCGAGCGGATCGCCCCGCGTCTCACCGTCCGCGACTCCACGGCGCCCCTCGAGGCGGGCACGTCGACGTCGGGCTGACGAGGCGCCCGGGCAGCGCGCCCGTTCCCACGCCGAAGCCACCCCCGGTGGCCTCCCCGCGCCCCACCCGACGCCCGACCCCCCACGCCCAACTCCCGCGCCCCAGCCCCGCGCCTAACTCCCGCGCCCCATCCCAGAAACTGCTGCAGACTCGGCGGAATCCCTGCCCCATTCGCCCCAGAGTGCAGCGGTTCCGGGGCGCGGCGGCGGATCGGGAGCGCAGGGGTGTGCGAGCGCCGCACTCCTCCCCCGCGCCCCATCCCAGAAACTGCTGCAGACTCGGCGGAATCCCTGCCCCATTCGCCCCAGAGTGCAGCGGTTCCGGGGCGGAGCGGCGGAACGCGGGCGCAGCGGCGAGGCGGGAGTGCGAGCGGCGCGGGCGCGGGGACGTGGCGCGGCGTGGGCGCGCGCGGGCGAGGGGGGAACGGGAGCGCGGCGTGGGCGCGCGGGTGACGAGGCGCGGGCGCGCGAGGGCGTGGCGCCGGGCGCGCGAGCGGGGCGTCGCGGCCCGCAGGGCGAGGCTCAGCGGCGGCGGACGAGCACCACGGGGTCGCTGCCGACGGCGTCGAGGAAGGGCCCTTCGACCTCGTAGTCATCGCCATTGGCGACGATCACCGGGCTGATCAGGGACGGGACGCGTGCGCGCAGCAGCTCGAGGTCGACCTCGAGGACCGGCTGGCCGGTGATCACCCGCTCGCCCTCGGCGAGGCGGCAGCGGATGCCCTCGCCGCACAGGGACACGGAGCCGAGGCCGGCGTGGAGCATGATCACGGCGCCGTTGGCGGTGCGGATCCCGACGGCGTGGGCGGCCTTCGCGATGAGCACGATCGTCCCGTCCACGGGCGAGCAGAAGCGCCCGTTCTCCGGGTCGACGGCGAAGCCGGGGCCCATCATGCCGCGGGAGATCACCGGATCCGGCACCTCGTCGAGGGCCAGCAGCCGTCCGGCGACGGGGCTGGCGACCGCGACGGTGTCGTCGATCAGCGGCTTCTTCTTCCCGAACCCGAGCACGGCTCCTCCTCTCCGTCACGACCGATCTGCGGGACAAACGCCCCACAGTATGCGCCCGTTCCGGAGCGGCCGTGAAGATGGGAGCCGCAGAGGACGTGTGAGCCTCGCCCCGTCCGCTCAGACGCCGACGGCGGTCCGGCGGGCCACGGCGGCATCGGCCTCGTCGCTCACGAGGGAGGCGTTCAGGTGCGCCCCGGCGAGCGCGCCGGCCGCCGCCGAGGCTCCGACCTGCGCCATCGGGTCGGCGAGGTTGCCCGCGGCCCAGATGCCGGGCACGCCCGTCGCCCCGCCCATCGTGGTGACCACCTTCTCGCCGAAGCCGCCCGGGAGCTCCTCGAGAGGGAGTCCGAGGTCACCCAGTCCGTCGAGCCGGGGGTAGACCCGCGAGGCGACGGCGAGCACGTCCCGCTGCACGAGGGTGCCGTCGGCGAGGCGGACCCCGGCGAGGGATCCGTCGGCCGCGGCCTCGACCCGCTCGACCGCGCCGTCGATCACCGTGATGCCGAGGGCGGCGAAGCGCTCGAGGGTCTCCTCCTCGAAGCGGGTGCCGCGGGAGAAGACGGTCACGTCGTCGCTCAGCTGCCGGAACAGCAGCGCCTGGTGCGCGGAGGCGGGGCCGACGGCGAGCACGCCGATCGCCTGGTCGCGCACCTCCCAGCCGTGGCAGTAGGGGCAGTGGACGAGGCCGCGGCCCCAGTGCTCGGCGAGGCCGGGGATCGCGGGCAGCTCGTCGCGCACGCCCGTGGCGAGCAGCAGCCGACGGGCGGTGACGACGCGGCCGTCCGCGAGGTCGACGGTGAAGCGGAGGTCCCCGTCGGCGGCGGGCCGGTCGGCGCGGGCGGCGGCGACCCGGGCGCTGACGACGAGCCCGCCGTACGAGCGGACCTCGGCGCGGCCGCGGGCGAGCAGCTCGGCGGGCGCCATGCCCTCGCGTCCGAGGAGCCCGTGGATGCCGGCGGCGGGCGCGTTGCGGGGGTCGCCCGTGTCGAGCACGAGCACCGAGCGGCGGGAGCGGACCAGCATCAGGGCGGCGTTGAGCCCCGCGGCACCGCCGCCGAGGACGGCGACGTCCACGAGCTCGTCGGGCAGGGTGTCGGCAGTGTCGGGGGTGGCGGGGTGGATCGACGACATGGGAGCTCCTTGGGGGATCAGCGGGCGGGTGCTGGTCGATCCTGGACCGGAGTTGCCCCACGGGACTACTCTCTTGCTCATGACGCAGACACCCGGAGGTCTCGACGACCTGGTGCGCAAGCGGCTGAGAGCTGTGCGACTCGCCCGCGGCCTCTCCCTCGCCGAGCTCGCGGAGGCCTCGCACCTCTCGGTCTCCACCCTGTCCCGGATCGAGACCGGCTCGCGTCGCCTGGCGCTCGACCAGCTGGCGACCCTCGCCCGCGCTCTGGACACGAGCCTCGACCAGCTCGTCGCCACCGAGGCCGACGACGTGGTGATCGCCCCGGTCAAGGATCATGCCGGCGACGGCGGTCTGCGCTGGACGCTCCGCGACAGCCCCGACACGACGATCCTCCGCCGCCGCTTCACGGGGCCGCCCCCGTCGGACCCCTCGAGGCTCCGCGCCCACCCGGGCCGGGAGTGGCTGCTGGTGCTCTCGGGCACCGCGACCCTCCTGCTCGGCACCCGCAGCTATCGGATCGAGCGCGATCATGCCGCGGAGTTCCCGACGATGCTCCCCCATGCGCTCGGGGCCGACGGCCGCCCCTGCGAGGTGGTGATGGTCTTCGACCGGGAGGCCCGACGCGGACACCGCGATCCCGCACCCGGGCTCCGGGAGTAGTCTGCCGGGGGCTCCGCAGCCGGGAGACCCATCCCCATGGAAGGACGAGTCATGGCCGATCCCCGAGTCAGCGTGCAGGAGGCGTGGGATGCCCTCGCCGAGGGCAACGACCGCTTCATGCAGGGCGACCTGCACCACCCCCAGCAGAGCGCGGCCCGCCGCAGCGAGCTGAGCACCTTCCAGGCGCCGAACGCCGCGTTCCTCGGCTGCTCCGACTCGCGCGTCGCCGCGGAGATCCTCTTCGACTGCGGCCTCGGCGATCTCTTCGTGGTCCGCAACATCGGCCAGATCGCCAACGAGAACACCACCGCGACCATGGAGTACGCAGTCTCCGAGCTGGGCGTCGCGGTGATCGTGGTGCTCGCGCACGGGTCCTGCGGGGCGGTGCGGGCCGCGATCGACCAGACCACGGCCACACCCAGCGAGGTCACCCCCGCGATCCGCCGCGAGCTCGAGCGGATCCAGCCGGCCGTGCAGCGGGAATGGCTCGCCACCCATCAGGACACCCCGTACGTCGACCCGGAGCTGATCGACGCGGACGCCGTCGGCCGCCGTCACCTCGACGAGACGATCCATGCGCTGATGCGCTCCTCCCGCGTCATCTCCGACGCCGTCGCCCAGGGCCGACTGGGGATCGTGGGCTGCCAGTACCAGCTCGAGGACGGGCACGTGCTCCCCATCACCGCCGTGGGCCAGCTGACCCTGGAGCGCTGAGACCCGGGCCGCGAAAATCCCGCGGCGTCGTCCCGCCGAGACCCCCGAGACCATTCCGTGACCCGGAATGGAGGCTCGGGGGTCTTTCTTTCGTGACCTGGGAGGTCCGCGATCACGCGCCGCCGGCGCGACCTCTCTGAAACGCTCGACGGTGGCGCACGCCGGCGGGTGCTGCTCCTGGACGAGCCGACGAACCACCTCGACCTCGGCGCCCAGCACCGGGCGCTGCGGATCGTGCGCGAGGAAAGGGTGACGACGGACGAGTCGACGCCGACGGGACGGCGCAGCTGCTGTTCCGCGGCACCGACCGTCCCCGGGCCGGTCACCCGGATGTCGTCGCGGGACAGTACGGTGACCGGGCGCGCCTCGCCGACGGCGGGACGCGCGCCGAGGGGACACCGCACATCGACCGCACCGCGGTAGGGGCACGACGCATCATGACTCAGCCGGAGAACAGCCAGTACGAGGACGGCCAGCCGGGGACCGGCCAGCCGCGGGAGAACGCCTGGCCGGCGCCGCAGGAGCCGGAGCCCGCGCAGACGCAGGGCACGGAGCAGCCGTGGGGCCAGCAGCCGCCCGCGCCGCAGCAGTCCCCCGCCCCGCAGCAGGCGGCCGCGCCGGCGCCGTCGCCCGCGGCCGTGCCGTCGCCCGCGGCCGCGCCGTTCGGCCAGGCCTCCCCCGCCGTCGGCGGCCAGCCGTCGCCCTATGCGGCCCCCGCCCCGCAGGGCACCCCCGCCGACTCCCAGCAGACCGGCGCGCAGTGGACCCCGGCCAGCCCCGGCGCGCGGGGTGAGGCAGGCTTCTTCAAGGCGCTGTTCGACTTCCGCTTCGAGCACTTCATCACCGTGAAGTTCTCGAGCTTCCTCTACGTCGTGGTCATGATCGTGGCCGCGCTCGTGTGGCTGGGGCAGATCCTCAGCGGCATCATGTTCGGCTCGCTGCTGGGCTCGTTCAGCGGCTTCTACGGCGAGCCGAGCTTCAACGCGGTGCCCCTGATCCTGGGCATCCTCTTCGGCTGGATCCCGGCCGTGATCGCGCTGATCGCAATGCGCCTCGGCCTCGAGTTCGCGGTCGCGACGGTCCGCACCGCGCAGCACACCAAGCGCATCGCGGAGGCGACCGAGGCCCGAGGGGCCTGAGCCCTCACACGCGCGCGTCCCGCTCGCCGAGCCACGGCGCGAGGCGGTCCGGGGCCCCGAGCCAGGGGGCGAGCCCCTCGGCCCACTCGGCCTCGGTGAGCAGGCTGCGGCCGAAGGCGAGCCGCACCCGCCCGGCGTCGGCGGGGCGGATCCCGGTGACGACAATGCGCGTGGTCGGCAGGTCGCGGCCGGCCCGCCACACCGCCCCGATCGACACCTGCCCGCCGGCCCCGTCCCACTGGCAGATGCTGTCCGGGCGGTCGGGCACCCAGAAGCGGCCGCGGCCGCGCAGCTCCCCTCCCCCGAGGTCCTCGATGTTCTCGAGCAGCCGCTCGGGATGGAAGGGCCTCGTCGAGCTCAGGTCGAGGGTCCAGGTGCCGTGGCGGGTGGGGCCGCCGTAGGGCTCGACGAGCCGGGCGTCACGTCGGCGCAGTCCGGCCGCGCGGTCGTGGCGCCCGCCCAGCGCCTCCCCCGCCCGCAGCGCGTGGAGCCCGTGGAGGAGCCGCTGCTCGGGGGCACGGAGGTGCTCGACCAGCTCGGTGCCGGGATCCCCCGGATCGCCGTCGAGCACGATCAGGTCGGCGTGCTCGAGCTGGGCAGCGAGCGCCTCGCCGACGGAGCGGGCGTCGCCGTCGGCCCATTGCGCGCCGCGCTCGGCGAGGGTGTCGTCCCCGAGGAGGTCCTCGCGGGCGGTGCCGCTCGCGGCGACGGCGCGGGAGGAGGCCAGCTCCCAGTCGCCCTGATGCGGGTGGAGGGTGCCGACGACGGTCGCGGGATCGGCGCTGAGCGGCGGGGCGAGCAGGATCCCGTCGACCTCGCGCCGCTCGGCGAGGCGGCGCAGGGTCGGCACGGCATCCTCGCGCATGGCGCAGGAGACGCACGGGTGGTCGAGCTCGACCAGCTCGTCCTCGCGCACTCCGTCGGCAGCGACCACGAGGCGGCGCAGTGCGGCGGCCTCGTGGTCCACCTCGTAGCGCAGGGCGAGCAGCCCCTCGCCCTCGAGCAGGAGGCTGCCGACGAGGACGTCACGCAGCACGGGGTCGATCGCGGTGATCACGGCGACGGGGACGGGAGGGGCGACGGGCTTCGGGGAGATGGCGGACACAGGGGCCAGCCCTTCCTTCTTGACGATAATGGGTCTCAGTAACTACTATCGCCCACCATGTCCCGACGCTGTCAAGTCACCGGAGCGGTCCCCCGCTTCGGGAAGTCCGTCTCCCACTCCCATCGGCGCACCTCGCGCCGCTTCGACCCGAACGTGCAGACGAAGCGGTTCTTCGTCCCCTCGCTCGGCCGCACCATCCGCCTGCAGGTCTCCGCCCGGGGCCTGCGCACTATCGACCGGCGCGGGATCGAGGCCGTCGTGGCCGAGATCCGCGCGCGCGGCGAGAAGATCTGAGAGGACCCCGCCCCATGGCCAGGAAGAACGATGTGCGCACCACGATCAGGATGCGCTCGACCGCCGGCACCGGCTCGACCTACATGACCACGAAGAACCGGCGGAACACCCCCGATCGGCTCACCCTGCGGAAGTTCGATCCGCGACTGCGGGCCGTCACCGAGTTCCGCGAGGAGCGCTGATGGCGAAGACCTCGAAGATCGCCGCCGACGCCCGCCGCCGCGCGATCGTCGCCCGGCACGCGGACGAGCGCGCCGCGCTGAAGCGCGTGATCAAGGACCCCCGGGCCTCCGCCGCGCAGAAGGTCCTCGCCCAGCGGGCCCTGCAGCGGCAGCCCCGCGACGCGAGTCCGACGCGGCTGCGGAACCGGGACGCCGTCGACGGCCGGCCCCGCGGCCACCTGCGCCGCGTCGGCCTCTCCCGGGTGCGCTTCCGGGAGCTCGCCCATCGCGGCGAGCTCCCGGGGATCCGGAAGTCCAGCTGGTGACCTCGCGCCCCGCCGCACGCCCACCCCATCCCCCGATCACGCTGACCGCACTGACCGAAGGAGCATCCGATGAGGAGCACCATCCACCCCGACTACCGCCCGGTCGTCTTCCGCGACCGCAGCGCCGACGTCGCCATCCTGACCCGCTCGACGCGCACCTCCGAGCAGACCGTGCTCTGGGAGGACGGTCGTGAATACCCCGTGATCGACGTGGAGGTCTCCTCCGCCTCGCACCCCTTCTACACCGGCCGCGCGACGGTGCTGGACACCGCGGGGCGCGTCGAGCGCTTCCGTCGGCGCTACGCCCGGACGGAGGATCTCCGATGAAGGTGCGCAGCTCGCTCCGCTCCCTCGCCGCCCGACCCGGCGCCCAGGTGGTGCGCCGCCGCGGGCGCCTCTACGTGATCAACAAGAAGGAGCCCCGCTTCACGGGGCGGCAGAAGGGCTGAGGCGGGACCCGGCGAACACCTCGCGGCAGCCACCACCACCTGACACCCCAGCTCCCGACGGGCGGGCGCGGCGGCCTTCACGGTCGCCGCGCCCGCCCGTTTCCGGGTGTTGAGACTGCCCCATAGACAACACTGTGCGACACACACTATGGTG
>NZ_JAZDCH010000028.1:0-121551 GCF_036311905.1 Brachybacterium sp. J153 | reverse complement strand
GGGGATACCGCCCCTAAGCTAGACCCCCCCCCACAGGGTGGACGCCCCCCCCCCCCCCCCCCCCCCCCCCCCCCGCCCGTTTCCGGGTGTTGAGACTGCCCCATAGACAACACTGTGCGACACACACTATGGTGTCTTACATGAGCGAACAGTCGGATCTCCACCTGCAGGAGCTGCGCCGCGGCACGGTCGTGCTCGCGTGCCTCCATCTCCTGCGCGAGCCCGGGTACGGCTACGGCCTGCTCCAGGACCTCGAGCGACACGGCTTCGACACCGACGCCAACACCCTCTACCCGCTGCTGCGACGCCTCGAGAAGCAGGGACACCTCACGAGCGAGTGGAACACCGAGGAGGCGCGGCCGCGCAAGGTCTACCGCACCTCCCCCGAGGGCTCGGCTCTCGCCGAGCTCCTGATGACCGAGTGGTCCGCGCTCACCGCGGCCATCGACTCCCTCCCCACCTCCGCGAAGGAGAAGTGACATGACCGCCATCGACCTCACCCAGCGCTACATCGCCGCGACCGTCTCCTCCCTGCCCGCCGCCTCCCGCGAGGACGTCCGCGCCGAGCTCGGAACCTCGATCGCCGACGCGATCGAGAGCCGGATCGAGCAGGGCGAGGAGCGCGGGGCCGCCGAGCGCGCGGTCCTCACCGACCTCGGCGATCCGGCCCGTCTCGCCGCGGGCTTCGCGGACCTCCGGCTGCAGCTGATCGGACCGCGGCACTACCTGACCTGGCGCCGTCTGCTGATCCTGCTCGAGAGCATCGTCCCGGCCTGCGCGCTCGTCGGTGTCGCCCTCGCCCAGGTGCTCTCCGAGGCCCCTGTCGGCACCGTGATCGGCCAGTCGATCTCGGTCGCGCTCACCGCCGCGGTCCACGTCGCCTTCTGGGTCACCCTGGTGTTCGCGATCCTCGAGCGCACCGACGCGGAGACCGGCGAGGAGTGGACCCTCGAGGACCTCCCCGAGGAGCGCGGTCCCGACCTGCCGCTCTCGGACCTCATCGCCTCGATCGTGGTGGGCGTGCTGGTGATCGGGGCGGTGCTCTGGGACCTCGCCGACCCCGTCGTGCAGCTCGACGACCACGCGGTGTCGGTCCTGGCTCCGAGCCTGTGGCCGGGGTGGATCGCAGTACTGCTGGGCGTCGTGGTGCTCGAGGTGGCCCTCACCGTCATGGTCCATCGGCGCGGGGCCTGGACCACCCCCTTCGCGGTGGTCAACACGGCGCTCTCGCTGGTCTTCCTCTCCTGGGCGCTCACGCTCATCGCCCGCGGCGAGCTGATCAACCCCGAGCTCGTCCGCCTGGTGCTCACGGACAACGGCGTCGGCGGGGACACGCCGCGGATCCTCGCGGTGCTGCTCGCCGCGGGCATCGCGATCAGCTGCGCGCTCGACGTGGCCGACGGCTGGCGCAAGGCGCTGCGCGCCCGGCGCGTCTGAGCACCGGACGCGGGGCCGACGGGGCCGCGCGGGAGGTCAGCCCTCCTGCGCGGCCCCCGTCGTGCGCGGGTCGGCGGCGGGCGCGCCGGCCCCCGCCTCCGGCTGGGAAGCGGCCCAGCTCGCGAGCACGCGCAGCCGCTCCTGCGAGGTGGAGGCCGGCTCCGCGGTGTACACGATCATCACCAGATCGGGCTCGGCCGTGATCGCGAGCTCCTCGTAAGCGACGGTGACGTCCCCGACCACGGGATGACGGAAATGCTTGGTGCCCGCCCCGTGGGTGAGCACGTCGTGCGCGCCCCACAGCCGGCGGAACAGCGCGGAACCCTCGCTCAGCTCCGCGACGAGCTGCTGCAGGACCGGGTCGTGCGGGGCGCGCCCCACCTCGACGCGCAGGCTGGCCACGGCCATCTGCGCGAAGCGGTCCCACTCGGGGTAGAGCTGCTCGGAGCCGTCCTCGAGGAACTGGAAGCGCAGCAGGTTGGGCACGCCACCCTCGGGGACGGTCGCGAGCAGCGGCGCGTAGAAGGCGCGGGCCAGGGCGTTCATCGCCCGGACGTTCCGGTAGCGGTCGCGCACGAAGGCGACCGCGTCGGTCTGGGCATCGAGCGTCCACTGCAGGCCGGGCCGCACGGGACCGGTCTCGACACCGTGCCGCCGACGCAGGCGGCGGTCGGTGGGGACGCCGTCGGCCGCGCTCGCGAGGTCGAAGAGGTGCGCGCGCTCGGTCGCATCCAGCTGCAGGGCGGTCGCGACCGCGTCGAGCACCGAGGCGGAGGCGCCGGCGATCGCCCCCCGCTCGAGCTTCGCGTAGTACTCGACGCTGACCCCGGCGAGCATCGCGACCTCGCTGCGGCGCAGGCCGGGCACGCGGCGGCCGGGGCCGACGGGGAGGCCGGCCTGCTGCGGGGTGACCTTCGCGCGGCGCGTCATGAGGAACTCGCGCACATCGATCCTGTTGTCCATCGCCCCAGCGTAGATCCGCGGAGCGCAGCGGAGGAGTCCCTGTCAGGGCATCCTTCGGGGACGGGCGCCAGAAAGCCGCACCCCGCCAGGCCGACTACGGCGTGGAGGCGCTCGTCGTCGGTCGCACCGGGCTGATGGCCGGCCTGCACCTCGCCGGCCCTTGCCGTGCGGATCCGGCGCGAGCGCCAGCCCTGCGGCGTCGCCATCCGGATCCCGGAGAACCGGTCCAGCGCCCGATAGGACTGGCCCAGCCGCTGGCGAGACACGTTCATCGCCCCGCGCGCGGGCGCGGCGGGGAGAGTTCTCCGGACGGTAGTCGGCACCCCGGCGGTTCCCGACGGGGAGATGGGGCTGGGTCGAGGCCACCCGTGTCCCTACTCTCGCGCCTCGTCCCCGGCGCTACCCCGCCGCGCCGACCGGCCAGCTGGCGCGCACGCCGAGGCCGCCGAGCGCCGTGTCCGCGAGGACGATCCTGCCGCCGTGGGCCTCGGCGATGTGGCGGCAGATACCCAGCCCGAGCCCGGTCCCCGGAGGCTCGCCGCTGCGCCGCAGGCGTCCCCCGTCCCTGAGCAGCCGGTCGCGGTCGGCGGGAGGGATGCCCGCGCCGTTGTCCTCGACCAGGATGCCGCTGTGACCGTCGGCGTCGACGGCGGTGATGCGCACGCGCGGCGCACGGTCAGCGGGGCAGTACTTGAGGGCGTTGACCACGAGGTTCTGCACCAGCGAGCGCAGGTGCGACTCATCGCCGCGGACGATCCCGCCGGCACACTCGATGGTGGCGCCGGTGCGGGCGGCGAGGTCGGCGACGTCGTCCTGCACCCGATGCACCAGTGCGCCGAGGTCTACCGGGCCGCTCTCGAGGTGGCTCCCGCTCACGGCGTGGTCGAGCAGGTCGCGGAGCGAGTCGAGCATCCGCCGCCCCGCCCCGTCGGCCCGGCGCAGGAGCTCCGGCGCCTGCGCCTCGTGATCGGCCTCCTGGGCGAGCTCCAGGAAGCCCAGCAGCGACGTCAAGGGCGTGCGCAGGTCGTGGCTGACCTGGCGGGCGAAGTCCTCCAGCCGCTCCGCGGTGGCGGCGGCTTCGGCCAGGGAGGCGTCGAGCTGCCGGTCGCGGCGTTCGAGCTCGAGGACGTCGATGACGTTCTCCGCCAGGTTCTCCAGGAGCACCAGCTGGTCCGGGGTGATCGTCGCGGGGGCGGAGGAGAACACGCACAGCGACCCCAGCGGCACCTCCGCGTGGAGAGGGACCGAGACGTAGCCGCGCACGTCCGCGATGACGCCGGTCACGAAGGGGTTGTCGCGGAAGCGCGGGTCCCGGGACGCGTCCGGGACCACGGCGGGGTGGTCGTCGAGGAACACCTTCGCGCACATCGAGTCCTCGCGCGAGCACACGGAGGGGTCCACGCCGAACGCGGCGATCTGGTGCTGCTCGTCCGCGGTGATGACGTTGACGACCGCGAACGGCACCTCGGCGACCGCGGCCGCCATCCGCGCCAGGCGGTTCAGGCGCGGGGTGGACGTCGTCCAGGTCTGCTCCGCACCCGCGCCGGGCAGCCGATCGTCGGCATGGCCGTGGGGAAGTCCGTAGGCGTGCAGCCAGCGCTGCCTCGCCTCCTCGGAGACGAGCACCGCGGTGCCCGAACGACCGTCCGTTCCGCGATATGACTCCGTGTCGTCGGCGCCCACACGTCCCCCTGCACGTCCCCTGGTCCTGACGATTCATGGTAGCGGGGATCGTGCGCCTCGTGCCGCCCGGCTCGCCTCGCCGACGCGGGACGGGCGCGCCGCTGTGAGCGATAGCGATCGCTCATAGCGGCGGGTCTCAGACCAGCGGCGAGTCGCCGTCGTCGGAGCGCTCGTCGTGATCGGTGCCCGAGGAGTCGCTGTCCTCGGAGGACCGCGACGGGTCCTCCTCGGCGGCTCCGCTGCCGGGCTGGGCGATGCCCTGGTCCTCCGGGAGGGGACTGGTCTCGTCGTCGTCGGGGTGGTACATCGGGGTGCTGCTCATGGCCGAACCTCCTGAGATGGGGTCTTCCGGGCCTCCACCCTCTCACCGACACCCGCTCGGTTCCACCCCCGCCCCTGCGAGGTGCGGCGTCCCGGGTGGACCACCCGGCAGCGCTCACCGTCCGGGTCCGTCACCCCCATCCCTTCCGCACCGACGTCTCCCCCACGCCGGCGTTGAACATGTTCCACGGGTCCAGCCGACGGTAGTGCTCGACCGTCCCCGCCGGGGCCGGATAGATCCGGCCGAAGTTGTGCTCGGCGGGGACGGCGGCGCCGCGCTCCTCCAGCAGGCGGGTCATCCGCTTCTTCAGCGCGACGGGGTCCACGCCCTTCCTCGCCACGTGGTCCTGGTGCAGCACGTGGCAGAAGAAGTGGCCGAAGTAGACGCTCTGCAGCAGCTGGTCCGCGATCTCCTCGGGCAGCACCTCCAGCCAGTCCTCGTCGTCGCGGCGCAGGGCGACGTCGAAGGTGACCATCGCGGAGGCCTCCTCGCGGTGAATGACGTAGTAGCGGCTCGCGGCGCTCGCGACGCCGAAGCGGATCAGGGTCGCGCTCTGCGCCTCCTCGGCGTCGCAGGCGAAGAAGTCGCCCTCATGTCCGTCTTCGGCGAAGAATCCCTTCAGCAGCTGCTCGGTCGCCGCGCGCTCGCTGCCGCTGACGACCAGGATCAGGTGGTGGGCGAAGCGGTCGCGGTAGCTGAGCAGGCGGGCCGGGATCCTCGCGGGGACCAGGGAGAACAGGCGCTGGGAGATCGCGTCGGCGGCCGACGGCCCGGTGCCCGGCAGCTTCGCGAGGACGCCGTTGGCCCAGCTCTTCAGCGCGAACATCCGCACCAGCGCGGCGGAGCCGGCGTGCTTCAGCGAGACGTAGGTGTCCTTGCCGTACTCGGCCGCGAGGTCGAAGGCGTGGGCGCTGAGGTACTCGCCGGAGATCGGCAGGGGGCCGTCGGCCGCGAGGAACCGGCGGCGCAGCGCCTCGAGATCGGCGGGGCGGTCGGTGCCGATGTAGAACGTGGCCTTGTCCTGCTCGAGCGGGAAGGTGCGCGTGCGGACGGCGAAGACGAGGAGCTTACCGGCGCAGCCCGAGGCCTCGTGGAGGAAGGTCGGGTCGGCGTTGAAGCGGGCGGGGGTGGGGGCGAGCTCGCGCACGTGCTCGGCGTAGTCGGTACCGGTGCCGTCGGGGGGCGGCGGGGTGACGTCGGCGGCGGACCAGTCGCCGCGCTCCAGCCGATCCAGGATGTGGGTGGGGTCGGTGCCGAGGTCGATGCCCAGGTGATTGACCAGCTGGATCGTGCCGTCCCCCTCGACCCGGGCGTAGATCGCCTGCTCCGTGTAGGCGGGGCCCTTGCGGATCTGGGAGCCGCCGGAGTTGTTGGCGATGCCGCCCACCACGGTCGCGCCGATCGAGGTGGAGCCGATGACGGAGTGCGGCTCGCGACCGTGTGCGGCGAGCGTCTCCTCGAGGGAGTAGAGGGTGGCGCCGGCGAGGCTGACGGCCTCGCGGGCGTCGTGCAGGAGATGGATCGCGTCGATCCGCAGGGTGGAGAGGATGACGACGTCCCGCTCACCGTCCGGGGCGCCGGGCCCGGAGCCGCCGGTCAGGCCGGTGTTCGCGGCCTGCGGGATGACGATGAGGTCGTGGTCCACGCACACCTGCAGGGCACGCCACATGTCCACCAGCGACCCGGGCCGCAGCACGGCCAGGACCTCCCCGGAACCGAAGCGGTCGCCGGTGGTGTACGGGGCGGTCGCGCGCGGCGTGGTGAGCACGTGCTTCCGCCCCAAGATCCGGGTGAAGGCATCGATCGCCTCCGCCGCTCGGGGTGTCTGCCGTGCGCGGGTGCGCGGTGTCCGCATGTGCGACTGCTCCTTCGCCTCTGTGGGGTCGAGCTCCGGGGCGCGCCCCGGGTGCTCCGGGCCGTCCTCGGCCCGCGGCCAGCGTAGCCAGTGGCGAAGGTCCCGCATCGGCGTGGCCAGGCTCAGGCCTGGCCGCCGTCGAAGTAGGCGCGGAGCTCGGGCGCCACCGGCGGCACGTCCCGCGGCACCCCGCCGTCCCGGATCGACTCGGCGCCGAGCACTCCAGTCGCCACCGCCTCGCGGGCGGCGATGACCGACACGTCGGTGGCTCCGCCCGAGCGGGCGAAGCGCAGGAACTCCGCGACCAGGCTCGGGTCCGCGCCGCCGTGCCCGCCGTCGGCCCGCGCGATCACCTCGACGGCGTCCGGGCGCCCGGGGCCGGAGCGGCGGGACTCCCAGAGGTGGATCTGGTCCCCCGCGCCGTCGCCCATGTTCTCGATCCGGCCCGCGTCCCCGATCACGGTGTAGTTCCGCCAGTAGTCCGGGGTGAAGTGGCACTGCTGGTAGGAGGCGAGGACGCCGTTGTCGAGCCGCATCTGCAGCATCGAGATGTCCTCGACGTCCACGACCGGGTTCAGCTCCCGCAGCGTCGTGGGCGGCCAGATGTCCACGTCGTACCAGTCCCCCATGCGGCGGTCCGAGTTGTCGCGCCGATCGGTGATGTCGCCGTACACGGCGAGGTCGCCGATGCCGGAGACGCGACGGGTGTACCCGCCTGCGAGCCAGTGGATGACGTCGATGTCGTGGGCGCCCTTCTGCAGCAGCAGGCTCATGGCCTTCTCCCGCTCGGCGTGCCAGTCCTTGAAGTAGAAGTCACCGCCGGCGCCCACGAAGTGGCGGCACCAGATGGCGCGGACCCGACCGATCCGGCCGGAGTCCACGATCGCCTTCATCTGCCGCACCACCGGCATGTGGCGCATGTTGTGGCCCACGTACAGCCGGGCCCGCTGCTCCTGCGCGAGCGCGAGCATCGCGTCGGCGTCCTCGACGCTGATCGCCATCGGCTTCTCGCAGAAGGTCGCGATGCCGGCCCCGAGCGTCCGCAGCGCGACGGAGGCGTGGGTGGCGTCGGGGGTCAGGATCATCACCGCGTCGACCTCGTGACCGGCCAGCAGCTCCTCGACCGAGTCCACGACCGCCACGTCCTCGCCGATCGCCTCCCGCGCCTGGGCCTTCCCCCGCGCGGAAGGGTCGGCGACGACCGTGACGGCCGAGCCCTCCCCCGGTCGGTGCGCGTGGACGGCGAGGTCGTGGCGCGCGCCGAAGCCGATGACGCCGATCCGGAGGTCGTCCATGAGGTGGTGGTCCTTCGTGTCGAGGGGTGCGGGACGCCCGCTCCGCAAATGGTTTCACACACCGTCGCCCGTCCGCAACCGGTCATCGCCGGTCAGGGACGGATCAGACGGGGCTCAGCGCCGGGTCTCCCACAGATGCGCGGAGGCGAGGCCGAGCCGCTCGGGGACCCGTTCGAGGTCCAGCAGCAGCACCTCGTTGCGGCCGGCGCGCAACAGCGGGGCGGGGACGTAGAGACTCTGCTGCGGGCCGATCGACCAGTAGCGGCCCACGCAGAAACCGTTGACGTAGGCGACACCGTGCCCGGCACCCGACACGTCGAGGAAGGTGTCCTCCGGGGTCTCGACCTCGACGGAGGAGCCGACGAGGACGGGCGGGGCCTCGGGGCCCGCGACCCCGTCAGCCGCCGCCCCGTCGGCCGCGAGCCCGTCGGCCGCGAGCAGCCGGGCGAACTCGCCGCCCATCTCCTCGAGCGGCCACGGGTCGGCCTCCCAGTCGTTCAGGAAGCGGATCGTCTGCCAGACGCCGCCGAGGATGCCCTTGCGCTCCCCGAGGCGGGGTCCGAAGTTCGCGCGACCCAGGTTCTCCACCAGGACCTCGACGCGCACCGTGCGGCGGCCGCCATCGGGCAGGAGACGGTCCGCGAACGGGGTCAGCTCGACCGTCGCGGGATCGGTCTCGGCATGTCCGCTGCCGTCCACGCCCACGGCGCCGAGGGGCACCCCGTCGACCCACACCCACGCGCGATCGTGCAGGTCGTAGAGCTTCAGCGGGGAGATCACGCGGCGATTCTCGTGCTCTTCCGCGGCGATCTCGATCTCGCGCGAGAGGCGCAGCAGACCCCGTTCCAGCCCGAGGTCCTCGAAGGCGGGCGGGACCGGGTGCACGGCCGCGGTGCGGGTGAAGAGCACGGTGCCGCGCAGCGGGAGGACCCGCTCGAGCGGGAGCTCGCGGGCCGGGAGGGTCGCGGGCTCGGCGGCGAGGCCGAGCTGCGCCAGATGCTCCTCGAGGGGCGGCAGCTCGCGGTGGCGGGCGATGACCTCGCGGAAGGCCCGGAACTTCGCGGTCAGCGCACCGTTCTCGGAGATCGGGGCGTCGTAGTCGTAGCTCGTGGTGGTGGGCTGCAGACCGCCGTCGTGGTTCGCGCCCGCGCGCAGGCCGAAGTTCGTGCCGCCGTGCGCCATGTAGAAGTTGACGCTCATGCCGGCCCCGAGCATGTCGGCGAGCTCGTCGGCCGCGGAGTCCCCGGTGCGCTCGTGGTGCTGCTCGCCCCAGTGGTCGAACCAGCCGTTCCAGAACTCCATGCACATCTGCGGCTGATCAGGCAGCTCCTCGCGCGCCATCTCCAGCACGTCCAGGGCGCGGGAGCCGAAGTTGACGGTCGCGAGCGCCCCGTCGACCGTCCCGCCGGTCAGCCACATGCGGGCGGGGCCGTCGGAGGTGACCAGGAGCTCCTCGATGCCGCGGGCGATCAGGCCGTCGCGCAGATGGGCGAGGTAGACACGGTCGTCGCCGTAGCTGCCGTACTCGTTCTCGACCTGCACCATCACCACGTTCCCGCCGCGCGTCGTCTGGCGCTCGGCGATCACGGGGATCAGCGCGTCGAACCAGGAGTCGACCGCCGCGAGATAGCGCGGGTCGCGGTGGCGCAGGCGCAGGTTGCGGTCGGCGAGCAGCCAGCCGGGGAAGCCGCCGTTCTCCCACTCCGCGCAGATGTACGGGCCGGGGCGCACGATCGCGTCGAGCCCCTCCTCACGCGCGATGTCGAGGAAGCGGCCCAGGTCGGCGAAGCCCTCGAAGGTGGTCTCCTCCGGCGCCGGCTGGTGCACGTTCCAGGCCACGTAGGTCTCGACCGTGTCGCAGCCAAGGGCGACGAGGCGGCGCAGCCGGTCGCGCCACTGCCCGGGGTGGACGCGGAAGTAGTGCAGCGCCCCGGAGATCAGCAGGTGCGGCTCCCCGTGGCGGAGGAATCCGTCGGGGGTGGGGGTCAGGGCAGCGGGCATCGTCGGCGATCCTCTCGGCGGTGAACCGGTTTGCGCCAGTGTGTCAGCCGCGGGTGGCCGACGCGAACGGGGTCCGCAGCGAGACCTCAGGACTCCTCGATCACCGCCACCCCGCCCGCAGGCACCGTGAACGCGCCGTCGGCCGTGTGTCCCGTGAGCAGGTCCCGACCGTCGACCTGGACCACCTGGTCGCGGTCGGAATGATTGAGCACGAAGAGATAGGTGGTGCCGTCCTCGGCGAAGCGGCGCACCGCCTCGACGTCCCGGTGCAGGCCCGGGACGGCCGGCTCGACACCGGCGGCGTCCGCGATCTCCTCGAGCAGCGCCTCGAGGCCCGCGACGGAGGGGCGGGCGGCGACATACCAGGCGGCTCCCTCCCCCACCTCGTGGCGGGTCACGGCGGGCCAGCCGTGCAACGGCCCGTCGGCCCAGGTGCGCACCGCGCGGGCGCCCTCGAGGTGGGTGCGCTCGCTCCACAGATCCGCGCTCGAGCCGTCGTCGAGATGGCGCACCTCGTCCTCGAGCAGCGGGTCGAACTCCTCGGTGCGCACGCCCAGCAGCTCGCGGAAGGCGCCGGGGTAGCCGCCGAGCCGCACCAGGTCGTTCTCGTCGACGATGCCGGAGAAGAAGGTGATCACCACCTGGGCGCCCTCGCGCGCGGCGGCGGCGAGCCGCTCGGCGTCCTCGTCGCGGACCGTGTACAGCGTCGGCGCGATGATCAGGTCGTACCCGTCGAGATCGCCGCCGACGGGCACCAGGTCGACCCCGAGCCCCAGGTCCCACAGCGCCGTGTACCAGCGCAGCAGCTCCCCGGGATAGGACAGGGCCTGGGTGGGATGGGAGTCCAGCTCGCTCGCCCACCACGAGGGGTAGTCCATGACCAGCGCCACCCGGTTCAGCACGCGGCTGCCCCGCACCGAGGCGAGGGCCTGCAGCACGCGCCCGAGGCCCACGGTGCCGCGCCACACCTCCGAGTCCCGCCCGGCGTGCGGAACCATCGCCGAGTGGAACTTCTCGGCGCCGGCCCGGGACTGCTGCCACTGGAAGAACATGACCCCGTCGGCCCCGCGCGCGACGTGCGAGAGGGAGTTGCGCAGCATCTCGCCGCGGCGCTTGGACCGGTTGCGGTTCTGCCAGTTCACGGCCGAGGTGGAGTGCTCCATGAGGATCCACGGGTCGCCGCCCGCGACGCCGCGGGAGAGGTCCGCGGCGAAGGCCAGCTCGATCTGACCGCGGGGATCGGCGGAGATCAGGTAGTGGTCGTTGGCGACCAGGTCGAGGTCCCCCGCCCACGAGAAGTAGTCCATCCACTTCGTCGCCGAGGACAGCATCAGGTTGGTGGTCACCGGGACGTGCGGGGTGACCTCCCGCAGCACGTCCCGCAGGGCCCGGTAGTGGGTCAGCAGCTCATCGCTCGAGAAGCGGGCGAAGTCCAGCTGCTGGGTGGGATTGGGGTAGGTGGGCGCCGCGCGCGGCGGCAGGATCTCGGCGAAGTCGTCGTAGCGCTGGGACCAGAACGCGGTGCCCCAGGCCCGGTTCAGCTCCTCGATCGTGCCGTAGCGGTCCTCGAGCCAGGTGCGGAAGGCGAGCGCCGCATGCTCGGAGAAGTCGTGGGGAACGTGGCAACCGAGCTCGTTGTCCACGTGCCAGAGGGCGAGCGCGGGATGCTCGGCGTAGCGCTCGGCGAGAACCCGCGTCATGCGCAGGGCGTACTCCCGGTAGAGCGGGGAGGAGACCGCGTAGGCCTGGCGGCCGCCGGGGCTGAGCACCGTGCCCTCCGCCGTGACGGGCAGGATCTCGGGATGCGCGCGGGTCAGCCACGGCGGCGGGGAGGCGGTCGCCGTCGCGAGCGCGACCTGGACGCCGGCCTCTCCGAGGCGGTCCATGACGTCATCGAGCCAGGCGAACTCGTACTCGCCCTCGCGCGGTTCGAGCGTGGCCCACGCGAAGATCGCGACGCTCACCAGGTTCACGCCCGCCTCGCGCATCAGCTCCACGTCCTCGAGCCGGACCTCCTCGGGCCACTGCTCGGGGTTGTAGTCGCCTCCGTACGCGAGGCCCTGCACTCCGAGGGGCCAGGGTCGCTGCTCGCTCATGTCTCCTCCATCGGATCCGATCGTCCACCGTGGGGCTCGGCAACCCCTTACCCGCAGTCTAGGCGGCCGCGGTGGGGTCGCCGATCCGCGCGACCACCAGCGGGGTTCCGGTCCCGGTCTCGACGACGAGCGCGAGGAAGGGGACGTCGAGCGCGAGGGTCCGGCTCGGGACCGCGGCCGCGGTGCGTGCGGCGACGAGGGTCGCGGCGGCCGCCTCCATCCCCTCCTCGTCCACGCGTAGCACCGCCTGCTGGAGCACAAGGGAGAGATGCAGGCGCGGATCCTCGGCGATGCCGGAGAGGTCCGCCCCGGGCCGGAGCACGGGTCCGGCCCCGAGGCCCGCGAGCGCTCCCGTGAGGTCGCCGGACCAGCGCAGATCGAGCGGCGGAACGCTCAAGCGCACGGCCTCGCGCGGGGTGCGGAGCTCCGCGAGCAGGCCGACGAGCGCCGCCGGGTCCGCGGCCCAGGCCGCGAGGAGCGCCTCCGGTCCGGTGCGTGGCCGCACGAGCACGAGGGAGAGCGCGCCGCCGACGGTCCGCAGGCTGCTCGCCTCCCACAGCTCCCCTTCGGACCAGCCCGCCCCGGTCCCGGTGAGCAGGTCCGTCTCCACCCGCTCGCCGCGGGCCGTGGTGAACTCGCCCCGGGTGCGGGCGAGCGGCGCCGTCCAGGGGGCGCGCACGTGCAGGGCGTCGATGAGCACGAGGAGCAGGTGCGGGGAGAGGCCGTCCGGGCCGACGAGATCGGTGATCAGCCCGTCGGTCGCCTCCTCGACGAGGGCGTTGATCTCGTCCCGCGCTCGCGCCCGCCCCTCGGCGCGGGTGAAGTCCGCGCTCCCCGGCCGGGCCCGCAGCTCGTGCACCAGACGGTCCCGGAAGCCGCCCTCGAGGTGGATCCCCGACTGCAGCCAGAAGGCGTCCACGAGCGCCGCCTGCGCGGGGGCGCCGATCTGCTCGAGCGCCTCGCGCAGCGCCATGGCCTGCGCGGCGAGCGACTCCGCGTCGGCGCCGAGGGCCGTCTCGAGCTGGTCTAGCGTCTCCGTTCGCGCACCGAGCGCGAGCGGGGTGAGCGCGATCCGTGCCGAGACCGGCGAGCAGACCATGTTCTGCTCCGCCGGGTCCTTCTCTCCCGGCGCGAGCAGCGGGAGCAGCGGGAGCAGCCGCGCGGTGAACGCGGCGGCGGAGGCGGAGGGATCGTCGGCGGTCGGCGGGACGGGCGCGCTCATCGGGTCTGCGTCGGGTCGCCGATCCAGCCCGCGACCAGCGGGGCGAGGGTCGTGCGCTCGTAGGCGACGACGAGGAAGGGCCGATCCAGCACCAGCTCCTTCGGCTCGAGCGGGGCGGAGCCCGCTTCCATGACGACCGCGGTGGCCGCGGCGGCCTCCATGCCGTTCTCATCGACCGTCAGCACGGCCTTCTGGATCACGTCGCTGATCAGCAGCTTCTCGGCGGTGCTGATCCCGGAGAAGTCTGCGATGTCGGTGAAGGCATCCGCCATGCCGAGCTCCCGCAGCAGGTCGACGAGGGAGGAGTCCCAGTCGATGTCGATGGCCGGCACGGTCACGTCGACCGTCTCCTGCGCGTTCTCGAGCCCCGCGAGCAGCGCGCCGAGCCCCGCGGCCGGGTCGTCGGCCGACTCCGCCCAGGCGTCGAGCACCTCCGCGGGGCTACCGACGGGCAGCACCAGCGCGAGGGCCAGCTCGCCGCCAGCCGCCGCGAGCGCGGTCGCCTGGCACAGCGCGTCCTCGTACCAGGACGACGTGCTGCCGCGGAGCATCTCGGCCGAGACCTGCTCGCCGCCCGAGGTGGTGAAGGTGCCGCCGGTCTTCTCGAGCGGTGCGGGCCAGGAGGCCTTGAGGTGCAGGGCGTTGACCAGCACGAGGCGGGTGTCCTCGGAGAGCGCGTCCGGGGGGATCAGCTCCTCGATGAGGTCGTTGGTCTGCTCGAGCACCCAGTCGTTGATCCGCTCGCGGCCCGCCTCCCGGGCGCCGGGGTCGATGTAGTCGACCTCGAAGACGCCGCTGCCGAACCATTGCGCGAGGGCGTCCAGGTAGAGCTGCTCGACCTCGAAGCCCTCCTGCAGCCACGTGGAGTTGACGAGGGAGGCGACGGCGGGCTCGGGCGCGTCGGGATCATCGTCCTCCCGGGCCCGGTCCGCGACGGCGGCGAGCACCGCGGAGAGGGTGTTGGCGGTCTCGGCGAGCTCCTCGACGGTGCCGCTGAGGGCCTCCTCCATCTGCGCACGGGTGGCCCCCGCCGCACCGAGCGCCGCCATGGTCAGGGCGGTCTGTGCCGAGAGCGGGGAGCAGACCGCGTTGACCTCCTCGCGGTCGATGAGGGCGAGCATCCGTGCGGTGAAGGGCACGACCTTCTCCCCCGCGCCCTCGGCCGGCCCGGGCTCGCGGCGCGGCAGCTCGGCGGCGAGGTCCGGCTCGTCCCCTCCCCCGCCGGGCAGCAGATCCGTGCCGCAGGCCGAGAGGCCGAGGCCGGCGAGGGGCAGCCCCGCCGCGGCGGTGAGCAGGGTGCGGCGGCGCGGGCCTCCCGTGTGCTGCGGCGCCGCCGCCGTGCTGTCCGCGTGGGCGTCTGCAGGCGGCGCTGTCGGCGCGGTGGGGCTCATCACCCCATCGAAGCCGCCGATCGGGCCCGGCGCAAGCACTGCCGGGGTGCGCAGTGGTCGGTGGCTGACGGGGTGAACGTTGGCCGGGTCCTGGCGCCCTGCGCAGCACGACGCCATATATGGCGTAGTCATCGCTGTGACGCCAGTACCCGACCATGGCCCCGCCGATGGGGGCGGGGGTGCGGGCGAGCGGGGGCGGGCGGAGGCGAGCGGGGCGGGCCCGGACAGGCCGGCCCCGCCCCCGGCGCTCAGCCCTTGACGGAGCCCTCGGTGAGGCCGCCGCGCCAGAAGCGCTGCAGCACCAGGATGAGGATCGCCAGCGGGATCACCGAGAGCAGCGCGCCGCCCACGGTGAGCTGGTAGAACTCCGGCAGACGGTCCGTCTGCGCGCGCCAGTTGTCCAGGCCCAGGGTGATCGGGTAGAGCCGCTCGTCGGCCAGCATCACCAGGGGCAGGAAGTAGTTGTTCCAGATCGCGACGAACTGGAACAGCACGATGGTCACGACCGCCGGGGTCAGCTGCGGCAGGGCCAGGCGGTGGAAGAGCCCGATCTCGCTGACGCCGTCGAGACGGCCCGCCTCGAGCATCTCGTCCGGCACCGCGGCGCTCGCGTAGATCGAGGCGAGGAACAGGCCGAAGGGGCTCACGAGCGACGGGATCAGCACGGACCAGTAGGTGTTGGTCAGGCCCACCGAGCTGAACAGGAAGAACAGCGGCAGCGCCACCGCGGTGCCGGGCACCAGCACACCGCCCAGCACGAAGCCGTAGACCAGGCTGCGTCCCCGGAAGCGGTACTTCGCCAGCGCATAGCCCGCGGCGACCGCGAAGTAGGTCGCGAGCAGGGAGCCCACGCCCGAGTAGAGCAGCGAGTTCAGCGCCCAGCGGGGGAAGATCCCGCCGTTCGCGCTGAGCACGGCGCCGAGGTTCTCGAACAGCTGGAAGTTCTCGCCGAACCAGAAGCCGCTCGTGCCGAAGAGGTCCTCGGTGGACTTGGTGGCGTTGACGACCACCCAGTAGACCGGCACCAGGAAGTAGATCGCGACGATCGCGAGGATCGCGGTGACCAGGATCGTGGTGGTGGGCCGACGGCCCGCGTCGCGGGAGCCGGAGCGGGAGTGGTCGGCGGTGCGGCGGGGCGAGCCGGAGGCCTTCGCCCGGTGAGTCTGCGTGGTGGTCATCGACGCTTCTCCGTCCAGTTCGAGATGCCGAGCGCCACGGCGGACAGCACGAAGGCCGAGACCGCGATGATCACGGCCTGCGCGGCCGCCATGCCGATGTCGTTGTACTGGAAGGCGAAGGCGTAGGCGGACATGTTCGGGGTGTACTCCGAGGTGATGCCGGAGCTCATGGTCTGCAGCAGGCGCGGCTCGGCGAAGAGCTGCAGGGTCCCGATGATCGAGAAGATGATCGTGAGCATGAGCGCGGGGCGGATCAGCGGCAGCTGGATGGACAGCGCGACCCGCAGCGAGGAGGCGCCGTCGAGCTTGGCCGCCTCGTAGAGCTCACCGGGGATCGCCTTCAGCTGGGCGATGATGATGAGCATGTTGTAGCCGGTGTAGGTCCAGGTCACGATGTTCGCGATCGACCACAGCACCATGTTCGGGGCGAGGAAGTCGACGTTGATCCCGACCACCGCGAGGGTGTCCACGATCGGGCTGAGGCCCGGGATGTAGAGGAAGGACCACAGGATCGTCGCGATCACGCCGGGGATGCCGTAGGGCAGGAAGTAGGTCGCGCGGAAGAAGCCGGGCCACTTCGCCGAGGCGCTCTCGAGGAGCAGGGCGAGGACCGTCGCGGCGACGATCATGACCGTCACCTGCACCGCGCCGAAGAGCACCATGCGGCCGAGCGAGGCGATGAAGTTGACGTTCGACAGTGCCGCGATGTAGTTGTCGAGGCCGGCGAACACGCTGGTCACGCCCGCCTCACCGAGGAGGCCGGAGCGCTCGACGCGGGTGAAGGAGTAGCCGATCGCCATGATGATCGGCACCACCATGGTCACCACGAACAGGAACAGGAAGGGCGCCATCAGCACCCAGGGAGCGGACTTCGCCTTCATCGTGCCTCCTCCGCGTTCAAGCCGATGGTGCGCATGATGTCGACGATCTGCGTCTGCGCGTCGGCGAACATGTCCACCAGCGGCACCTCGCCGCTGACTGCTCGGGTCATGCCGTCCCCGATGATCGCCTGGGCGCGCTGCATGAGCGGTGCCCAGGTCCAGTCGAGGTTCTGGCCGGCGGCCATCGGGACGATGACCTCCTCGTTGTAGTTCTGGCCGGAGAAGAACTCCGAGGGCTGCATGCGGCTCTCGCCGATGTAGTCCGCGGCCGGGGACCAGCCGATGCCGGAGTACTGGATCATCGCGTCGATCCCCGCGGGGTCGGTGCACATCCAGGTGAGGAACTCGAGCGCCTCGGCAGGGTGCTTCGCGTTCGACAGGATCGCGCCGGAGGAGCCGCCGTGGCCGCCGGAGGCATAGCCGTCGGACCAGGTGGGCATCGGGGCGACCGCCCACTTGCCCTCGCCGCCGGGGACGGTGGCGTTCAGGGCGTCGGACCAGGAGCCCGAGATCGAGGCGAGCACGTTGCCGTCACCGGCCGCCGCGTACCAGGGCGTGGTGTACGAGCCGTAGCCGGTGCCGACGATCCCGTCGGCGAAGATGCCGTCCCAGAACTCGGCGACGCGCATCGAGGCGTCGTCGGTCATGTCGACGATCCAGCCGTCGCCCTCGGGGCGGAACCACACCGCGCCGGACTGCATGACCCAGGCGATGGGGTGCGATCCGTCGGAGGGGTCGAGACTGATGAGGTTCTTGCCGGCCTCCTGCACGGCACCCGCGACCTCGCGGAAGTCGTCCCAGGTCGCGGGGACGGTCAGCCCCAGCTCCCCCTCGAGGACCTCGCGGTTGTAGAAGGTCGCGACGGGGCCGGTGTCCTGCGGGACGCCCCAGAAGGAGTCGCCCACCTTGACCTGGCTGATCGCGCCCGGGTCGAACAGCGACTCCTGGTCGCCGAAGCCGTAGCGGGTGAGGTCCACGAGCGCGCCGGCGAGGGCGAACTCGGGGATCTGACGCAGCTCGACCTGGGCGATGTCGGGACCGCCGCCCGCGGCGACCGCGGAGAGGATCTTGGCGTAGCCGCCCGAGTTGCCACCGGGGATCCAGGTGGCCTCGACCGTGATCCGGTCCTGCGACGCGTTGAACACGTCGGCGACCTTCTGCAGGTCCTTCAGCCACGCCCAGTAGGTCACGGTGACCTTGCCGTCCGCGGCGGGGATGGTGGGCTCGGCGTTCACCGTGCCGTTGTTGGGCGGGGCGCAGGCGGCGAGCCCGGCGGCGAGCGCCGCTCCGGTCCCCACCAGCGCCGAGCGCCGCGACAGTCGTTGCCTCATCGCTCTCCTTGTCGTTCCTCATCATCGAGTCGTGTCTCGTCTCCGAGCGCCGCGAGCCTAACCGAGAAAAGTGACGGGGCACTATTTTCCACGTGAACGTTCCCGTCGACGTGAGCCGAGCCACGTCGAGGCGGGGGCGGTCGGGCTGGAACGGATGCCCGGGCACGGTCCGGGCCCGTCGGCCGACCACCCTGCCCGTCCGCCCACCGACCGGCGCGCCGTTACCACACGGCGGAGCATCTGTCCGGACCTTGAGGGAAGATGCCGCACGCGGCTCCTCGCCCGGTGGTAGCGTGACCCGCCGTCGGCGCTGGATTCCCCGTCAGCTCACCGCTGGCCCGGACCCGTCCCCTCCACGTCCCCTCCCCCTCTCCCCACTCTGAAGGATCTGATCATGGTCGACATCCGGCTGGATGCGCAGTGGATCGACTACGCGATCATCGCGTTGTACTTCGTCTTCGTGCTCGGAGTGGGGTGGTACGCCAAGCGCGGCGTCTCCAGCTCCATCGAGTTCTTCCTCTCCGGCCGCTCGCTGCCCGCGTGGGTCACGGGCCTGGCGTTCATCTCCGCGAACCTCGGCGCGGTCGAGATCATGGGCATGTCCGCCACGGGCGCCCAGTACGGCATGCCGACGATGCACTACTTCTGGGTCGGCGCGGTGCCTGCGATGCTGTTCCTCGGCGTCGTGATGATGCCGTTCTACTACGGCTCGAAGGTGCGCTCGGTCCCCGAGTTCATGCGGATGCGCTTCGGCACCGGCGCGCATCTGGTGAACTCGATCAGCTTCGCCGTCGCGCAGCTGCTCATCGCGGGCGTGAACCTGTCGCTGCTCGCGACGATCGTGAACCGGCTGCTGGGCTGGCCGATGTGGGTGGGGCTCGTCCTCGCCGCCGCGTTCGTGCTCTTCTACATCACCGTGGGCGGGCTCTCCGCCGCGATCTACAACGAGGTGCTGCAGTTCTTCGTGATCGTCGCGGCGCTGCTGCCGCTGACCCTGATCGGCCTGCACCGCGTGGGCGGCTGGAACGGCCTCACGGAGCGCGTCGCCGGGGACGGCATGCTCGGCGGGGAGCAGCTGCACACCTGGCCCGGCCAGGCCCTCTCCGGCTTCGACAGCCCCGTGCTCTCCGTGATCGGGATCGTCTTCGGCCTCGGCTTCGTGCTCTCCTTCGGCTACTGGACCACGAACTTCGTCGAGGTGCAGCGCGCGATGGCCTCGAAGTCGCTCACCGCCGCCCGGATGACGCCGATCATCGGCGCCTTCCCGAAGATGTTCATCCCCTTCATCGTGATCATCCCCGGCATGATCGCCGCCGTGCTCGTCGGCGAGCTCACCGAGTACAAGCAGCTCGACCACGCGGGCGACGCCGCCGGCGCGGCCGCCACCGGTGTGAACTACAACGACGCGCTGCTACTGCTCATGCGCGACGTGCTCCCCAACGGCCTGCTCGGCGTCGCGATCGCGGGCCTGCTCGCCGCGTTCATGGCCGGCATGGCCGCGAACATCTCCGCCTTCAACACGGTGGTCTCCTACGACCTCTACCAGCAGTACGTGAAGCCGGACGCCCCCGACGCCCACTACCTGAAGGTGGGCCGCGTCGCGACGCTCATGGCCTGCGTCATCGCGATCTTCACCGCGCTCATCGCCGGGCAGTTCTCCAATCTCATGGACTACCTGCAGACCCTCTTCGGGTTCTTCAACGCGCCGCTGTTCGCGACCTTCATCCTGGGCATGTTCTGGAAGCGGATGACCCCCACCGCGGGCTGGACCGGCCTCGTCGCCGGTACCCTCTCGGCCGTCGCGCTGTGGGCCTCCTCCACCTTCTTCGGGCTGTTCGAGCTGCCCGGCCAGGGCCTCGCCTTCGTGAGCGCCGCGACCGCCTTCGTGGTCGACATCCTCGTCTCCGTGGTGGTCACGCAGTTCACCGCCCCGAAGCCCGTCCACGAGCTGAAGGGCCTGGTCTACTCCGAGACCCCGAAGTCCCAGCTCGTCGACCCCGAGGAGAAGGACCTGCCGATCTGGCGCCGCCCGGTGCCGATGGCCGGCCTGGGCCTGGTCCTCGTCAGCGTCCTGAACATCGTCTTCGCCTGAGCCGGGATCACCAGGAGCACACCATGAACACGCACAAGGGCACGACCCCCGAGCCGGCCGACTCCCCCGACGTCCCCGCGGACGCCCACGTCGAGACCGCCGGCGCCTTCGACATCCGCACCTTCATCGGCGCGCTCGTAGGCCTGTTCGGCCTGATCCTCGTCGCGATGGGGCTGTTCGCGTTCACGCCGCACGAGGCCGCGAAGACAGACGGGCTCAACGCCAACCTCTGGGCGGGCATCGCCATGGTGGTCGTCGCGATCCTCTTCTTCGTCTGGGCGAAGCTCGACCCGATCCGCATGATCGTGCGCGAGAACGAGGACGGCGCCGAGGAGCCGAAGGACATCGCGGCCCTCTGACCGGTCGGGGCCGCGGCCTCGGGCCCAGCATGCCCCCGCCGGGCGACGCCGAGGGGCAGACTGGACGGACCCGACGACGTTGGAGGTTCCCGTGCCCGACCTGCCCACCATCACCCCGGACCGCATCGCCGACCTGCTGGAGCGGGTGCCGCGCAGCTCCTTCGTGGACGGCGGCTTCCTCGGCGGGACCCCGTCGCTGGACGTCATCGACCCCGCGACGGGGCTGCCGCTGCTCGAGGTCGTGGACGCCGACGCCGCGACCGTCGGGCGCCGCGCGCTGGATGCCGCGGTCGCCGCGCAGGACGCGTGGGCGGCGACCCTCCCGCGGGAGCGCTCGGAGATCCTGCGCCGCGCCTACGAGCTGTGCCACGAGCGGGCCGACGACCTCGCGCTCGCGATGACCCTCGAGATGGGCAAGCCGCTCGCGGAGGCGTACGGCGAGGTCACGTACGGGGCCGAGTTCCTGCGCTGGTTCTCGGAGCAGGCGGTGCGGCAGCCGGGCGGGTTCCGGCAGGCGCCCAGCGCCGACCAGGCGATCCTCACCGTGGCGCGGCCCGTCGGCCCGGTCCTCGCGATCACGCCGTGGAACTTCCCGCTGTCGATGGGCACGCGGAAGATCGGTCCGGCGCTCGCGGCCGGCTGCACCGTGGTGCTCAAGCCCGCGCAGGCCACGCCGCTGACGTCGCTGCTGCTGATGCGGATCCTGGCCGACGCCGGTGTGCCAGATGGCGTCGTGAACTGCGTGGTCACCTCCGACGCACGGGGGCTGTCCGGGACGCTGCTCGCCGATCCGCGGCTGCGGAAGATGTCCTTCACCGGCTCGACCCCGGTGGGTCGCGGGCTGCTCGCCCAGGCCTCCGAGCAAGTGCTGCGCACGTCGATGGAGCTCGGCGGGAACGCACCGTTCCTGGTGCTTCCGTCGGCCGACGTGGCGACCGCCGTGGAGGCGGCGATGCCCGCGAAGTTCCGCAACAACGGCGAGGCGTGCACCGCCGCGAACCGCTTCTACGTGCACGCGTCGGTGGCGGAGGAGTTCACGGCGGCGCTCGTGGAGCGGGCGGCGGCGTTGCAAGTGGGGCCCGGGATCGACCCCGCGACGACGCTCGGCCCGCTCCTCGACGAGGCGGGGCTCGCGAAGGTCGAGGAGCTGGTCGCCGACGCGGTCGAGCGCGGGGCGCGGGTGCTGGTGGGCGGGCGCCGGCCGACGGCCGAGGAGCTGCCGGACGGCTGCGCGGGCGGCACGTACTACCTGCCGACGGTGCTCGCCGACGTCCCGGCCGACGCCCGCGTCGCCCGGGAGGAGATCTTCGGGCCCGTCGCCCCGATCATCGTCATGGACGACGTGGACGAGATGGTCCGCGCCGCGAACGACACCGAGTTCGGGCTGATGAGCTACGTGATCGGGGACGATCTGGGCGCGGTGACGGCCGCGGCGCGGCGGATCGAGTCGGGGATGGTCGCGGTGAACCTCGGGGTCGCGTCCGATGCGGCCGCCCCCTTCGGCGGGGTCAAGGAGTCGGGGCTCGGCCGCGAAGGATCCCACGAGGGGATGGCCGAGTACCTGGAGATGACGTACGTGCGCCTGCCCCTGTGAGCTCGGCGCCCGTCAGCGGTCGCGGCGCAGTGGGTCGTCCTCGGCGAAGGGCTCGTCCTCGAAGGCGTCCACGGGCTCGTCGGCCTCGTCCAGCAGCTCCCGGCCGTCCGGGAGCTCCTGATCGGTGAGCATCTCGTCCCCGGCGCGGTTGCCCTGCTCGGCGGCGGCCACGTCCTCCTCGCCCAGCTCGGCGGGCATGTCCGCGGCGTCGTCGCTGCGACCGGAGGCGTCCCGCTCCCGCTCCAGCTCGAGGATCCGGTCGATGTTCTCGGTCCCGTCGGGGCCGGTGACGTCCTCGCGCGGGGTGTCGGTGCCGTTAGCGGACGGGTCGTAGGGGTTCTCCGTCATGGCGATGCTCCTTCTCGTGGTCACTGCGGCGGGGCCGGATGCGTCCCGCCGTGTGCCCCGACCCTACGGGGTCGCCGCGGGTGGCGTCAGGCGCTCCCCTCCAGGGTCACGGTGCGGGTGGTGCCGTCGGCCAGGGTGATCGTCGCCGGGACGACGGGGTGCGGGTCGGAGTCGTCCTCGATCGGCCACCAGGCGGCGAAACGGCCGTCCGCGACGCTCGCCTCCACCGGGCCCCTCTCCGTGTCCAGGACCAGGCGCGCCACGTCCTCGCCTACGTGCCCGGTGATGGCGGTGGACCCATCGGCCTGCCAGCCGTTCTGCGGCATGGCCTCCTGGAACGACGTCTGCACGAAACCCACCACGACTTCGTCGGCACCGGGTGCCGCCGCGGGCGGCTCCTCCAGCGAGGTCATACCCCCGATCGGCTCCCGCCCATCGATGAGGGTGGCGGTGCACAGCAGTTCCCGCCCGTCCTCGTCGCCCGCCAGGACCAGGGTCGTGCTCCCGCGCTGCTCCTGCAGGAGCGGCCGCAGCCGATCGGACTCCACGCGCCACCAGCGCGCGCACTGCTGCACGCCCGGGGCATCCACGGCGACCGGGTCGCCGACCGGGGTCCAGCCGGCGGAGGCGGTCGGCGGACGGATCAGGTCGACGGCGACCACCGCCGTCGTGACCACGAGGGCCGCGGCGGCGAGAGCGAGGAGACCCCGTCGGCGCAGCGGATGCCGACGCGATCCCGCCCGGGGTCGGGTGTCGTCGGCATCCGCGGAGCGCGGGTCCGAAGCCTTCGGCTGCCGGCGCGTGGTGGCGAGGATCCGCCGGAGATCGGCCTCGGCCCGCTGCTCGCGACCAGCGTGCTGGGGAGGGGCGGGGTCGAGGGAGCGCAGCGCGGTCTCGATCTCGGTGGTCGTCATCGGATGGCCTCCCAGGTGGTGTCGACGGACGGGGCGGGGCGCGCGGGGTGGGCGGGCGGCGCGGGGCGCGCGGGCGGCCCGGGGTGCGGGGGCGGCGCGGGGTGCGGGGGCGGCCCGTCCTCGACGAGGCGGCGCAGTCTCCGGCGGGCACGGGACACACGCAGCCGGTAGGCGACCGCCGTGGTGCCGAGCACGCGGGCAGCCTGCGCGGACGTGAGATCGTCCAGGACGGCGAGCGCGATGGCCTCCTGCTCGCCGTCCGTGAGATGGCGCCAGGCCCGGGCGACGTCGAGCCGCAACGTCGCAGCATCATCCTCCGGGTGGGGTGTCGTCGACTCCGCGTCGGCCAGGCGCACGCCCAGGGCATCGCGACGGCGGTCGCTGCGTCGACCGTTGGCGAGGGTGCCGCGGGCGATGCCGAACAGCCAGGCTCGGGCGTCGCCGCGATCCTCGGGCAGGTCCTCGAAACGTCGCCAGGCCGCGAGGAAGGCCTCTGCGACCACGTCCTCCGCCCCGCTCTCCCCGTGGCGGCGGCGCACGAAGCGGAGGACGTCGGCGTACGTTTCGTCGTACAACGCGGTGAAGTGCTGGGCGGGATCGGGTCGGGGCGGCGTGCTCACATCCTCTTCCTGTCCGGCAGCGCACGAGGTGTGTCACGCAACCTCGACGGCCGTCTGCTCTGGTGCTCGAGCCGACGGCCGCGCGCCGTGCTCCCTCGAGCGGGAGCACGGCGCGCGGGTGCGGGGGTCGGGGCGGGGTGGGGCGCGTCCGTCGGCCGGACCGACGGGTGGCTGGACCGATGGGCGCCGGGACCGATGGGCGCCGGGACCGATGGGCGCCGGGCCGCGCCCGGCGGGGTCAGGCGCCCTGGTGCCCGCCGAAGTCGTCCGGGTTGCCGCCGCGACGACCCGCCTCACCCTTGTGCAGCGCGGTGATCGCGGCGATCTGCTCCTCGGAGAGCGTGACCTCGAGGGAGGCGAAGTTGGCGGCGATGCGCTCCGGGGTCACGGACTTCGGGATCACCACGTTGCCCAGCGCGAGGTTCCAGGCGAGCACCACCTGGGCGGTGGTGGCGCCGACGGCCTCGGCGATCTCGGCGATCACCGGGTCCTCGAGCTCGCCGCCGCCCTGACCCAGCGGCGACCAGGACTCGGTGACGATGTTCTTCTCCGCGTGGTACTCGCGCAGCTCGGGCTGGTTGAAGTACGGGTGCAGTTCGATCTGGTTGATGACCGGCACGATCCCGGTGGCGTGCTCGATCTTCTCGAGGTCCTCGCGGCGGAAGTTGGAGACGCCGATGGAACGGATGCGGCCCTGCTCGTGGAGCTCGGTGAGTGCCTTCCAGGTCTCGACGGCGAGGCCCTTGGACGGCGCCGGCCAGTGGATCAGGTACAGGTCGAGGACGTCGAGGCCGAGGTCGCTCATGCTCGCGTCGAAGGAGCGCAGGGTCGCGTCGCGGCCCTGGTCCTGGTTGGGGACCTTCGAGGTCACGAAGACATCGTCCCGGGGAAGGCCCGAGCGTCGCAGCGCCTCACCGACGCCGGCCTCGTTGTTGTAGCCGCGGGCGGTGTCGATGTGGCGGTAGCCGGTCTCGAGGGCGGTCACCACGACGTCGGCGGCCTCCTCGTTCGAGACCTGCCAGACGCCGAAGCCCAGCTGGGGGATCGAGCGGCCGTCGTGGAAGCTGAGGCGGGGAGAGACAGTCATGATGCTCCTTGGGTGGGAGGTCCGCGGCAGCTCCGCGGGCGGACGACGGGATCCAGGCTAGCGCTTGCCCTGGTGGTGCGGGATGGAGAGTCGAGCGGTGTCGGGGGATGGGGCGGACAGGGACGGGTCCGGGCGCGCGCGACGACGGACGGGTCGACGGTGGGGCCGGGTCAGTGCGACTCGCGCGGAACGTCCGATCCGCTCGATCCGACGAGGAAGTCGAGGTCGGCACCGGTATCGGCCTGCAGGACGTGATCGACGTAGAGCCGTTCCCAGCCGCGCTCGGGACTCGCGAAAGCCGAGGTCATGGCCTCGGACGGAACTCGAGCGGCCAGCTCCTCGGCGCTGAGCTCGACGTCGAGTCGGCGGGCCGGCACGTCCAGCACGATCCAGTCGCCGGTGCGGACCAGGCCGAGGGGACCACCTGCGGCGGCCTCCGGGGCGACATGCAGGACGACGGTGCCGTAGGCGGTGCCGGACATGCGGCCGTCGCAGATGCGGACCATGTCCCGCACCCCCTTCTCGAGCAGCTTCGGGGGCAGCGGCATGTTCGAGACCTCGGGCATGCCCGGATACCCCTTCGGTCCACAGCCGCGCAGGATCATGACCGTGGAGGCGTCGACCTCGAGATCCGGATCGTCGATGCGGGCGTGGAAGTCCTCGATGCTGTCGAAGACGAGCGCCCTGCCCCGGTGCTGCAGCAGCTCGGGCGAGGCGGCGGCGGGCTTGATGATCGCGCCGTCGGGGGCGAGGTTCCCCCGGAGCAGCGCGATGCCCGCGTCCTCCTGGAGCGGCGCGCTGCGTGGGGTGATCACCTCGGGGTCCCAGATCTCCGCACCCTCGAGATGCTCGACCAAGGGCCGGCCCGTGATGGTGAGCGCCTCGGGATCCAGCAGGTCCTGCACCTCGCGGAGCACCGCGAGCAGGCCACCGGCACGGAAGAGGTCCTCCATGAGGTGCCGGCCCGCGGGTTGCAGGTCGACCAGCAGCGGCACCCTCGCACCGATCCGGTCGAAGTCCTCGACGCTCAGCTCGATGCCGAGTCGTCCAGCGATCGCGAGCAGGTGCACCACGGCGTTGGTGGAACCGCCGATCGCGGCGAGGGCCACGATCGCGTTGTGGAAGGAGCCCTTGGTGAGGAAGGACGACGGAGTGCGCCCCTCGCGCACGAGGTCCACGGCGAGACGACCGGTGAGCTGGGCCGCCTCGTTCAACCGGGCGTCGGCCGCGGGCGTGCCGGCGATCCCGGGGACTATCGTGCCCAGCGCCTCGGCGACCAGCGCCATCGTCGAGGCGGTGCCCATCGTGTTGCAGTGACCGGCGCTGCGGATCATCGCGGACTCGGAGCGGGTGAAGTCCTCCTGGGAGAGGGCCCCTGCCCGAACCTCCTCGCTGAGCTTCCAGACGCCCGTGCCGCACCCGAGCCGCTCCCCCCGGAAAGTGCCGTTGAGCATCGGTCCGCCCGGGATCACGACCGCCGGGATGTCCACGCTCGCCGCGGCCATGAGGAGGGACGGGATGGTCTTGTCGCATCCGCCCAGGAGGACGACGCCGTCGACGGGGTTCGCACGGAGCATCTCCTCGATGCTCATGGCGGCCATGTTCCGCCAGAGCATCGCCGTGGGTCGCACGTTGGTCTCGCCGAGGGAGGTGACCGGCAGCTCGAGGGGCACTCCTCCGGCCTCCAGCACGCCGTTCTTCACGAACTGGGCGACGCCGGTGAGGTGCGCATTGCAGGGGGTGAGGTCGCTCGCGGTGTTCGCGATCGCGATCTGGGGGCGGCCGCGGAAGGCGTCGTTGGGCACGCCGCGCCGCATCCAGGCCCGATGGATGTAGCCGTTGCGGTCCTCGCCCCCGTACCACTGGCTGCTGCGGAGCTCCATTGCCGTTCCCCTCATCATCGATCGGGCCTACGCTCGGAAACATCATGGATCCTATGTTATTTCGTTCCAGCGCCTCGAGGGGTCCGGCGGTCGGGATGACGTTCGAGGGGGAACGACGATGCGCGCACTGGTGATCACGGGACCGGGTCGGGCCGAGGTGCAGGAGGTCGAGCCGCCCACCGCCGCCCCCGGCGAGGTCGTGGTCGAGGTGGAGCGCGCCGGGATCTGCGGCACCGATGCGGAGATCTTCAGCGGCCACATGTCCTACCTCGAACAGGGGGTCTCCCGCTTTCCGATGCGGATCGGGCACGAGTGGTGCGGGCGGGTGAGCGCCGTCGGCACCGGCGTCGATCCGGGGTGGCTGGACCGGCGGGTCATGGGAGACACCATGCTCGGCTGCGGATCGTGCCGACGCTGCCGCCGCGGCCATCAGCACGTCTGCGCCGCGCGCGAGGAGGTCGGGATCCGCGGAGCCCGCGCCGGTGCCCTCGCCGAGCAGCTCGCCGTGCCTGCGAACTCGTTGCACGCCCTGCCGGATGCGGTGGGACCGACGTCGGGGGCGCTGGTCGAGCCGGGCGGGAACGCGCTGCGCGCCGTGCAGGGCGCACAGCTGTCCGTCGGGGACCGCGTGCTGATCATGGGACCGGGGACGATCGGCCTGTTCAGCGCCCTCTTCGCCCGCGCCACGGGGGCCGAGGTCCATGTGCTGGGCCTGCCCGGCCCGCACCTCGAGCTCGCGTGCACCCTCGGCCTCGACGGGGTCTGGGACGACGCGACGCTGCCCGATCTCCCCTGGGACGCGGTGATCGACGCGGCGGGCGCCCCGCTCCTGCCCGCCCGCGCCGTGGAACTCGTCGAGCCCGGAGGCCGGGCGGTGTTCATCGGCCTTGCCGGCACACCGACCCCGGTGGACTCGCGCGAGCTGGTCCTCGCGGACGTCACGGCGGTCGGAGTGCTCAGCGCCTCCCCCGCCCTCGAGGAGACGATCGCGGCCTATGCCTCGGGCACCGTCGACCCGTGCCCGATCGTGGGCAGCACCATCGCGCTGGAGGAGGTCCCGGACGTCCTCGCCGCGACGCCGGGACGCGGGCGGGAGGGCGCCGAGCCGCGCCGCGGGCCGACGACCGCGCCGGAGAGGCCACGCGGCCCGAAGGTGCACATCGACCCTCACTTGTGACGCGGAGCGCGCCGGGCGCTCTGAGCGCGCCGTGTGCTGGCTGATCCGAAGGGACATGGGCGCCATCATGCCCGCTCGAGCGCGCCAGAGGAAGGGTTCTCGGCGATCGATTGCACGAACGATTCCTCCCCAGAGAATGGTTTTCCACAATGGACTAATATGCGGCCCACATGTCGCACCCAACGTGTATTACGCGGGGCGCGCGCGTGCTGCGCGATCACCCGTCGTGGCACCCTCCGCTCGGAGATGTCGGGGCATCCTGCGTGTCGCGACACGTCCATGGCCTGGGCGTCTGGTGCGCTGACCATCGCGTCGACGTCCCCGCTCCCGCGCGCATCACCACCGACTCCCCCGCCCTGAACCGCCAGGAGGTTCCCGCCCGCGGCGCGAACCGTTCCTCCCCACTCTCGGTTTTCCACATTTTCATCCCCATGTTCGCGCAGGGGTTCCCTCACCCTCAGGCATCGAATAGCGTTGTCACATCTCCCCGGAACTCCGGGGGCGTCGACGGCGAGATGGGACGGGGGTTTCCAGGACATGTCCGCAGTGATGACCGCAGAGCTCCCCCGCGAGCTGAGGCCCTGGCCCGTCCGCGCCCGCCGGCCCCTCACCCCTGAGGCCGTCCGGGCCTCTGCGCTGGTCGACAGCGCGCACGAAGCAGACCCGGTCGTCACCGCGCACGCGCAGCAGGCCGTGACCATCCATGACACCTCTCGGGAGCGGACCCGGCTCTACGCGCGCCAGCTCGCGGAGGTCGCGCAGTTCCTGCAGGAGGACCCTGACGTCAGCGACCCGAGCGACGATCTCGACCTGATCGCGATGAAGCTGGCCACCGCCCTGCGGGTGTCCGCCTCCCAGGCGGCCGGCAGGGTCCGGGACGCGCACCGCGCAGTCACCGTCATGCCGGGCACCTTCGAGCAGCTGACCACCGGGGACCTCCCGGAGGACTGGCATCGGACTCTGCTCCGGCGGCTCGCGGGCATGAGCGATGCGCAGGCCGCCGCGATCGACGCCGTGGTCGCGACCTGGGAAGTCGCCTCCATCTCGCGCTCCCAGTTCGATCGGCATCTCGGTCTCGCGATCAGCCTCACCCTCTCCGAGGTCCCCGAACCCGCGCGCACGCCGGAGCGGGACGTGTCCGTGCAGATCGGTCCTGTCCCCGAGGGGACGGCGACTCTCTCGGTGACGGGGCCGATGCTGGAGATCCTCGCCCTGTCGCATCGGCTCGACGCCGTCGCGCGCACGGTCCAGGCGGCCCAGCGCAAGCAGCTCGCCGAGCAGCCCGGGGAGGCACTTCCCTTCGACCCGGACGGCACGGCGCTGGAGAACGGTCGGGCCCTGTCCCTCGCGACGCTGCGCTATCTCGTCCTGACCCATTCCCTGCTGCACCACGAGCCCGTCGAAGCTCCCCGGACCGCGTTAACCCTCTTCGTGACCGTCCCGGCCATGACCCTGCTCGGTGCGAGCGACGCCCCGGGGATGCTCGAGGGCCGCACTCCGATCCCCGCGGACCAGGCCCGCTTCCTGGCCGCCGGGCAGCCGGATTGGCACCGCCTGCTCACCGACCCGATCAGCGGCGCGTACCTCGACGCTCCCACCACGAGATACACGCCCACCGCGGCCCAGCGCACACAGCTCCGGTTGAGACATCCCGTCTGCGCGGCGCCGGGCTGCACGCATTCCACGGTTCTCGCCTCCGAGGATGACCACATCGAGGAGTTCGACCACCGAGACCCGGCGCGTGGAGGACCGACCACGCTCGAAAATCTCCATCGCCTCTGCTGGCGACACCACCAGCTCAAGACAGTCGGGCGCCTCGATCCCACACGCGAGGCCGGGGCGACTCCCGACCCTTCTGCCGCCGAGCCCTCCGATCCACGCGCCTGCCTGGGCGCGGGGACCGGTCCTCCCGAGCTGCGTCGCCGAGAGCCCGCCGTCACCCGGTGGACCCTCGATGGAGCCCACACGTCCTGGACCCTCGAGCACACCGACATGACCACCCCGCTTCTCGCCGCGACGCTCGAACGACGCTGGGCGGAGCACCTCGCGGAGCGGGCGGCCGCGGCGGCGCGGGCGGGTGCCCTGCCCGGGGACGGCGGAGCGGTGGACCCCTGCGGGTCGGTGTGCCCGTCCGATCCCGGGCCACCGCCCTTCTGAGCGACCCGGCCCCGGCCGCCGCGCAGATCGGGGGTCAGGCCGGAGATCAGCCTGGAGCTCAGGCCGGGGCGCAGACCCCGAGGGAGACCGGGCGGCTCGAGGGATCGGACTGCAGCCAGCGCTTCAGTTCGACGGGGCGCACGTCGTGGTCGTCGAGGCGGTCCAGTGACAGCCATTCGGTGCCGTCCTGGCCGGCGTCGGGATCGGTGCCGACACCCGGCTCCTCGCCCTCGGCGAGGTCGCACCAGTACGCGATGTTCACCTGATGGAACAGCGGGATGGGAGCGCCGTCTCGATAGCGGCGCTCGGTGAGGATCTCGAACAGGCAGGCGATCTGATGCACCTCGACCGTCGCCCCGATCTCCTCCTGGCACTCGCGGATCAGCGCCGCGACCTGATGCTCTCCGTGCTCCTGACCTCCCCCGGGCAGGGCGAGCACCACGTGCCCGTCCGCATCCGTATAGCGATTCATCAGCACCTGGCGATCGCGCACCACCAGCGCCTTCACCCCGACTCTCGGACCCCTCACGCGGTCTCCCCCTCCAGCAGCTCTCCTGCGCACCGGCGCAGCTCGTCCTCGTCCTCCGCCTCGAGCAGCCGCCCCACGGCATCCTCCGAGCGGAGCACGCCCATCAGGCGCTGCAGTGCCCGCAGATGCGACGCCGCGTCGGTCAGCAGCGGCATCGCCACGACGCGCACCCCCACGGTGCCCTCGCCGCCCATCTCCCCGAAGTCCACGGGGCGGGCGAGCGTGGCGAGGGCCAGACCCGGCCGACGCACCAGCGCCGGATCGGCATGCGGGATCGCGGTCGGGATCGGCGTCGGCAGGCCCGTCGGGTACTGCCGCTCCCGCTCCCGCAGCGCCTCCGGGAAGTCGACGGTCACCGCCCCCTCCTCCAGCAGCCGCGCGGCGAGCGAGCGGAGCGCATCCTCCGCATCGCCCACCTCGAGGTGCGCCACCACCACGATCAGCTCCAGCTCCTCGGCCATGCCGCCTCCCTCGTCGTCGTCACGGATTCTGTCACCCCGGTGCGTAGGCTGGGCCGACCCGCCCAGAACGAGGAGGCCCGCATGCCCGCACCCCGCGACACCTCCGTGATCGTGCGGGCCGCCCGCCTGTACTACGAGCAGGGACGTTCCCAGACAGAGGTCGCCGCCGAGCTGGGCCTCTCCCGCTCCAACGTCTCCCGCATCCTCACCCAGGCTCGGGACCGGGGCATCGTCGAGATCAGCATCCACGACCCCGAAGGTCCGCCGCGCCGGGACGACGCCCTCGAAGCCTCCCTGCGCGCCGCCTTCGGCCTGCAGGAGGCGTACGTCGTCTCCGCCCCGCGCACCTCCGCGATGGAGTCGGTCGCACGCCAGGGCGCCGCCGTGATCACCGACCGCGCCGCGCAGGTCTCGAGCCTCGGCGTCTCCTGGGGGCAGACGGTCCAGAACGTCGTCGCCGAGCTCGAGACGCTCCACCTCCGGCCCCGTCCCCGGGTCCTCCCGCTCGTCGGCGGCCACAGCGCCCTGGACCAGTTCGACTCCGGCGACTCGGTGCTGCGCGTCCTCGCCTCCCGCCTCGGATCGCGCCCCGAGACGCTCTACGCCCCCGCCATCCTCGAATCCGCGACGGCGCTCGCCACACTGCGCGCCGAGTCCAGCATCGGCAGCGTGCTGGCCGACGCCGCCCGCGTGGAGCTGGCCGTGGTCGGCATCGGCTCCGCGGGCATGCACTCCTCCCCGCACATCGTCGAGCTGATGCGCCTGGACGACGCCGAGCGTGCGGCGTTCGACGCGCAGCAACCCGTGGGCGATGTGTGCGGGCGGTTCGTCAACGCCCACGGCGAGCCGCTCGGCGCCCCCTCGGATCAGCGTGTCCTCGCAGTCACCTTCGACCAGCTGGTGCGCATCCCCGAGGTGCTCGGCGTCGCCGCTGGTGCGGAGAAGGCTCCCGGTGTGCTCGGTGTGCTGCGCAGCGGCGCGATCGACACCGTGGTCGTCGACACCGACCTCGCGCGGGAGGTGCTCTCCCGCCTGTGATCAGTCGCGGCCGGTCAGCAGCCGGCCGAAGCGCTCGGTCAGCTCACGATCCACCGGCAGCTCCGCCTCGTCCAGATGCGTCAGAGGAGCGGCGAGACGGCTCGAGGAGAGCAGCCACGCCCCGTCGGAGCCGGCGACGTCCGCGACGGTCATCAGCTCCTCGCGGGCAGACCGTCCCTCGGCCTGCAGTGCCGCGAAGAGGGTGCCGACGCTGGTCCCCGGCAGCACACCGGCGCTCACCGGGGTGGTCAGGAAGTCCTCGCCCCGCCGGACCAGCAGGGTCGACGTCGGCCCCTCGAGGACGTACCCGTCCGAGGCCACGAACAGGACGTCCCGGGCTCCGCGGCGCACCGCCTCGCGGGTCGCGGCCATGTTCACCGCATAGGACAGCGACTTCGCGCCGGCCAGCAGCCAGGGGCTGGTCCGGGGCGCAGTCGTGGCCAGTCCCCGGTCCAGGGTGATCACGCGCATCCCGGCGCGATGGGAGGACCAATCGTCGGCCGCGCGGGCGTGGACCCAGGCGGTCGGCTCGCCGGAGCCCTCCACGCCGCGCGAGACGATCACCCGCACGGTCAGCTCCGCGACCGGGTCGTGGGCCGCGATCGCCGCCTCCATCGCCGCGGAGAGCTCCTCGCGCGCGGGGAGCGGCAGATCCATCATCCGGGCGCTGCGCTCGAGGCGGTCCAGGTGCGGGCCGACGTTCACAGCGCGCCCGTCGAACACGCCGATGGTCTCGAAGACACCGTCACCGCGGGTGGCCGCGAGGTCCGTGACCAGCAGTGCCGGGGCGGCGGGATCCGCAGGGCGGGAACCGGGGACGAGGATCAGGACGGGGCTGTGCGCGGACATGCCGACCAGCGTAGACCCGTCAGGATCGGCCGATGTCTCCGCCGATCGAGGCGGCGCCGCCGCCGGAGCCCATGGCGTCGCCGATCATCGCCATCAGCCGCTCGAGGAGCGACATCCCGGAGTCCGCGCCCGGGGCCTCGATCCGCCCGGCGAAGACCGCGCCCGAGCTGGAGTCCTCCCCCGCCACGATGCCCTGACCGCCGATCGCGCGGCCGTGCGCGACGGGGCCCTCGTCGCCGGAGGCGGCGGGGTCCGCCCCGGCACCGCCTCCGGAGCTGCCGCCGGAGCCGCTGCCGCTTCCGCCGCCGCTTCCGCCGCCCGCTGCGTCTCCGCCGCCGGAGCCGCCGCCGCTGCCGCCCGCGCTGCCGCCACCGCTGCCGCCCGCGCTGCCGCCACCCGCCGACTCGCCGCCGCCCGCCGTCGCCTGCTCGTCCGACGCCGCGGCTGCCGCGACGGGAAGAGGCTCCTGGCCGAGCTGATCGCCGAGGGCCGCGCCCAGGGCGAGTCCGCCACCGAGGGAGCCGAGCAGATCGGTGAAGGCCTGGCCCAGCGCGAGCGCCCGGGTGAGGAGCTCGGCGAGGAGTCCGCCGAGCAGCGACGCGCCCAGCAGTCCGCCGAGGAAGGCCGCACGACCCTCCGGGGTGGAGAGCGCCTCGCGGAACATCTCCTCGAGCGCCGCGGCGACCGCCCCCGCGATCACGCCCTCGGCCACCCCCGTCGCACCGCCCAGCGCCCCCCGCAGGAGGGCCTCGGCCGCCTCCCCGAGCGTCCGCGCCAGGTCCGCCGCGAAGGAGTCGCTCGCGCTCGAGGCGGCGTCCTGCTCGTCGGCGTGCTCGACCAGCCGGCGCGCCTGCATCCGCAGCTCGACGCCGAGGTCCTGCAGCCCGGGACGCACGCGAGAGCTCCAGTCGGCGCGGAACTCGTCGGCGTCCTCCCCGATCCACTCGACGTCGTCGACGACACCGCTCAACAGCGACTCGAGGTCCTCGAGGACCGCCGCCCGCCGCGCGCAGATCGATCCGATCGTGCGCAGCGCCTCGGTATCCGCGCCCAGGAATGCGCTCATCGTCGCCCGTCCCCCCCTCAGTTCTCCCCCGTTGACGAGATCACGGTAAGCGGCGATCCGCCGCCGAGGCGATGGGGAGGACTCCCCACCCTCAGGGAAGCAGGTCCCGCACCCACCCCGGCAGCGACTCCGCCCCGAAGCGCTCCGCGAGGCGCTGCGCGACCTGCGCATCCACCCCTCCGAGCCCGTCGAGGTCCCCCGGATCCCGGTCCCGGTTCAGGGTCGAGCCCAGCGCGATCCGCTCCGGCTCGGGCCGCGAGAGGTCCAGCCGCAGCGAGAGCAACGGAGCGCCCTCCTCGGCGGAGACCGACTGCAGCTCGTCGAGCAGCGAGGCGATCCGCGAGCCCTCCGCGAAGGGTGCGTCGCCGCCCCCGGGGACGGCGTCGTCGGCCGCGGTGATCACGAAGCGGCCCGCCCAGGCGGTGCCGTGGGGCAGGAAGGCCGCGCCGACGTGCCGCCAGTCGGCGGGCGGGTCGAGGGAGGCGAGCAGGACGGTGCCCAGTTCCTGCACCAGGGCGCCCTGTCGCTCCATCGGGGATGCTTGCTGCGTCATTCCGGATCCCTCCACGGGTCACTCGGGGAAACGGGCACCGTCAGGGTAGTTGGGCAGATGGAGGTCCACGATCTCCTCGCCGTCCTCCGTGACGGTCACGTCGTAGCTCTCCGGCACGTACTCCCACGGCTCGCTGTCGAACTCCGGCCCGACGCCGGCGGGCTGCTCCTCGCCCCAGTGGATCTCGGTCTCGTAGGAGTACGAGCGTCCGTCCTCGGTGACGCCGTCGGCGAGGAGCGACTCGACGGAGTAGATGTTCTCCACACCGGACCGGGACTGGTTCACCTCATCCCACTGGCGGGTGTAGTTGATCTCCTCGCGGATCCCGCCGAGCTGGCGGGCCAGCACGTGGCCGGCGTTGTACTCCACCGGCTCGGAGGTGCCGTCACCGGCCATGTCCCAGCGTTCGGCGATGGTCGACTGGATCGACTGGCTGCGCTCCATGTCGCGGTCCACGATCACCTCGGGGACGAAGAGGTGCTCGGTGCGGCCCAGCTCATCGGTACGGTAGTAGGCCAGGTCGTTGACGTGGTATACGGCGTCGGGGAAGGTCTCGCGCAGGTTCGGGTTCATCCTCTCGCCGCCGCCCTCGGCCTGCACGTACACGACGGCGCCGGTCTCGTCGGTGTGGAAGGTGCCGTGGTCGCCCACCTCGTAGGTGGTGCTCGGGGCGAGCTCGACACCGATCCCGAACGGCTCGTCGTCATCGCCGGGCGCGAGCTCGTGGTCGGGGCCGATGGTCACGGTGCGCTCGGTCGGCGGCGGTCCCGGGGCGGTGGGCTCGGCGGGCGCCAGCGGGGCGATGGCCGCGACCAGCTTCACGGCGAGGGGCTGGACGGCGGGCTGCGCCGACAACGGGGACGATGCGTCGTCCTGCTCGTCGGCATGGTCGGTCAGCTCCCGGGAGTCGCGGCGCAGCGCCTCACCGCGCTCGACGAGAGCCGGCCGCACCTGCAGTGCCCAGTCGGCGCGCAGCGCGTCGGCATCCGGCCCCACCCACGCGACCGCGGCGAGCACGGCCGTCAGCCGCTCCGCCAGCGCATCGATCCGTCCGGCGCCGGTGGCGATGTCCCCGCCGATCCGCCGCACCTCGTCCGTGTCCGCACCCAGGAACCCCGTCACACGCTCACGCTAGGCGGGGTCTCCCGCGGCGACCATGGGGAGTTCTCCCCATGGACCGCGCGGGTCAGCCCCCGAGCAGGACCACCGCGCGGCCGCCGGCGCGCCAGGCGACGTGCAGCTCGAGCGGGTCGCCGGGCACGTCGGCCTCCATCAGGTCGACGCGGGCGCCGACGGGGGCCTCGCGCAGGTCGGCGACGGCGAGCGCGCCGGCCGGCAGTTCCGGGACCGCGGAGTCCGACGGGGACCGCAGCGGCACGTCCAGCGCCGGGTCGGGATCGGCGAGTCCGAGGACCTGCGTGAACAGGTGATCGTTCATGAGCTGCTCGGCGGCCTCGTCGCGCTCCTCGCCCTCGAGCGCCGGGTCGAGCTCGGCGAGGGTCGCGGCGAGCGCGTCCGCGAAGCGCTCGAGGTAGGTGCCGAGGTCCGGGGCGACGAGGTGCAGGGCGAGGTCCTCGCCGATGCCGAAGACGGCACCGGGCGCGCCCTCCTCGTCGAGGGTGAGGATCACGGCGGCCTCGGGCGTCTCGAAGAGGGGGTAGAACGTCGCGGCGTCGCCCAGCAGCGTGTACGGGCCGACGTCGGTGCGGTCCTCGACGAGCAGGGTCAGCAGGGTCTGATCGCGCAGCACGATGCCGCCGAACTCGTCGACGATCTGCTCGAGGGCCGCCGGCGGGTTCGCGGCGACCTCCTCCTCGGTGACCGCGAGGCCAGGAATCAGGGTCGCGTCCCGCTCATGGGTGCGGGCGAGGGAGGTGAGGCGGTCCAGGACGGGGCGGACCGAGAGGATCGGCAGCAGCGGGGAGGTGTTCACCGCGCCATCGTGGCACAGAGGACGGCCGACACCGCCCGCCCCGCCTCCTCGATCTGCTCCGCGGTGACGTCGCCGCCGAGGGTCAGGCGCACCGCGGACTGCGCCAGCTCCCGGGGCAGGCCGAGGGCGAGGAGGACCGGGCTCGGCTCATCGCTGCCCGCGGCGCAGGCGGAGCCGCTCGAGGCGATCACCCCGCGCCGTTCGAGGTCGAGCAGCACCGACTCCCCGCTGCGGCCCGGCACGCAGAAGGACAGGTGCCCCGGGTGCCGCGGCGCCCGCGGACCGGTGAGCATGCAGCCCGCGGCGAGGACCCGCTCGAGCAGCGCGTCCCGGAGCGGGGTGATGCGGGCGACGCGCTCGGCGCGCTCCGCCTCGGCGAGCTCCAGGGCGACGGCGAGCGCGACGGCGAAGGCGACGTTCTCGGTGCCGGAGCGTCGGCCGTTCTCCTGCCCGCCGCCGTGGACGAGGGGCTCGACGGGCAGTCGCCCGCGGAGCATCGCGAGTCCGCTGCCCTTGGGCGCGCCGACCTTGTGCCCGGCGAGGGTGAGCGCGTCGACGCCGAGCCCGCGCAGGTCGAGCCAGCCGGCGGCCTGCACGGCATCGGTGTGGACGAGTGCGCCGACCTCGTGCGCGATCGCGGCGAGCGCGCGCACGTCGGTGATCGTCCCGATCTCGGTGTTGGCGAGGGCGAGGGAGACGAGGGTGGTGTCGGGACGGAGGGCGGCGCGCAGGGCCGACGGGGTGATCGTCCCGTCGGGTGCGACCTCCACCTCGGTGACCGCGAAGCCGTGGAGGCGGCGCAGGTGGTCGACCGACTCGCGGACCGCCTCGTGTTCGAGCGGGGAGGTGACAAGGTGCCTCCCGCGCGGCGAGCCGAGGGCGAGGCCCTTGATCGCGAGGTTCGCGGCCTCGGTCCCGCCCGCGGTGAACACGATCTCGTGGCGGCGCACGCCGAGCACCCGGGCGGCGCGGGCCCGGGCGTCCTCGAGCCCCGCGGCGGAGGCCTCCCCCGCAGCATGGTGCGAGGAGGGGTTCGCGAACACGCCGGTGAGATACGGCCAGGCCGCCTCGAGGGCCTCGGGGCGCACGGGTCCCGCGGCGGCCGCGTCGAGGTAGACGGTGCTCACGCCCGCACGTCCATGTCCAGCCCCAGGTCGAGGCTGCCGGCGGAGTGGGTGAGCGCGCCCGAGGAGATGACGTCCACGCCGGTCAGGGCCACGTCGCGCACGGTGCCGAGGGTGATGGTGCCGGAGGCCTCGACCACGGCGCGGCCCGCGATCAGCGCGACCCCCGCGCGGAGGTCCGCGAGGGAGAAGTTGTCGAGCATGATGACGTCGGCCCCGCCCGCGAGCACCGGCTCGATCTGGTCGAGGCGATCCACCTCGACCTCGAGACGGACCATGTGCCCGAGCCGCGCCCGGGCCGCGCGCAGCGCCTCCTCCACGCCGATCCCGGACCGGGCGAGGACGGCGAGATGGTTGTCCTTGGCCATCACCCCGTCGGAGAGGGAGAAGCGGTGGTTGACCCCGCCGCCGCAGCGCACCGCGTGCCGCTCGAGGACCCGCAGGCCCGGCGTGGTCTTCCGGGTGTCGGTGATGCGGGCGCCGGTCCCCTCCACGGCGGCGACCAGCGCGGCGGTGAGGGTCGCGGTCGCGCACATCCGCTGCAGCAGGTTCAGGGCGACCCGCTCGGCCTGGAGCACGGCCCGGGCGGGTCCGTTGACCTCGGCGAGGACCTCCCCTGCCGCGAAGCGGTCCCCGTCGGCCGTGCGCGGGACGACCTGCACCGAGGGGTCGGTGAGGGTGAAGGCCGCGGCGAAGACGTCGATCCCGGCGAGCGTCCCGGGCTCGCGGGCGACGAGACCGGCGGTGGCGGTCGCCTCCGCGGGGACGAGCAGCTCCCCGGTGAGGTCGCCCCAGGGGGCGTCCTCGGCGAGGGCGGCGCGGACGACGGGGTCGATGAGGGCGGGGGTCAGCATGCGGGGGCCTCCAGGCGGGCGGGTCGGCGGGCGGCGGCCAGCAGCAGCCGGCCGAGCAGGAGCAGGTTGCGGTCCTCGACGGACCGCCGGTCGGTGGGATCCGGGGCGACCCAGTCCGGGAGGCGGGGTCGTCCCTCGCCGCTGCGGAGCGGCCCGGCGTGGGACCACATCTCCTCCTGCAGGGCGCGACGGGTCCAGGCGGGGTCAGTGCCGCTCTCCCGCGGCGGGGAGCTCGGGCCGGGAGGCGACGCCGACGAGCGGGGGGTGGCGAGGGCGGACTCGGCGGCGCGGGCACCGAAGACGGCCCCCTCGAGCAGGGAGTTCGAGGCGAGGCGGTTCGCGCCGTGCACCCCGGTGCAGGCGCATTCCCCCGCGGCGAGCAGGCCGGGCAGGGAGGTGCGGCCGTCGAGGTCGGTGCGGATCCCGCCCATCCAGTAGTGCGCGGCGGGGGTGACGGGGATCGGCTCCCGGCCCCAGTCGAGGCCCTCGGCGCGCACGGCGGCGTCGATCGTCGGGAAGCGGGCGGCCAGGAAGTCGGCCCCGAGGGCGGTCGCGTCCAGCAGCACCGGTGCGCCGTCCTGCGCGGCCATGGTGCGGGCCATCGCGCGGGCGACGACATCGCGGGCGGCGAGCTCGTCGACGAAGCGCTCGCCCCGCGCGTCGCGGAGCACCGCCCCCTCCCCGCGCACGGCCTCGGAGACGAGGTGCGCGCCAGGGGTCGCGGTGGGGTGGAACTGCACGCGGTCCAGGTCGGCGAGGACGGCCCCCGCCCGGGCAGCCGCGGCCACGCCGTCCCCCGTCGCGGTCAGCGGGTTGGTAGTGCGGGAGAAGAGCTGGCCGGCGCCGCCGGTGGCGAGGAGGACCGCGTCCGCCCGCTGCTCGACGAGCACGCCGTCGGGGCCGAGCAGCACGGCGCCGACGACCCGTCCGGCCCGGACGACCAGGTCCACGAGCACGGTGTGCTCGCGCACCTCGACGCGGTCCGCGAGCGCCGACTGCAGGGCGGCCTGGATCGCGGCGCCGGTCGCGTCGCCGCCCGCGTGGAGGATGCGGTGGCGGGAGTGGGCGCCCTCGAGGCCGAGGCCCGCGTCGAAGACCACTCCCTTATCGGCGAGCTCGGCGATCACGCTCGGCGCCGCCTCGCAGAGCAGCCGGATCGCGGCCGGGTCGCCGAGACCACCGCCCGCGGCGAGGGTGTCGGCGGCATGCGCGGCGGGGCTGTCAGCCGGGTCGATCGCGGCCGCGATCCCGCCCTGGGCGCGGGCGGTCGCCCCGTCGGCGAGCGCGCCCTTCGACACCAGCAGCACCTCGGTGCGTCCGGCGAGGCGCAGCGCGGCGGTGAGCCCGGCGATGCCGGAGCCGACGACGAGGACGCTCATGGCCGGGCCGCGAGCATCCGCTCGAGGGCGAGGCGGGCCGGCACGGCGACCGACGGGTCGACGGCGATGCGGTTGACGACCTCGCCGCGCAGCAGCGACTCGAGGGTCCAGGCGAGGTAGCCGGGGTGGATGCGGTACATGGTCGAGCAGGGGCACACCACGGGGTCGAGGCAGAAGATCCGATGCTGCGGATTCTGGGCGGCGAGGCGCTGGACGAGGGTGATCTCGGTGCCGATCGCGAAGGTGGTCGGCTCGCTCGCGCCCTCGATCGCGCGGCGGATCACGTCGGTCGATCCCGCCTCGTCGGCCGCGTCGACGACCTCCATCGGGCACTCGGGGTGGACGATCACCCGCACGCCGGGATGCTCGGTGCGGGCGCGCTCGATCTGGGCGGGGGTGAAGCGCTTGTGCACCGAGCAGAAGCCGTGCCAGAGCAGCACGCGGGCGGCGCGGATCTCCTCGGCGGTGTTGCCGCCGAGGGGCCGACGGGGGTTCCACATGACCATCTCGTCGAGGCCGACGCCCATCGCGCGGGCGGTGTTGCGGCCCAGGTGCTGGTCGGGCAGGAAGAGGACGCGGCGGCCGCGGGCGAAGGCCCACTCCAGCACGGTCCGCGCGTTCGAGGAGGTGCACACGATCCCGCCGTGGCGACCGACGAAGCCCTTGATGGCCGCGGAAGAGTTCATGTAGGTCACCGGGATGACGTCGTCGGCGATCTCGCCGAGCTGCTCCCAGCAGTCCTCGACCTGGTCGATGTCCGCCATGTCCGCCATCGAGCAGCCGGCGGCGAGGTTCGGCAGGATCACGGCCTGCTCGGGACGGGAGAGGATGTCCGCGGTCTCGGCCATGAAGTGCACGCCGCAGAAGACGATCGCCTCGGCCTCGGGGTGCGCGGTGGCGGCGGTCGCGAGCTGGAAGGAGTCGCCCACGTAGTCGGCGTGCTCGACGACCTCGTCGCGCTGGTAGAAGTGCCCGAGGATCACCACGCGGGAGCCGAGGGCGGCCTTCGCGGCGCGGATGCGGTCCGCGAGCTCCTCCTCGGAGGCGGTGCGGTACTCCTCGGGGATCTCTCCCTGGCGCGGGGCGGCGAGCGGGATGCGGTCGCCCATCGAGGCGCCGGGCCCGTAGCCGGGGTCCTCGCGGTCGATCACCCAGGGGTCGGTGAGCAGACGGGTGGAGCAGGAGGTGGCCGTGGTGGTCGGCAGGGCAGTCATGGTCGGGGAACCGTTCGGTAGAGGCGGGCGGGACGGTGGCGGCCGCCGGTGCGGAACTCGTCGGTCGCGACGAGCTGGCCGGAGGACTCCATCTGGCGGCGGAAGTTCGCCGGGTCGAGGGGGCGCTGGAGGACGGCCTCGTGGACGCCGCGCAGCTCCGCGATGGTGAAGGTGCGGCCCAGGAAGGACGCGGCGATCTGCGAGTACTCGACCTTGTTGCGCAGGCGCCAGAGGGCGTACTCGACGATCTCGGCATGGTCGAAGGCCAGCTCGGGCAGCTCGTCGGCGAGGAACCACTTCACGTTGACGGCGCCGGCGACGGTGTCCTCGGGGCGCACCAGGGCCCAGTAGACGATCGAGACGGTCCGCTCGGCGTCCCCCGTGGCCCGGTCCAGACCGCCGAAGGCGTAAAGCTGCTCGAGGTAGTCCGGGGTGAGCCGGGTGGTCTCGCGCAGGGTGCGGCTCGCGGCGGCGGCGAGGTCCTCCCGATCGTCGAGGGGGCCGCCGGGGAGCGCCCAGCGGCCCTGGTGCGGGGCGCGGATGCGGCGCACGAGCGGGAGCCAGAGCGCGAGCCGACGGGTGGTGGGGTGCGGTCGCAGCGCGAAGATCACCGTGGAGACGGCGAGAGCGGTCACGTCGAGGACACCTCCTGTTAAAGTCACCATCACCTTTACTGGTGCCGACGAGCCTAGGGTCACGATGACCAGAAGTGGCAGGGGTGGCGCGGGTCTCGTGATGCGGGTCACAGGGCGAATGACTCTAACTCCCGTGTCAGGATGTGCCGCATGGGACGCGAGATCGGTTCGACCGAATACACCCGCGGTCAGCGCACGCGCTACCGCCACGACCTGCGACGGAACCTCGACCTCTTCGAGACGTTCCTGGACACGGCCGAGTTCGTCGACGAGGGCACGATCGGGGTCGAGCTCGAGCTGAACCTCGCCGACGCCACCACCATGGCGCCCTCGCTCACGGCCGACGAGGTTCTCGCCACCCTCGACGACGAGGGCTTCACGCACGAGATCGGCCGCTACAACGTCGAGGCGAACCTCCCGGTCTCGATCCCGCACGGCAACGGCCTCGCCGACCTCGAGCGGGCCCTGCAGGCCCGGCTCGACCAGGTCGACGCCGCCGCGCGCGAGCACGGCGCCCGCGCGATCCCCGTCGGCCACCTCCCCACCATCACCGAGGAGCTCTTCGCGGGCGAGGACTGGCGCGCCCCCGGCCACCGCTACGCGGCTCTCGAATCGAGCGTTCTCGAGGCGCGCGGCGAGGAGATCGCCCTGCGCATCAACGGCGAGGGCCGGGGACTCGAGGCGAGCTTCGACTCGATCGCCCCCGAGTCCGCGTGCACCTCCCTGCAGCTCCACCTGCAGGTCCCGCCCGAGCAGTTCGCCGCCGCATGGAACGCCGCGCAGGCCATCGCCGGCCCGCAGGTCGCGCTCGCCGCGAACTCGCCCTTCCTGCTGGGCCGGCGCCTCTGGCACGAGACCCGCGTCCCCGCCTTCGTGCAGTCCCTCGACACCCGGCCGCCCGAGTACGCGGCGCAGGGTGTGCGCCCCCGGGTGTGGTTCGGCGAGCGCTGGATCACCTCGATGTTCGACCTCTTCGAGGAGAACGTGCGGCTGTTCCCGGCGCTCATCCCGGAGTCGCGACTGATGGCCGAGGAGCCCCTGCTGACACCGGGCGCCTCGCCCCGGCTGCACGAGCTGATGCTCCACAACGGCACCGTGTGGCGCTGGAACCGGCCCATCTACGATCCCGGCACCGACGTCCCCCATCTGCGGCTCGAGAACCGCCTGCTGCCCGCCGGTCCGACCCCCGCGGACATGGCGGCGAACGCCGCGTTCTTCTACGGGATCCTCCACTCGCTGGTCTTCGAGCGGCGGCCGCTGTGGTCGCGGATGAGCTTCGAGCAGGCGGCCGACGCCTTCGAGCAGTGCGCCCGCTGGGGCCTCGAGGCGCGGATCCGCTGGCCCCGCGTGACCGGTCGCGTGCGCGTCGCCGATCTGCTCCTGGACCAGCTGATCCCGCAGGCCATGGAGGGCCTCCGGGATCTCGGCGCGGACGCCGACGTGGTCGAGCGCTATGCGGGGATCCTCACCGGCCGCGCGCGGACCGGGCGCAACGGCGCCCGCTGGCAGATCGACACCGTCACCTCCCTCGAGGTGCGCGGCCTGGATCGGCCGACGGCCCTCGCGGAGATGACGCGGAGGTACCGAGCGGGGGTGGACTCGGGCGATCCGGTGCACGAGTGGCCGGTGCCGGCGCGGACGCCCGCCGTCGGGGCCTGACGGGAGTCCACGATCCGTCCACATCGCGGGATGCCGTCTCAAAGAGCAGTACCCTGCGAGGCATGACCACCACCGCCCCCGCGCCCGCCGAGACGGCGCGCGCCTCCGAGGACCGCTCCGCGCGCATCGCCGTGACAGTCTTCCCCGCCCTGATCCTCCTCGCCGCCGCGATCGGTTTCTTCGCCCCGTCGGTGGGCCAGGCCCTCGCCCCGCACACCAGCATCTACCTGGGCGTCATCATGTTCGCGATGGGCCTGACCCTGACCGCTCCGGACTTCGGCCTGGTCCTGCGCCGCCCGCTGCCGGTGCTCATCGGCGTGGTCGCCCAGTTCGTGATCATGCCGCTCATCGGCCTCGGCGTGAGCATCCTGCTGCAGCTGCCGCCGGAGCTCGCCGTCGGCGTGATCCTCGTGGGCTGCGCCCCCGGCGGCACCAGCTCGAACGTCATCTGCTACCTGGCGAAGGCGGACACCGCGCTCTCGGTCACGATGACCTCGATCTCGACCCTCCTGGCCCCGCTGCTCACCCCGGTGCTCACCCTGTGGCTCGCCGGGTCCTATCTCCCCGTCGACGCGGGCGCCATGGCGCTGTCGATCGTGAAGATGGTGCTCGTGCCCGTGATCGGCGGCCTCGTGATCCGCCTGGTCGCCGGGAAGCTCGTCGACCGGATCCTGCCGGCCCTGCCCTGGATCAGCGTCGCGGGCATCTCGCTCGTGGTGATCTCCGTGGTCTCCGGGTCGACCGAGGCCATCGTCTCCGCCGGCGCGATCGTGCTCCTCGCGGTCGTGCTGCACAACGGCCTCGGGTACCTGCTCGGCTACTGGGCGGCGCGACTGCTGCGCCAGGACGTCCGCGCGGCCCGCACCACCTCGATCGAGGTGGGGATGCAGAACTCGGGACTCGCCGCGACCCTCGCCGCGAGCGCCTTCTCCCCCGCCGCCGCGCTGCCCGCCGCGATCTTCTCGATCTGGCACAACCTCTCCGGCGCCATGCTCGCGCTCTACTACCGGCGCACCGCCCGCTGAGCAGGACGGGGAGTCCTCCCCATGGCGCTCCGGCGCCCGGTGTCGTTGACTGGACCCACTCAGCATTCCGTCCCCCGAGGAGGCCCCCGATGTACCCGACCCCGCCCGCTCCGCAGCCCAAGAGCCGTACCGGACTCTGGATCGGTCTCGCCTGCGGCTGCATCGCCCTGCTGGTCCTCGTGGTCGGCGGCGTCGGCGCCGGCATCTGGTTCATGAACCGCGGAGAGGATCCGGACCAGACGGGCCGGGAAACGACCTCCGAGGAGGAGACCACCTCGGACGAGGAGACCACCGACGAGGAGACCACCGAGGTGGAGACGACGGCGGCCGAGGAGGTCACCGTGACCCTCGCGGTGATGGACTCCGCGGAGGGCAACACCCTCACCACCGACGACGGCGACCAGACCAGCACCAACGGCAAGTACGTGGGCGTCTACATCTCGCTGTACAACGAGGGCGATTACTCGGTGAGCTTCGCCTCCTCGGACTTCACCATGTACGACGCCGACGGCTCCCCGTACACCCCGATCTACGGGAACTTCTCGTCCTCCGGCCCCGAGGTGGCCGCGGGCGAGGAGCAGTACGGCTGGATCTACGTCGACGTCGCGGAGGACGTGACCATCACCGAGATCGCCTACACCGACGTGGTGGGCACCCTCGGCGAGGAGATCCGCCAGCCCGTCTCCTGATCCCTGGTCCAGCATTCCCAGGGAACGGACAGCACCATCGCAGTGCGCTCCAGGGAGCGCCGTGTTCACTGATCCCATCGCGTCACCGGAGGGACCGCCGACTGAGGAGGAAGCGGGTCCCACACCACCGGCGACGCGGGGGAAAGGGATGGCCCCGGCTCGTGGGGACGAGCCGGGGCACCTTTTTGTCCGGACCCTGCCCGACCGTCACCCCCTCAGCACAGACTGGGGCGATGACGACCACTCCCGACAACGCTAAGGCCACTCTCCACCGCTATCTCCGCGAGGCGAGCGACGCCCTCGTCTGGAAGACGGAAGGCCTGTCCGAGCGGGACCTCCGCCTGCCCCGCACCCCCACCGGCACCACCCTGCTCGGACTGGTCAAGCACGCCGCGAACATCGAGGCCGGGTACTTCGGGGAGACCTTTTCCCGCCCCCTCCCCGCGCTCGCGGGGCTCGAGGACGTCGCCGCGGTCGACGCGGACCCGCAGGCGGACTGGGTCGTCGGCCCCGAGCAGAGCGCCGCGCAGGTGCTCGAGCTGTACGCGCGGGTGCGTGAGCTCGCCGATGCGACGATCCGCGAGCTGCCCCTCGAGGCCGAGGGTCACGTCCCCTGGTGGGGCGAGCGCGGGAACCCGGTGACCCTGCACCGGATCCTGGTGCACGTCACCGCGGAGCTCGCCCGCCACGCGGGCCATGCGGACATCCTCCGCGAACTGATCGACGAGTCCGCCGGACTGCGCCGGAACGGCACGAACCTCCCCGGGGAGGACTACGACCTCGCGGCCTACCGTCAGCGCCTGCGCGAGATCGCCGACCGCTTCTGAGCCCCGGGACTCGCCGTCAGCGCCGCAGGTCGATGCCGAACACGCGGCGGATCTGGGCGACCGCGTGACGGGTGAAGCGCCGGTCCGACGGCGTCGAGGCGAAAGGCACGGCGAGGCCCGGGTGCTCGGGATGGGTGACCCGGCCGTGGGTCGAGCCGGGGGTGACGACGAACCCCGCCTCCTGCAGCCGGCGCAGCAGCTCCCGGCGCGAGGTGGGATGGCGCGTGCCGCGGCCGCCGCGGGCGCTCGGCCCGGCCGCGGTCTCGGCGATGTCGAGGGCCGGCTCGTACTCCTCGGGTCGCACCGAGAGGGCGTAGCGCGCGGAGAACAGGCCGATCACGGCGTTGTCGATGCGCCGCACCTGCACCACCAGGTCTCCGCGCAGGAAGTGATCGCTCGCCCCGGCGTCCGCGGTCCAGGCGTCCTCGGGATCCGCGACCACGAGGACCAGCCGCTCCTGGGTGACGCCCGCGACGCCGACGGTGCGGACGGCCTCCTCGTCGAGGTGGAGCGGCGGGAGGACCGGGAGCGGTGGCTGGGGTGGCTGCGGTGGCTGCGGCTGTTCCGCCTGCGGCGGTGCCGGGGGCGGTGCTGGTTGTGATTCCGACGGACGCGGTGGGCTCCAGTCGACGGGGGTGACGCGGCGCGCGGGATCCACGCGGCCGCGCAGGGCGCGGGGCGTGGGACGGGGCGGGGTCGCGGGCATCAGCACGATGGTGGCACGCCGTAGGGTGTGCGAGTGCTCCGAGACTCCCGCCTCCCCGTCCTGATCCTCGCCGCGCTGCTGCTCGCGGCCTGCTCCGCCGAGGAACCGGCCCCCGCTCCGGAGTCCACCGTCGCCGAGGCGCCGACGGTCACGGAGGAGCCGACGACCACCCCCGCTGCCTCCGACGCCGGGGGCGCGACCACCCAGCCGCCCGCGCCGATCGCCGTGACCCCCGCGCCCGAGGGCTTCGCCCCGCCCTCGGCCTGCACCGGGGAGGGCGCCTACTTCGCCGAGGTGGGCACGCCCGCGACGCCCGCGCTGCCCGAGCGCGACGGGCAGGGCCTCACGGTCACCGCGACCGGCATCGAGGGGGACGACGCCCTCCTCGAGGTCGTGGTCGGCGACGGCGAGGCGCAGCAGGTCGAGGCGATCACCCTCGGCGAGACCGTCGCGGTGGAGGGCTGGACCCTCTCCGTGACCAGCGTCTGCGCGGACACCCAGCAGGTCGAGTTCGACCTGATCGACTGAGCGTGTTCGACCTCGACCGGATCGGCGCCGGGCTCCCCGTCTCCGCCGCGCGCGCGGAGCTCCTCGCCGCCGCCCGCACCGGGGCGCTCGTGGTCACCGCACCGCCCGGAACCGGCAAGACCACGCTGCTGCCGCCGCTGGTCGCCGACCTGGTCGAGGGGCGCACCCTGGTGACGCAGCCGCGCCGGGTCGCGGTGCGCGCCGCCGCCCGCCGCCTCGCGACCCTCGACGGCGGCCGGATCGGCGAGCGGGTGGGCTTCACCGTGCGCGGGCAGCGCAGCGTCGGCGCGGACACCCGCATCGAGATGCTCACCCCCGGGGTGCTGCTGCGCCGGCTGCTCGCCGATCCCGCGCTGCCCGGCGTCGGCGCGGTGCTCCTGGACGAGGTGCACGAGCGGTCCCTCGAGACGGACCTGCTGCTCGGCATGCTCGCCGAGGCTCGGCTGCTGCGGGAGGACCTGCTGGTCGGGGCGATGTCCGCGACCCTCGACGCGCAGGCCGTGGCCGCGCTGCTGGGCGGCGCACCGGTGGTCGAGGTGCCGAGCCCCCTGCACCCCCTCGAGATCAGTTACGCCCCCTCCCCCGCCCTGCGGCTCGACGCCCGCGGCGTGACCCGCGAGTACCTCGCGCATCTCGCCGGCGTCGTCGCCCGGACCCGCACCGACGGCGACGCCCTGGTCTTCCTGCCCGGGGTGCGGGAAGTCGACGAGACCGTCCGCCGCGTGCGGGAGCTCGTCGGCCCCGGCACCGAGGTGCTGCCCCTGCACGGGCGCCTGCCCGCGGCGGCGCAGGACCGAGCAACCGGCGGTCGGTCCCCCGGGGACCCGCCCCGGATCGTCGTCTCCACGGCCCTCGCCGAGAGCTCGCTGACCGTGCCCGGCGTCGACCTCGTGATCGACGCGGGCCTCTCCCGCGAGGTCCGCCGCGACCGCGGCCGCGACATGTCGGGGCTGGTCACCGTGAGCGCCTCCCATGCGGCCCTCACCCAGCGCGCGGGCCGCGCCGCCCGCCAGGGTCCGGGCCGCGCGGTGCGGGTCCTCGCCGAGACGGACCTCGCCGGCATGCCCGCGCACTCCCCGCCCGAGATCACCACGAGCGACCTCACCGACGCCGCCCTGCAGCTCGCCTGCTGGGGGACGCCGCGCGGCGAGGGCCTCGCCCTGCTCACGCCGCCGCCGGTCGCCGAGATCACCGCCGCCGAGGAGACCCTGCGCGCGCTGGACCTGGTCGACGCGGACGGCCGCCCCACCGCGGAGGGCACCGCCGTCGCGCGGATGCCCGTCGGCGTGCGGGAGGCGCGGGCCCTGCGCGGCGGCAGCGCCCGGCAGGCCGCCGAGGTGGTCGCGACCGTCTCCGGCGACCAGCGGCCCGACGGCGGGGACCTCGACGCCCTGCTGCGCGGCCTGCGGCGGGAGCGGCCCGAGGCCTGGCGGCGCGAGGCGGACCGGCTCGAGCGCCTCGCCCCGGGGGGCGAGCCGGTCTCCGACGGCCACCTGCTCGCCCGCGCGCGACCCGAACGGATCGCGCGGCGCGTCGGCCCCCGCAGCCTGCTGCTCGCCTCCGGGACCCGCGCCGCCCTCCCCGAGGGCAGCGGGCTGATCGGCCACGACTGGGTCGCGGTCTGGGAGGTGCAGCGGGCGGAGGGCCGCGCGGCCGACGGCACCGGGGCGGTGGTCCGGGCCGCCGCGGCGCTCACCGAGGAGGCCGCGCTCGCGGCCGGAGCGGGTCTGCTGCGCACCGAGCGGATCGCCCGGCTCGAGGACGGGGCGGTGCGGGTGCGGCAGGTGCGCCGCCTGGGCGCGATCGAGCTGTCCTCCACCCCCGTCGGCGCCCGCGCCGAGGACACCGTCCCCGCCGTGCTGGGGGCCGTGCGCGCGGGCGGCCTCGGGGTGCTGCGCTGGAGCGAGGCGGCGAGCTCGCTGCGGGCCCGGTTGGACCTCCTGCACCGCGAGCTGGGGGCGCCCTGGCCCGCGATGGACGACGCCTCCCTCGAGGGGCGGCTCGAGGAGTGGCTCGCCCCGCAGGTCTCCGCCCGCACCACCCGGCTCGAGCAGGTCGACCTGCTCGCGGGGCTGCGCTCGCTGCTGCCCTGGCCCGAGGCGGCCGCGCTCGACGAGCTGGTCCCCACCCGGCTCGGCCCGGGGCAGCGGGTCGACTACGCGCTCGGCGAGCGCCCCGTGGTCGCGGTGCGCCTGCAGGAGGTGCTGGGGCTCTCCGAGACCCCGCGCCTGGTGCGCGGCCGGGTCCCGGTGCTCTTCCACCTGCTCTCGCCGGCCCGTCGGCCGCTCGCCGTCACCGACGACCTGCACTCCTTCTGGGACGGGCCGTACCAGCAGGTGCGCAAGGAGATGCGCGGGCGCTACCCGAAGCACTCGTGGCCGGAGGACCCGCTCACGAGCTGACGGCCCCGGCCTGCGTCGCCACCTGCATCGCGACCTGGTACTCCTGGATCACCCGGCGTACCGCGTCCGCCACCGGGACGTCCACGTCGAGCGCCTCGATGCGACGCTCCAGGTCGCGCCGGCCCACCCCCGGCAGGTCCTCGCAGAGGATGCGATGGGCGATGCCGAGGGCGCGCAGGATCTCGAGCAGCACGGCGTCCTGGACGCTCGCCCGACGCGGGTCCTCGAGCGCGGCGACGAGCCGGGCGCGCAGGGAGGTCTCGACGGTGTCGTCGTGCGTCGGCCAGGTGGTGGTGAACCAGCCGTCCTTGCGGACCACCACGCCCTCCGCGGCGAAGGACGCCCCGATCACCTCGGTGAGATCGAGGGAGCGATGGGTGATCACGGCGGCGAGACGCGTGCGGCGCAGCTCGGTCACCGCGCCGAGGGCCTGGTCGATGATGGGAAGACCCGTCGAGGCGGTGTCCACCACCTCGACCCGGGGCCGCCGCTCCTCGGTGAGGGTGATCTTCTCGCGCAGGGCCAGCTCGGCGAGGGCCGCGGCAGCGAGGGCGACACGACGGTGCTGGGTGGAGTCCTGCCGCCCGGCGTCCGTGGTCAGCAGGAGGAACAGCTCGGCAGGGATGGTCGTCGTAGGCATGCGGTCCATCGTCACGGGCACAGCGGGAGCTGGCATCATGCGATGGTCGACCCCCGCCCCGACCGAGGACTCCCCGAGGACATCATGCGCCTGCTCTCCACCCCCTCCCGCCTGTACGGGACCCTCGCCCTCGCCGAGATGGTCACCTGGACCCTGCTGCTGCTCGGCATGCTGCTCAAGTACGGCCTGCACGCCACGGAGGTGATGGTGCGGATCGGCGGCAGCCTGCACGGCTTCGTGTTCCTCGCCTACGTGGTGGTGACGGTGCTGGTCGCGATCGACCAGCGCTGGCGGCCCGCGGATCTGCTGCTGGGCATCGGCTCGGCCTTCGTGCCCTACCTGACGCTGCCATTCGAGCGGTGGGTGCGCCGACGCGGGCTGCTCGCCGAGAGCTGGCGGCTGCGGGCCGAGGACGGCCGCACCCTCCCCGAACGCCTCGTGGCCCTCGCCCTGCGTCGACCGCTCCTGGCCGGCCTCGTCGCGCTCGTGGTGATCGCGGTGGTGTTCTCGCTGCTGCTGATGGCGGGGCCGCCCACCGAGTGGTTCGCCTGAGCATGCGCTGCTCCCACTACGAGGCCGGGGAGTGCCGCTCGTGCACCCTCCTGGATCTGCCGCGTGCCCGGCAGGTCCAGGACGGCGGGGCGCGGGTGCGGGATCTGCTCGCCCCCTTTGCCGACGGCGACGTGTGGGGGCCGCCGATCGTCGGTGCCGAGTCCGGCTTCCGCGCCCGCGGGAAGATGGCGGTCGGGGGCACCGCCCAGGATCCGGTGCTGACCCTCCCCGGGCAGAAGGAGGGCGCGGACCTCAGCGACTGCCCGCTCTACCCCGCCGGGGTCGAGGAGGTGCTGCAGGGGGTGCGCGCCCTGATCCGGCGCGCTCAGGTGCCGCCCTATGACGTGGCCCGACGCCGCGGCGAGATCAAGAACGTCCTGGTCACAGCCTCCCCGGACAGGGAACATCTGCTGCGGCTGGTGCTGCGCAGCGAGGCGAGCCTGGAGCGGATCCGCGAGCATCTGCCCGCCTTCCTGGACGCGCACCGCTCCGTCGTCTCGGTGAGCGCGAACCTCCATCCCGAGCACACCACCGCCGTCGAGGGCGCGCGCGAGATCCCGCTGTGGGGCGCGTCCTCCGTCGCCGTGCGCACCGGGGACGTGGTGCTGCACGCGCGGCCCCGCTCCTTCCTGCAGACCCACACCGAGGTCGCTGGCGAGCTGTACCGCCAGGGCGCGGCATGGCTCGCCGATCTCGCGCCCGCCGCGCGGATCTGGGACCTGTACTGCGGGCTCGGCGGTTTCGCCCTGCACGTGGCCCGGGCTCTGCCGCAGGCGGAGGTGACCGGGGTCGAGGTCTCCGCCAAGGCGATCGACGGGGCCCGCGAGGCGGCCACCGAGCTGGGCGTCGCGGCGCGCTTCCTGGTCGCCGACGCGACGCAGTGGGCGATCGAAGAGGGCGTGCCGGACGCGGTCGTGGTGAACCCGCCGCGGCGCGGGCTCGGCCCGCGGCTCTCCGCCTGGCTCGAGGACAGCGGCGTCCCGGACGTGGTCTACTCCAGCTGCAACCCGACGACCCTCGCCGCGGACCTCGCGGCGATGCCGTCCCTGCGGATCACGGCCGGGCGGTACGTCGACATGTTCCCGCACACCGCGCACGCCGAGGCGATCGTGCGCCTGCGCCGAAGGAGCGCCCCATGAGCGAGCCCCACGTCCTCCTGCTGACCCTCGGCGGGACGATCTTCATGACCGAGTCCGCGGGCGGGGGCCATGCCGCACCCGACGCGGAGGCGGGGCGGCGCCTCGCCGCGACCGCGGTGGACGGGCTGCGGGTCACGGCGCGACAGCTCGCCAACACCTCCTCCTCCGACCTCCGCCCGCACCACTGGCGGCGGGTCCTCGAGGAGGCGCGGGCGGCGGTCGACGACGGCGCCGTCGGGGTCGTGCTGACCCACGGCACCGACACCCTCGAGGAGACCGCCTTCGCCCTCTCGCGCCTGTGGGACCGGGAGGCGCCGCTCGTGATCACCGGGGCGATGCGCCCGGCGAGCGCCCCGGGGGCCGACGGGCCCGCGAACCTGCGCGATGCCCTGATCGCGGCCGCGGACCCCGCGGCGCGCGGGCTCGGCCCGCTCGTCGTCTTCGACGGGATGCTGCATCTCGCCGACCAGGTCACCAAGGCCTCCTCGCGCTCCGTCTCGGCCTTCGCCTCCCACCCCGTCGGCCCCGTCGGGATGGTCGACGACGGCCGCGTGGTGCTGCTGCAGCGCCCGCTGCCGCGACCCGCACCGCTCGACCTCGAGCTGCCCGACGCGCTGCCCCGCGTCCCCGCGCTGATCGCGGGGATCGACGAGGACCTGGCCCTGCTCGACCACCTTCCGACGGGCGCGATCGCAGGACTGGTGATCGCGGGCGTGGGGATGGGGCACGTGGCCCCGGAGGCGATGGACTGCATCCGGCGGCTCCTCGCGGCGGGCATCCCCGTGGTGGTCGCGACGCGGATCGCGACGGGAGGCACCTCCGAGCACCACTACGCCTATCCGGGCAGCGAGGTGGACCTGCTGGCGGCCGGTGCGGTGATGGCCGGTTTCCTGCCCCCGGCGCAGGCGCGGCTGCTGCTGCAGCTGCTGCTCGCCGCCGGGGTGCAGGACGTGCGGGGGGCGTTCAGGGATGCCGGACCAGGCAGAACGGGTGCCCTGCCGGGTCCAGGTACACCCTGAAGCTGCCCGAGGCGGAGGGCTGCTCGGCGTGCACGCTGCCGCCGAGGGCCAGCACCCGCGGCTCGGCCGCCTCGATGTCGCTCACCGAGAGGTCGAGGTGGAACTGCTGCGGGTGCTTCCCGCCGGGCCAGGTGGGACGCGCATAGTCCTCGATCCGCTGGAAGGCGAGGGTCGCCTCGCCGTCGGGGTTCTCGGGGGTGATGCCGCCGCGCGGCGGGGAGAGGGTGGCCCAGTCCGGGTCGGAGCCCTCCTCGATCTGCCACTGCAGGAGCTTCGCGTAGAAGGTCGCGAGCTCCATCGCATCGGGGCAGTCCAGGACGATCAGGTCGAGAGTGGGGACGACGGGGCCCTCATCCAGGTTCTCCATGGGGCCACCGTAGGAGGTGCGTCGCGCCCTGGGAAGTCCCGTTCACCATCGGGGGCCGCGCGGTGACAGACTGGTGGGGTCCGTCCTCGACCCCCGAAGGAGGCCCCGCCGTGGCCGTTCCCGTCGATCCGACTCCCACCCTGCAGGAGTACGCCCACCCCGAGAAGCTCGTGACCACCGCGTGGCTCGCCGAGAACCTCGGTGCCGACGGGCTCGTGGTCGTCGAGTCCGACGAGGACGTGCTGCTGTACGAGACCGGCCACGTGCCCGGCGCCGTGAAGGTCGACTGGCATCTCGACCTCAACGACCCCGTCTCCCGCGACTACGTCGACGGCGAGGGCTTCGCCGCGCTCATGGACCGCCTCGGCATCACCCGGGACACCACGGTGGTCGTCTACGGCGACAAGTCGAACTGGTGGGCCGCCTACGCCCTGTGGGTCCTCGAGCTCTTCGGCCACCCCGACGTCCGCCTGCTCGACGGCGGCCGGGCCGCCTGGCAGGCCGAGGGCCGCGAGATGACCACCTCCGACGAGGGCACGCCGGCGCCGACCTCCGGGTACCCCGTGATCGAGCGGGCCGACGCCCCGATCCGCGCCTTCCGCGAGGACGTGCTGGGGTTCCTCGGCGGGCAGCTGATCGACGTCCGCTCCCCCGCCGAGTACACCGGCGAGCGCACCCACATGGCCGAGTACCCGCAGGAGGGCACCCTCCGCGGCGGCCACATCCCCACCGCCCGCTCCGTGCCGTGGGCCCGTGCCGCCGCCGAGGACGGCCGCTTCAAGCCGCGCGCCGCCCTCGAGGCGATCTACCGCGACGAGCTCGGCTTCGAGGCCGCGCAGCCGGTCATCGCCTACTGCCGGATCGGCGAGCGCTCCTCCCACACCTGGTTCGTGCTGCGGTACCTGCTGGGCTTCGAGGACGTCCGCAACTACGACGGCTCGTGGACCGAGTGGGGCAACGCCGTGCGCGTCCCCGTGGCCCGCGGCACCGAGCCGGGCGAGGCACCGGCCCGATGAGCGCCGCCTTCGCCGAGATCGCCGAGGACTTCCATGCGCTGACCGGCCGGGACCGGCTGCAGCTGCTGCTGGAGTTCGCGAACTCCCTCCCGGCCCTCCCCGAGCGCTACGCGGAGCATCCCGAGCTGCTCGAACCGGTGCCCGAGTGCCAGTCCCCGATCTTCCTGATCACCGAGGTGGAGGGGACCGGGAGCGGAGCCACCGCGCACCTGTTCTTCTCCGCCCCGCCGGAGGCGCCCACGACGCGCGGCTTCGCGGCGATCCTCGCCGAGGCGCTCGACGGCCGCACCGTCGGCGAGGTCCTCGAGATCCCGGAGACGGTCACGAGCGAGCTGGGTCTCGCCGAGGTGGTGAGCCCGCTGCGGCTGAACGGCATGGCGGGCATGCTCGCCCGGATCAAGCGGCAGCTGGCCCAGAAGGCCGGCCTCTAGGCCGTCAGGAGCGCCGCCTGAGCCGCCACAGGGTCGCGGCGGCGCGACTCAGCTCCTGCCGGGCGACACGCAGCGCGGCCGGATCCAACCGCTCGGCGGGCTCCGCCGGCGCGGGATGCCGCGCGGCGAGCGCGCTGGACTCGACCTGTTCGTGCCGCGCGATCGCCGTGCGCAGCTCGAGCGGGACCCGCACGAGGCGCTCGAGCCGATCGCGCACGGCGCCGCGCAGCAGCTCGGCCTGTCGGGCCAGGAAGTCCTCCTCGGTGCCGCCGGGGGCCATCGCCCAGGCCCGCGAGAGGAGGTAGGAGGCGAGGTCCGCAGCGGTCTCGAGCGAGAAGCCGTAGGCATCGGCCGCGTAGTCCCCGTCGCGCAGGGCCAGGGCGTCGTCCCGGGCGAGGGTGCTCGGGGCGATCACCAGCGAGGCGACCACCTGGTCGAAGACGGCGCGCACGGCCGGGTCCGCGGCGACGTCCGCCGCGAGCAGCTCGGCGCGACCCCAGCCGTCGGGGAGGTCGACCAGTTCGGTGCCCTCGCGGGCGAACTCGTCGACCGCGGCATCGAGGACGAGGCGGTGGGCGCGGCGCACGACCTGGGCGGCGTCGGCACCCCGCGGCAGGTCGGGGACGACCGCGCGGACGTCGGCGAGGATCGCGTCCCGCGGGGAGGCGGGCGGGGTCAGGCGCATCATCACTCCCGGCCCGGCGGCTCGTCGAGGAACTCGGTGCTCGCGAGGTCCTGCGGTATCGGGTCCTCGGGACCGAGGCCGGTGTACCAGCTCGGGAGCAGCCGCAGGATCGCCTCGAGCAGGGGCTGCTGGTCGAGGTCCTCCCCGGCGCGCGCGGCGGGCTCGGTCTCGACCAGCCACTGGATCAGCAGGTCGAGCGAGCCGCCCGCGAAGTAGCGCCCGATCCGCTCGTGGGGCAGGTCCAGCGGGACCACGTCGCCCATCCGGTCGAGGGCGACGACGTGCAGGTCGGCGAGGGTCCCGACGAGGATCAGGTAGGTGCGGTGGGAGAACTTCCACTCCAGGGCGCCGCGCAGGAAGGCGTGGTGCCGGGCGACATAGGCGACCATCGTCGCGGCCGCGACCTGGACCATCTCCTGGGTGGTGCCGCCGGCCGCGGCGAGCTCGCGCCCCCGCTCCTGCTGCCGGTCGAACATGGTGCCGAGCATGCCGCCCATGAGGTCGTCGAGCCCCGAGAAATGGCTGTAGAAGCCGGCGCGGCTCACCCCGGCCCGCTTCGCGAGGGCGTTCACGGTGATCTCCCCATCGGCCACGGTGAGATCGCGCGCGGCGGCGAAGATGGCGGCGCGGGTCCTGGCGGGGCGCGGATCCGGGGCGCGGCCCTCTGTGGCGGTCATGGCCCCATGGTAGGCGGGGGTGAGAGAGGATGCGTCGCGTGCGCTCCTTCCTCTCCTCCGCGATCCCGCCCGATCCCCCGCTGCTGCGGGGCCTCGTCGGGCAGACGGTCCTGCACACGCGGGTGGCGGCGCGCGGGACCTGGACCGTGACCGAGCGCGGGGCGGTGCTGCACGCCCGGATCCAGCGACTGGACGGCGACCCGGTGGGCCTGCGGGACGCCCGGGTCGTGGGGGCGCGGATCGCGGGCGCGGGGATCGGCGTCGGCCAGGAGCTGTGGGTCGCCCTGGAGGGCCGGCGCCGCCTCGTCGTCGCGCCACGCTGGTCGCTCGAGGGCCCCTACGGCGCGCTGCTCGCGGTGGACGACGACGGGGAGACCCGCGCCGTGGCGGCGGGCGCGCCGCGCTTCGCGACGGCGGAGCGGATCGACGAGTTCTCCCGGTCGACGCCGAGCAGCATCGAGGAGCGCCTCGCGGAGCTGGGCCGGGAGGGCCCCTTCCATCCCGGGCAGGTCGTCGAGGTGCTCGCCGCGGCGGGGGCGCTCGAGGACGAGGAGTTCGCCGTCCGGGGACCGCTGCTGCTGGGCCGGATGCTCGCGCGCGGCGAGCTGCGGGCGGGCTTCGTGGTCGACGGCGCGTTCCGCGCCTGGGAGCTGCCGCTGGCGGACGTCCTCGAGCACGTGGCCTGGACCTGGGGAGGGCTCGGCGGGCGCACCCCGGGGCGGGACATGATCGCGTGGTTCGCCCTCAGCCCTGCTGGCCGCGAGGCCCTCGGCCCGCCGCGCCACCCCTGACGCACGAACGAACTGTAACCGCTCGTGGGCCCACCGAGATAGCTTTTCTGGTCGGATGTCCGTTTGGCCGGGTCCGCTGGGACGGGACGGGGGCGCTACCCTGGGTCCGACCGACCGGAGAGGCGTGTGAGATGCCAGAACGTACCGTGAGGATCGCGAGCACGAGCGGGCTCCACGCCCGGCCCGCCGCGATCTTCTCCCAAGCCGCGAGCGAGCAGAGCGCCGAGGTGACGATCGAGACCGCCGGATCCGCCGCCGTGAAGGCCTCGAGCATCCTGATGCTGCTCACCCTGAACGTAGGCCACGGCGACGAGGTGACGCTGCGCGCGGAGGGCGAGGGGGCCGAGGAGTCCCTCGACGCGCTCGTCGCGCTCCTCGAGAGGAATCTCGACGACGCGCTCTGAGGACGACGACGGGCCCCGGTTCTCACCGGGGCCCGTCGATCACCTGGGCGGTAGCGGCGGGATTTGAACCCGCGGTGGCTTTGACACCACACATCATTTCGAGTGATGCACCTTCGGCCGCTCGGACACGCTACCGCCGGACAGCGTAACCGCCCCTCCACCTCCTGTTCAAACCGGAGCCGGGCGGGGGCGAGTCAGATCACTCGCCGCGGACCACCACGACATTGCCCACGCCGTGCAGCACCGTCGCATGCGCCGCCGAGCCGAGGGCCGTCTCGTCGGCGCCCCGATGCCCCATCACCAGCACCCGCGACCCCGCGGCCGCATCGAGCAGACCGTCCGGGACGGTCCGCGCCGGGAGGATCTCGACCCCGTCCGGGATCCCGCCGCGGTCCGCACCGGGGACCGCGACGTGCACGCGGCGCAGTGGGGCGCCCCAGGCGGCCGCGAGACGTGCGCCGGTCTGCTCGGCCCGGCCGCTCACGGGCGATCCGTCGACGGCGACCAGCACGGGGCCGGCGCGATGCTCGGCCGAACGGATGATCGCGACCGGGCAGCCCGTCTCGTGCAGCAGCCCGCGGCTGACCGATCCGAGCAGCAGGCCGAGCACCCGGCCCAGGCCGCGGGTGCCGACCACCAGCAGGGACGCGTCGGCGGCGATCTCCGAGAGCACCTCTCGCGGCTCGCCCGGGACCAGTTCTGCGCGCACCTCCAGCCCGGCGACGTGCGAGCGGACCTCGTCGGCGACCTCGTCCATGTGCCGCTGCGCCTGGTTGTGGGGACCGGCGGCCGCGAGGGTCGGCATGCCGGTCAGCTCGTCGCCCAGCAGCGGCCACGACCAGGCATGGACGATCCGGAGCGGGGTCCCGGTGGCGGCGGCGAGATCCGCCGCCCAGCGCACGGCCTCCGCGGAGGCGAGGGTGTCGTCGTAGCCGACGACGATGTCGCTGACGCTCATGCACCCAGGGTACGCCGCCAGTAGGCTCCCGCCCATGACCTCAGTCCTTCCCGATGCACCCCGTCCCGCCCGCCGCCCCACGGAGCGCCACGCCCACGGCGACGTGGTCGCAGACCCCTACGAGTGGCTGCGCGACAAGGAGGACCCGGAGGTCATCGCGCATCTCGAGGCGGAGAACGCCTACGCCGACGCCCGCACCGCGCATCTGGGCGCCCTGCGGGAGGCGCTGGTCGCCGAGTTCGTCGGGCACACCCAGGAGACGGACCTGTCGGTGCCGGTGCGCCGCGGCGACTGGTGGTACATCACCCGCACCACCGCGGGCGACGACTACCCCCGCTACACCCGCGTGCGCGACGCGGGGTCCCGGCCCGAGGTCGCCCCGGGCGCGATGCTCGACGGGGAACAGGTGCTGCTGGACGCGCAGGCCGAGGCGGCCGGGAGCGAGTTCTACTCGCTCGGGGGCCTCGTCCCCTCCCCCGACCACGACCTGCTCGCCTACGCCGTGGACACCGCGGGCGACGAGCGCTTCACCGTGCGCGTCAAGGACCTCGCGAGCGGGGAGATCCTCGACGAGGCGGTGACCGGCGTCGGCTACGGCCTCGCCTTCTCCGCGGACCAGCAGTGGTTGTTCTACGCCCGGGTCGACGACGCCTGGCGCCAGCACCAGGTGTGGCGGCACCGGATCGGCGCCGATCCCACGACAGATGTGCTTGTCCTCGAGGAGTCCGACGAGCGCTTCACGGTGTGGTTCGAGCGCTCGCGCGACGGCCGCGCGCTCGTGCTGCAGTCCTCCTCGTCGACCACGGCCGAGGCCTGGCTGGTCGATCTCGAGGACCCGACCTCTCCGCCCCGTCCCGCGGGCGGCCGCCGCGACGGGGTGGACTATGCGATCGAGTGGGCGGGCGACCGGCTGCTGGTGGTGCACAACGACGGCGCGGAGGGCTTCGCGCTCGCCGAGGCGCCGCTCGAGGATCCCACCGCCTGGCGCGGGCTGATGACCGCCGGGGAGGGCGAGCGCCTGCTGGGGGTGGAGTCCTTCGCCGGTTTCGTCGCCCTCGAGCTGCGCAGCGGCGGACTCGCCTCGGTGCGGCTGATCCCCCGTGCGGCCGACGGCTCGCTGCTCGTGGAGAGCGCCGAGGACCTCACCCACGGCGGTGAGCTGGACACTGTCGAGCTGGACACCAACCCCGGCTGGGAGCAGACCACGGTGCGCTATCAGCTCACCAGCCTGCTCACCCCGCCCACGGTCGCCGAGCGGGATGTCGCCGCCGGGACCACCGAGATCCTGCGCGTCACCCCGGTGCCGGGCTACGACCCCTCGCTCTACGTCGAGCGTCGCGAGTGGGCGACGGCCGCCGACGGCACCCGGGTGCCGCTCAGCGTCGTCTCCCGGCGGGAGGTCGCCGCCGACGGCACGGCCCCCGGCTATCTGTACGGCTACGGCTCCTACGAGGTCTCGATCGACCCCTCGTTCGTGCCGACCCGCCTCTCGCTCCTGGACCGCGGGGTCGTCGTCGCGATCGCGCACGTGCGCGGCGGCGGCGAGATGGGCCGCGCCTGGTACGACCACGGGAAGCTGCTCGAGAAGAAGAACTCCTTCTCCGACTACGTGACGGCGGCCGCGCACCTGGCCGAGGCGGGCCTCGTGGACCCCTCACGCCTCGGCGCGGAAGGCCGCAGCGCGGGCGGCCTGCTGATGGGCGCCGTCGCGAACCTCGCCCCCGAGCGGTTCCGGGCGATCATCGCCGGGGTGCCGTTCGTCGACGCGCTGACCACGATCCTCGACCCCTCGCTGCCGCTGACCGTCGGCGAGTGGGAGGAGTGGGGCAACCCCGTCGAGAGCGCCGAGGTCTACGCGTACATGAAGGAGTACACGCCTTACGAGAACATCCGGGCGGCGGAGTACCCGGCGATCTTCGCCTCGACCTCGCTCAACGACACCCGCGTGTTCTTCGTCGAGCCCGCCAAGTGGGTCGCCCGGCTGCGGGAGACGGTCACCTCGGACCCGGCGGAGCGGCCGATCGTGTTCCGCTGCGAGATGGTCGCGGGGCACGGCGGCCGCTCCGGCCGCTACCGCAAGTGGGAGCAGCGCGCCGACGAGCTGGCCTGGCTGCTGGACCAGCTCGCGGCGACGGAGCCGATCAGAACGCGGGGATGACCGCGCCCGAGTAGGTCTCCTCGATGAAGGCGCGCACGTCCTCCGAGTGGAGGAGCTCGTCGAGCGTCTTCAGCGCGGCGTTGTCCTTGTCGGCGGTGCGGACGACGAGCATGTTGGCGTAGGGGTTGTCCTCGCCGGACTCGAGCGCGAGGGCGTCCTCGGCGGGGCTGAGGTCGGCCTCGAGGGCGTAGTTGCCGTTGATCACGGCGATGGCGTAGTCGCCCAGGGTGCGCGGCAGGAGTGCGGCGTCGATCTCCTGGAGATCGAGGTTCTTGGGGTTCTCGGCGATGTCGTCGACGGTCGCGGCGGTCGGCTCGATGCCGTCCATGAGGGCGAGCAGGCCCTGGTCGGCGAGCAGGGCGAGGGCGCGGCCACGGTTGGTGGGATCGTTGGGCAGGCCCACGGCCGCCCCCTCCTCGATCTCGTCGAGGCTGGTCAGCGACTCGGAGAAGATGCCCAGGGGCTCGATGTGCACGCCCGCGAAGGGGGTCAGCTCGTAGCCGTTCTCGGCGATCTCGGTCTCGAGGTAGGGCAGATGCTGGAAGAAGTTCGCGTCCACCTCGCCCTCGGAGAGCAGGCGGTTCGGGATCGGGTACTCGGTCTGCTCCTGCAGGTCGAGCTCGAGGCCCGCGGCCTCGGCGAGGTTCTCGCTGATGAAGGTGAGGATCTCCATGTGCGGGAGCGGGGTGGCGGCCACGCGGATCGTGGTCACGCCGCCCTCCTCGGTCAGGGCCTCCTCGTCGGAGCCGCCGCAGGCGGCGAGGGTGAGCGCGGCGAGGCCGGCGCCGGAGGCGAACAGGGTGCGACGCGAGAGCGTGGACATAGCGGTTCCTTTGCGGGGTGGGGGTCAGGCGGTGCGGGCGCGGTGGTCGACCGCGCGGGCGAGACGGGAGCCGATCAGCTGGACTCCGATGACGATGAGGACCAGCAGGATCACGGTGACGATGATGATCTCGGTCTGGTAGCCGGTGTATCCGCGGTTGTAGGCGAGCTGGCCGAGGCCGCCGGAGTTCACCGAGCCGGCCATCGCGGTGTAGCCGATGACGGCGATCGTGGTGGTGGTGATGGAGCCGATGATGCCGGGCAGCGCCTCGGGGACGAGCACCTGGCGGATCACCTGCCAGCGCGTCGCGCCCATCATCCGCACGGCCTCGATCTTGCCCGCGGGGATCTCGCGCAGGTTCAGCTCGAACAGGCGCGCGGCGAAGGGGACGGCCGCGATGGTCAGGGCGATCATCGCCGCGTTCGGGCCGGTCGAGCGGCCCGTGATCGCCGAGGTGATCGGGATCAGCGCGATGATCAGGATGAAGAAGGGGAAGGAGCGCAGCACGTTGACGACGAAGCCGACGACCCGGTTCAGGGTCCGCACGGCCGGCGAGGAGGAGCCCTCGGTCTCGAACAGCGCGACCCCGAGCGGCAGACCGATCAGGACCGTCGCCACCATGGTCACTGCGGTCATGTAGAGGGTGACGAGGGTGGCCTGCCACGGACCGCCGTCCCAGCGGACCAGCAGCGGGTTGGAGAGCCATTCCTGGAGCGTGTCGATCATGCGGTCACCTCCGTGGCGACGACGCCGGCCGCGGCGAGCTCGGCGAGATAGGAGTCGAGGCCCTCGCGGGAGATCGGGGCGCCGGAGCGGTTGCGCAGGGCGAGCTGGACCCGTCCCACCTGACGGCCGCCGATGGTCTCGATGGTCCCGGCGACGAGGGTCGCCTCGGCCTCGTACTCCGCGGCCAGGGCGATGAGGTCCTCGCTCGTGCGGAAGCGCTCGGAGTCACCGTAGTCGCAGTTCACGACCAGGGCGTCGATCCCTGTCGGAGCCGGGGGCAGAGGGATCAGCTCGGCGCTGAGCGGGCCGTGGGGGTCGGCGGCGACATCGATCAGGTCGCCGGTCTGGGTGATCCTGCCGTCCTGCAGCAGGGTCACGGTGTCGCACACCTCGCGCACCACGGCCATCTCGTGGGTGATGATCACGACCGTGATCCCGAGGCGCTCGCGCAGGTCGGCGAGCAGGTTCAGGATCTGCCGGGTGGTCCCGCCATCGAGGGCGCTGGTGGGCTCGTCGCACAGCAGCACCTTCGGCTCGGCGGCGAGGCCGCGGGCGATGCCGACGCGCTGGATCTGACCGCCGGAGAGCTGCGCGGGGTGGTTGTGCTCGCGGCCGGTCAGGCCGACGAGCTCGACCAGCTCGGCGACGCGGCGCTCGCGCTCGGCGCGGGGCACGCCCGCGATCTCCAGGGGGTGGGCGATGTTCTGGGCGGCCGTGCGGGAGTCCAGCAGGTTCGCGTGCTGGAAGACCATGCCGATGTTCCGTCGGGCGGCGCGCAGCGCGGCACCGTCGAGGGCGGCCACGTCGGTGCCGTCGACCTCCACGCGCCCCGAGGTGGGCTTCTCGAGACCCGTGAGGCAGCGGATGAGCGTGGACTTGCCGGCGCCGGAGCGGCCGACGATGCCGTGGATGCGTCCCGCGTCGAGGTGGAGGTCGATACCGCCGAGCGCGACGACGGGGTCTCCGCCGCCGGGAGCGGGGAAGACCTTGCGCAGTCCGTCGAGAGTGATCACGTCAGGCAGTGAAACATCCAAGCACCCCTTTCCGGCACCCCTGTTCATACGGAGAAACGAAGTTCACAGGACTACGCTCCGCGCATGAGCACCCCGTCACTCCCCGCCGACGGCCCCTCCGCGACCCGCGCCGCGGACGGCCGCCTCGCGATCCGCCGTCTCCTCCCGGACACCGTCACCGGCGCCTGGGCGGCGCTCACGGACCCCGCCCTCACCGCGACCTGGTTCGGGACCTGGCGCGGGGACACGGTCACGGGCATCGAGGTGCAGATGCTCGCCGAGGAGGGGCAGCCGCGGATGAGCGCCCGCGTGCTCGCCTGCGAGGCGCCGCGCCGTCTGCTGCTCGAGACCGGTGAGGGCGACATGCGCTGGGTGCTCGAGCTGCGCGTCGAGGAGGCCGGCGCGGGTGCCGCCGTGACGCTGCTGCAGCAGGTCGACGAGGCCGAGGAGGCCGCGATGATCGGCCCCGGCTGGGAGTTCTACCTCGACCGCCTGGTCGCCGCCCGCACCGGCGCCGACGTGGCGGCGATCGCCTTCGAGCCGGACTACGTGCCCGGCCGCTGCGACCACTTCCGGGCGCTGTACGCCGCGACCTGAGGAATGTCATGACCGGGGCGTGAGGATCGCACCGGAGCCGATGACCGGGCGCCCTGCCGCCCCGCCGCCCGCGACGGAAGGCTGGTCCCCATGACGAACAGCACCGCAGACCCCGTCCTCTCCGCCAGGGGGCTCACCCGCCGCTACGGCCGCGGCGCCTCCGCCTACACCGCCGTCGACGGCATCGACCTCGAGGTCCGCCGCGGCGAGCTCTTCGCCCTGCTCGGCACCAACGGCGCCGGGAAGACCTCGACCCTCGAGGTGCTCGAGGGCCTCGCCCCGGCGAGCGCCGGCACCGTGAGCGTCCTCGGCATGGATCCCGTGCAGGACCGCCGCGCGGTGCGCCCCCGCCAGGGCCTCATGCTGCAGAGCGGCGGCTTCCCCGCGGACCTCACGGCCGCGGAGGCGCTGCGCATGTGGACCTCGACGCTCTCCGCGCCGCGCCCCGTCGGCGAGCTGCTGGCCGCCGTCGACCTCACCCACCGCGCCGGGACCCGCATCTCCTCCCTCTCCGGCGGCGAGGTGCGACGCCTCGACCTGGCCTGCGCGATCGCCGGGGACCCCGAGCTGCTCTTCCTCGACGAGCCCACCACGGGCCTGGACCCCGAGTCCCGCTCCCGTGCCTGGGAGCTCGTGCGCGGTCTCAAGGAGCAGGGCACCACGATCGTGCTCACGACCCACTACCTCGACGAGGCGGAGTCCCTCGCGGACCGGCTCGCGATCATGCACCAGGGCCGGATCGTCCGCGAGGGCACGGTCGACGAGGTCGTCGCCGGGCATCCCTCTCGGATCCGCGCCGACCTCCCCGAGGACGCCCCGCTCCCGCCGCCGCTGCACGGGGAGGCCGTGCTGCGCGGCGGCCGGCTCGAGGTCTCCACCGAGTCCCTCGCCGATGACCTCCACACGCTGCTCACCTGGTCCCGCGCGGAGCAGGTCCCGCTGCGCGGCCTCGACGCGCGCGCCGCGAGCCTCGAGTCCGTGTTCCTCACCCTCGCCTCCTGACCCCCGCCCCACCCACGGAAGGACCTCCCATGCCCGCCATCGTCGGCCTCTCCCGCGCCGAGCTCACGCTCCTGGTGCGCAACCGCACCCAGCTCTTCCTCGCCCTCGCGTTCCCGCCCGCGATCACGGTCTTCTTCGCCGCGCTGCTGAAGGACCAGCAGCTCGCGCCCGCCCAGCTGATCCCCCTGCTGGGCGCCCAGTTCGTCATCGCGCTCGTGTTCATCGTCTACTACAACCTGCTCTCCACCTACGTCGCGCGGCGCCAGGAGCTCGTGCTGAAGCGCCTGCGCACCGGCGAGGCGTCCGACGCGACCGTGCTCGCCGCGGCCGCCGTGCCCGCGCTCGCGATCGCCGCCGTCATGACCGTGCTCATGACCGTGCTCGCGATCGTGCTCATGGACCTGCCGCTGCCCGAGCGGCCGGTGCTCGTCATCGCCGGGATCGCCGCGGGCGCGCTCGTCATGGTGCCGCTCGCCCTGCTCACCGCGAACCGCACCCGCACCGTCGAGGCGGCGGGCGTGACCTCCCTGCCCGTGATCGCCCTGCTCGTGATCGGCGCCGGCGCGATCCCCACGGACGGCCTGCCCGAGGTGGCGCAGCGGGCGATCTCCCTCGTCCCCTCCGCCGCGATGGACGACCTGCTCCAGCTCGGCTGGCTCGCGGAGGATCCGTGGTCCGCGGCACTGAAGCCCTTCGGCGTGCTCGTCGCCTGGCTCGTGCTCGGCCTGTGGGCGGTGCGGCGGGAGATGCGCTGGGAGCCGCGCGGCTGATCCGGCCCGGAACGCCTGCAGACCGCCTGACCTGAGAGGATGACCGTCATGACGGGGACGATCGAGGGGAAGGCGCCGGGCGTCGGGCGGCCGTGGGAGGTGTTCCGCGACTACACCATCTGGTCCGTCGCGCTCCTGGTCGGCTCCATCCCGGCGCTCGCCGCGCTCTTCCTCCGCGCGGCCGGCGAGGGCGTCCCCGGGACCGTCACGACCCTCGCCCTGGTGGGGGTCTCGACCGTGCTCTGCAGCGTGGCCGGGTGGCAGGTGACGGCCGCCTGGGCCCGGCGCCCCGCCGCTCCCGGCCCGGCCGGCTCCCTCCCCGCCGTGGGCTGGATGCGCGGCCCGCTGCACACCCTGGTCCTGCCCGTTCTCCCCGCGGTCGCCTCGCTCGTGGTCCTCGCCCTCGGCGCGACGACGGTGAACGTGGCGGTGGGGTGCGTGATCGGCGGGGTCTCGACGCTCGCCCTGCGCGTCCCGTGGACCTGGGCGGGCGGCGCGATCACCGCGGCGGCCCTGCTCATGGTGCCGCTGGGCCTCTCGCTGTTCGCCGCGGTGATCCTCGCGCTCGTGCTCACGAGTCTCGTGGGCGCGTGCCGCAGCTCCCTGTGGCTCGCCGCCCTGGTGCGCGAGCTGGACCTCGCCCGGGTCGCGCAGTCGCGGCTCGCGGTCGCCGAGGAGCGGCTGCGCTTCGCCCGCGACCTGCACGACGTCACCGGCCGGGACCTCTCGGCGATCGCCGTGACCGGGGAGCTCGTCGCCCAGCTGGTCGAGCGGGGCGATCCGCGGGCGGCCGAGCACAGCCGGGAGGTGGCCCGGATCGCCCGCGGCTCCCTCGCCGAGACGCGGGCGCTCGTGCGCGGGTACCGCGAGGTGGACCTCGCCGCCGAGCTGCGGGGCACGGTGTCGCTGCTCCGCTCGGCCGGGGCGTCGGTGACGGTGCTCGGCGGGGCGGAGGACGTCCCCGCCGCGCTCGCGGAGCCCGCCGCCTGGGTGCTGCGCGAGGGCGGCACGAACGTGCTGCGCCATGCGGACGCGCGATCGGTGCGGATCCGCCTGGGCGCCGAGGGCGTCGAGGTCGACAACGACGGGCTGCGTCCGCAGCCGGAGCGGCACGGACTGGAGGAGCACGTGGAGGGCAGTGGGATCACGGGCCTGCGCGAGCGCTTCGGCGAGAGGGCGAGCATCACCGCGGGCCGCGAGGGCGAGCGCTTCGCCCTCCGCGCCGCGTTCACGGGGACCACCGAGGAGGAGACGCGATGACCGAGCGGACCGCGAGGACCACGGTGGTCCTGGTCGACGACGAGCACCTGATCCGCTCGGCGCTCGCCACGATGCTCTCGCTCGAGGAGGATCTCGACGTGGTCGGCGAGGCGTCGAGCTGCGCCGAGGGCGAGGAGCTCGCACGACGCCTGCAGCCGCAGGTGGCGCTGCTGGACCTGCAGATGCCCGACGGCGACGGCCTCGAGCTCGCGCGGCGGGTCGCGACGGTCTCCCCTGCCACGCGGGTGCTGGTCGTGACCTCGCACGCGCGGCCCGGCTATCTCAAGCGCGCCCTCGTCGAGGGGGTGCTGGGCTTCCTGCCCAAGACCGCCGCCGCCGCGGAGCTCGCCGCCGCGGTGCGGACCGTCGCCGCGGGCCGCCGGGCGATCGACCCCGAGCTCGCCGCGGAGACGATCTCCTCGGGCGACTCGCCGCTCACCCCGCGCGAGGCGGACGTCCTCGAGTACGCGGCCGACGGCGCCCCGGTCGAGCAGATCGCCCGCCGCGCGCACCTCGCCGAGGGGACGGTGCGCAACTACCTCTCGAGCGCGCAGGCGAAGCTGCAGGCGGCGAACCGGCACGAGGCCGCTGCGATCGCCCGCCGGCACGGCTGGATCTGAGGCCGGCGGCGCTACAGCCGGCCGAGCGCCTCGATGTCCTCGAAGAAGTCGGAGACGACCTCCGCGCTCACGGTCGGGCGGAGGCCGGAGAGCGCCTCGAGGTAGTCCGCGGTCGACGGGCCGGACCCCTGCTCGCCGTCGGACGGCGCCTCGACGGCCCGCTCGAAGGCACGCTGGGCGGCACGGCGGGCGCCGTGCTCGATGTCCGCGGGGGTGAGGCCCTCGCTCGCCGCGACGAGCGCCTCGAGGTCCACCTCGGCGGCGGCCGCGGGCGGCACGTAGCGGCCCCAGATCGCGTGGCGGGCGGCGGCGTCGGGCAGGCCGATGGGCAGCACGTAGTCGAAGCGGCCGTGGCGCAGCAGGGCGCTGTCCAGGGAGCGGATGAAGTTCGTGGCGCAGATCAGCAGGCGGTCGTCCTGGTCGCGCACGGCGGGGATGATCTTCAGCAGCTCGTTGGTCACGCCCTGCGTGGGCGAGGGCGGGTCGCCCTTGCGGTGGGAGGCGATCTCCTCGACCTCGTCGATGAAGACGACGGCCTTCTCGAGCTCGGAGATCCGCGAGAAGGTCTCGCGCAGGGCGGAGGCGAGACCGGCCGGGTCGCCGCCGAGCCGCGAGGGGAACACCTCGACGAAGGGCCACTGCAGGCGGGAGGCGACGGCCTTCGCGAAGGTGGTCTTGCCGGTCCCCGGCGGGCCGAAGAGCACCACGGCCCGCGGCGGCACCACGCCGAAGCGCTCGGCGACCTCGGGCTGCGAGAGCGGCATGACGAGCCGGCGCTCGAGCAGCTCCTTCTCCGCGGTCATGCCGCCCACGGCGTCCCAGGCGCCGCGGGGCAGGATCCGGCCGCCGAGCTCGCGCAGCAGGGCGAGGTCCCGCGCCTGGACGGGGATGCGGCGCTCGGCGTAGCGCAGCTCGTGCTCGAGCGTGAAGCCGGCGCCCGCGAGCACGTCCCGCGCGAGCGGGTCGTCCGCGGGGACGAGGCTGCACAGGGTCGCGATGCCGCTCAGGGCGAGGCGCCGCTCGAGGGCGTCCAGGAGCGTGCGGCCCAGGTCGCCGTCCCGGTGGTCCGGGTGGACGCCGAGGTAGACGATCCAGCCCTGTTCGTGGGCGGCGCGGCCGACGGCGGCTCCGAGCAGCGGGCCGTCCTCGTCGGCGAGGGCGACGACGGCGACGTCGGCTTGCGCCGAGGCGAGGACCTCGGAGAGGCCGTAGACGGGCTCCCGCTCGCTGACGTCCGCGGCGCGGGTCGCGTCCCAGAGGGCGACCAGGCGGCCCAGGTCGTCGGAGCGGATCTCGCGGATGATCGGTGCGGCCACGGCGGGTCCCCTGTCCTCGGCGGCGGGGCCTCGAGCCCGCCGGTGAGCTGGATCACAGGCCAGGATCGTACGACACGGGCGGCGGGCGCCCCGGAGGCGTCCCGCGGGCGGGACCTCAGCGCCGGCGGCGCGCGCGGAAGAACTCCCGCAGCAGGTCCCCGCACTCCTGCCCGCGCACGCCCGTGGTGAGCTCGACCCGGTGGTTCAGACGCGGCTCGCGCACGAGGTCGTAGAGGGAGCCGGCGGCGCCGGCCTTGGGGTCCATCGCGCCGACGACCACCCGCTGCACGCGCGAGAGCACGATCGCCCCGGCGCACATGGTGCACGGCTCGAGCGTGACGACGAGGGTGGCGCCGGAGAGGTTCCAGCGCCCGGTGGCGCGCGCCGCGGCCCGCAGGGCGAGGATCTCGGCGTGCGCGGTCGGGTCCTCGTCGGCCTCCCGGCGGTTCCCGGCCGACGCGAGCACGGTGCCGTCCTCCGCGAGGACGACGGCGCCGATGGGGACATCGGCCGGCACCCGGTCGGCGGCGGCACGGGCCTCGGCGAGGGCCAGGCCCATCAGTTCCTCGTCGGTGCGGGGCGAGGTCACGGCGCTGTCGCCTCGACCCGACCCCGTTCCCCCCGCACCGCGAAGCGCGCCTCGAGGAAGGCGCCGTTGGTGCCGTGCTCCAGCAGCTTGAGATCGAAGGCCCCGCCGAGGAGGGGCCGGCCCGCCCCGAGGGTGACCGGGGCGATCGAGACGAAGACCTCGTCGAGCATGCCGGCGCGGGCGAACTCCGCGGCGAGGTCCCCGCCGCCGACGATCCACACGTCCTTCCCGCCCGCCGCGTCCTCGAGCGCGGCGCGGAAGTCCGCGGGGGCGCCGGAGACAGCGGTGACGCCCTCCCGCCGCTCAGCGGGCGGACGATGGGTGAACAGGAACGTGGGCTGGGTGTAGATCCAGGCGCCGTCGACGACGCCCTCGTGCTCGAGCACCCAGTCATACGTGCTGCGGCCGGTGACGATCGCGCCGACCCCGGCCAGGAAGTCGTCGTAGGGCAGGATGCTCTGCTCGCCGGTCGGCTGCGAGAGGAGCCAGTCGAGGCTGTCGTGCTCATCGGCGAGGAAGCCGTCGAGCGTGGTGGCGGTGTAGTAGCGGTAGACCGTCATGACCGCCAGTATCCGCGCCCTCCGGTAGATTCGCCCCATGCGCGTTCTCGAGATCGATCATCCGCTCGTCGCCCACAAGCTCACGGTGCTCCGCAACCGCGACACCCACTCCTCGGTGTTCCGTCAGCTCGCCGATGAGCTGGTGACCCTGCTGGCCTACGAGGCGACCCGCAACGTTGCCGTCGCCCCGGTGCGGATCGAGACGCCCGTGACCGGGATGACCGGCACGCGGCTCACGAACCCCAAGCCCATGGTCGTCCCGATCCTCCGCGCGGGCCTCGGCATGCTCGACGGGCTCACGCGCCTGCTGCCCACCGCCGAAGTGGGCTTTCTGGGCATGGTCCGCAACGAGGAGACCCTCGAGGTCACCACCTATGCGAACCGTCTCCCGGAGGACCTCTCGGGCCGCCAGTGCTTCGTGCTCGACCCGATGCTCGCCACCGGCCACACCCTCATCGCCTCGTGCGAGTACCTCCACGAGCGCGGCGCGAAGGACATCACCTGCGTGACCCTGCTGTGCGCCCCGGAGGGGCTGAAGGCGCTCGAGGAGCAGCTGGACCCGGCGATCGACCTCACCGTCGTGACCGCCGCGATCGACGAGAAGCTCAACGAGAAGGGCTACATCGTGCCCGGCCTCGGCGACGCGGGCGACCGCCTCTTCGGCGTGGTCGACTGACGACGAATTCCGCGACGCCGGCATTTTTGAATTCGCCGTCGGAACGATATTCGCGAAGGCCGTCCTTGCTGGAATGCATTTCGCATTCCTCGTAGTCTTTCCTCATCCGGCCCCGCTCCGGGGCCGCGCGTCGAGGAGGACCCCATGACCGCCGTCGAGATGCCCCGCGTGACCGAGTGCTCGGTCGCCGGCTGCTCCTACAACCACGATCACGCCTGCGGCGCCTTCGCCGTGACGGTGGGTCACGACTCGAGCTGCGCCACCTTCATCCCCCTGGACGTCAAGGGCGGGCTGAGCAAGGTCGTCACCCAGGTGGGCGCCTGCCAGCTCGCCGCCTGCGCGCACAACCGGGACCTCGAGTGCACCGCCGACTCCGTGCGGATGGGCGCCGGGGCCGATGCCGCGGACTGCCTCTCCTTCGAGGCCCGCTGAGGGCTCCGCGTATCGCCATGTGAACACCCTCTTGCCGCACCGGCGACGGTGCGGCATGCTCTGGCCCATGACCTCGATCGCCGCGCTCCGCGAGACCACCCCCCGGGTGGTCCGCTCGGCCATGCGCGCGATGATGTCCATGATGATGATGCCGATGATGCATCGTCAGCCGAGCCTCTGAGCGCTCCAGACACCTCCGGGGTCGGCTGACAGGAGCCGGCCGGAAGGCGCGGGCTCCAGGTGCCACCGGGAGCACTCCCCCTCGGGGATCCCGGGCCCACCGCCCGCCGCGCGTGCCGCAGGCCGCGCCGCATCTCGGAGACTCACATGACCATCACCCTGGATCGCCCCACCGCCCCGACCGCCCGTCCCCTCGCCGTCCGCCCGGCGGACGCGGTCACCATCACCGTCAGCGTCACCCTCCCCGCCGGGACCGGTGACATCGAGACCGCCCTGCTGGCCGATGAGCTGCGCGGCCACGCCCAGCGCCTGGTCGCCGCCCGTGACGGCCGCACCACCGTGTCGGTCAACAGCCCGCGCGCGTTCGCCGCGACCGGCCCCGTCGGCCGCACCTCGCGGGCGCTCCCGCCGCGCTCCGCGGGCGCCGCGGCCGTGAGCCCGCTGCGTCCGCGCCGCGCCGGAGTGGTCTCGCCCAACTCCCCGGCGCGCCGGGACGCGGAGGCCGCGCGCCGCCGGGCACTGCAGGCCACCGCCGTGAGCCCCGCGAGCCCCTCGCTCGCCGCCGAGGACTCGCTGGTGATCGACCTGTTCGGTCGCCGCGTGCGGATCGACGGCCGCGATGTGGACCTCACCTACAAGGAGTTCGAGCTGCTGGCCCAGTTGGCCCGCGGCGCGCGACGCATCGTCACCCGCGAGGAGCTCATGGAGACGGTGTGGGCCGACGCCCCCGCGGAGACCGGCGAGCGCACGGTCGACGTGCACGTGCGGAGGCTGCGCACGAAGCTCGGCCGGTACCGCCGCCTGATCTCGACGGTCCGCGGCTCCGGCTACCGCCTCGACCCGGGCAGCGACGTCGCGATCCTTTCCTGACGGACGATCGAGACGATCGAGCCGCCCTGCACAGGCCGCACAAAAAAGGACGAGCGGCCCGGAGCTCTCAACCGACAATGTCGGGGGCTCACGGACCGCTCGTCAGGCCTGTCGTCCGTCAGGGGTGGGTGCGGGCGAACAGGCTGGACGGGCTGCCATAGGTGGGGGAACCTGGCACGGTGCCCGTCCGGCCGCTCCCCATGAGGGGGGTCTTGAGGAACGGCACATCTCTCAAGTTTTCAACTGCCGAAACTGTACCAGCATCGGAGGGGGACGGACCCCCAACCGTCATGCGCCTCACTCGCGGGGGTTCTGACGCCCGCCGCTCGATCGGCACACTCTGAGTCTAGGCCTTTCGGCCAGCCCTGTAAACGCCGCGACACTCCGTGTTCTCGCAGGTGAAATGCAGGAAATTCTTCGCCACGTCTGCGTGGGGAGATCCTCATGACATGGTCATGATCAGACCAAAGGAGGAGGCCATGAGACGGACAGCACGGTCGCGTCGTCATGGGTCTTCCGGGGTCGTTCCGCGGGCGGCACGGCCCGCTCCCGCGCACGCAGATCGGTGAGCACGGCACCGGGGTCACTCTCGAGCGCCCCGGCCAGGGAGACGGCGTCCTGCGCACCGAGGAGGTCGATCAGCCGCGTCACCCCGTCGCTCACCAGGTGCGCCGTGCGCAGTCGCGCGATCGGCCGTTCCCCGACCAGCGCCTCCGCGGCCGCCTCCGGCTCGTGGCGGGCGACCCAGAAACCGCCGGGCACGTTGCGCCGCGCCTCGACCGCCTCGGCCGTCCGCTCCTCGCCGACCACCCGGTCGACCCGCCCGTCCGTGATCCGTCGCACGTCACCGTCCCGATCGACGAGGAGCAGGGACGAGTCGCACAGCACCAGGTGCTCGAGCAGCGCGCCCCGTCGGCGCACCATCACCACGGTCGCCGAGGGGGATCCCGCCGCGAGGTCGCAGTCCGCCGCATGCTGGTCCTGGACCTCCGCGATGCCCGCGGCGAGCACCCCGCGCAGGTCGATCCCGGGGTCCTGGCCGAGCCGCAGCAGGCGCGCGGCGAGGGAGTGCGAGTACCAGGCGACGGTGTGGGAGCAACCGGCCCGGAAGCGCTCCGGCAGGCCCGCCCCGTCGAGCAGCACGCCGACCTCGCCGAGGACGCCGGCCGCGTCCTCGTCGGCATCCGGCCGGGCAGGCGAGGAGAGCAGGGCGGCGCGCACGCGCCCACGCTACTCCCTGCCCCCAGTAGAGTTGGCCCCGGACCATGCCGTCCGGCTCCCCAGGGCGGCCGGTCGGCGTCGAGCACGTGAAGGGACATCGATGATCGCGCAGGCGCGGATCACCTCCGACACCACCGCCACGGTGCACCTCGCCGAGGACACCGTCGAGGTCACCGGAGCCGACCTCGCCGAAGTCCGCGACCGGGTCAAGCAGGCGTTCATCCGGGCGGCCCGCGACGACGGCGAGGCGCTCGACGTGGTGATCGTCGAGCCGGACGTGCGCCACCATCTGCGCGTCGAGCCCACCGGACGGATCGCCCCGCGCACCGCCGACGAGCGGCCCGTGCACGGCCCGGCGCTCGACACCCCGCTGCTCGCCCCGCTGCCGCAGGACGACACCGCCGACCTTTCGGGCCTCGACGGGGCCGTGCGCACCCACCGCGCCGGTCGCCGTCGGGCGAGCGCTGCCTCCGCCCCCGAGCCGCCGACCAACGACCTGCCCGTCGTCGCCGCCTCGCCGGCCCCGGCCCCCGCGCCCTCCCCCGCCCCGGTTCCCTCGCCCGCGCCCGCGCCTGCGCCGTCGCCGGCGCCCGCTCCCCTTCCCGAGCGGCGCCCGCTGCCGCCGCGCAGCGTGGAGGACGGCGCGAACCGCCCGACCCTGCAGGACCTGCAGACCTCGACCGCGAAGCGGACGCGGGTCAAGGCCACCAAGGGCTTCCCGGGCTTCGTGACCAAGCTGACCGGCGGGGCGATCTCGCCGCGCCCCGGCCGCGCCGAGCGCCGGGAGAACGAGCGGATGGACCGGATCCGTCGGCCGCTCGACGGGCCGCGGAACATCGCCGTGGTGAACCTCAAGGGCGGCGCCCACAAGACCACCGCCTCGCTGATGATCGCCGCCTCCCTCGGCGTGACCCGCGGCGGCAACGTGCTGGCCTGGGACAACAACGAGACCCGCGGCACCCTGGGTTGGCGCGGTCTGCCCACCGATCATCACCGCACGGTGGTGGACCTGCTGCGGGGCATCGACCGCCTGCAGGCGCCGACGGCCACCAACGCCGACCTCGACCCGTACGTGCGCCCCCAGGGCGAGATGCGCTTCGACATCCTCGCCTCGGACGAGGACCCGGGCTCGATGGCCTCGATCGACGAGCGCGCCTTCGCCGAGCTCGACGAGACCCTCTCGCGCTTCTACCGCATCAAGGTCATCGACACCGGAAACAACGTGCGCGCCTCGAACTGGCTCGCGGCCGTGCGCAGCGCCGACCAGCTGGTCATCATCTCGACCGTGCGCGAGGACACCTTCAACGCCGCCGCCTGGATGATCGACGAGCTGCGGGCCACGGGCCTCGCGAGCCAGGTCGACAACGCGGTGACGATCCTGTCCCACTCGGCCAAGGGAAAGTTCGACCCGTCCCTGCGCAGCCGCCTGCTCGCGCACTTCGGGGCGCACACCCGCGCCGTCACCGAGGTGCCCTACGAGAAGCAGTTCGTGGACGGCACCCACCTCGAATGGGGCCGGATCCACCCGCGCACCAAGGACGCGTGGCTCGACGCGACCGCGCTCATCATCGACGGGCTCTGAGCCCCGCGAGCATGCCGCTGCGCCGCCTGCACCTGGTGCTGGACCCGGATCTCGGGCCCGCCCTGTGGGTGCGCGAGCAGACCGGTCCGGGCCGTTCGCGCGCGCTCGAGGACCTCTCCGCCCTGCGCGAGGGGCCGCTCGCGGGCGTCCTCGAGCACGCCCCCGATCGGCTCCGGCACCGGGTGCGGACCGGCGAGCGCCGTGTGCCCGCCCTGCCGCTCGAACCCGCCGCCCTGTTGGCCCTCGTCGGCGCCGTCGCCCACGCGCTGCGGGAGCGGCTCGGCGAGGGGTTCGCGGACCGGCTCCCCGACCTCGTCGCAGACCACACCGCCGCTCGGCTCGGCGAGGAGCTCGTGGCCATGCCCGAGCTGCTCGGCGCCGTGCTGCTGGACGACCGCGCCCGGGAAGCGGTCGCGGCCCGCGCGCTGCGGGTCCGCACCGAGGAGCGCTTCGGCCGGCCCGTGCTGCGCTGGCGGGCGCTCGACCCGAACGCCTCCGGGCTCGAGCACGCCCTGGTCGACGCCCGGGCCCGCACCGCCTTCCTCGAGCACCTGCGGGCCGCCCCCGCCCCGACGGAGGATCGGCACGGCGTGCTGTGGGCCCTCGCCGAGGACGCCGAGCTGCAGGGCGCCGACGTCCCCGCCCAGCGCCGCATCACCGCCGCCTTCGACGCCTTCGTCGACTCCGCCCGGCCCGGGGTGCGCCTCGGCTCCTCGGAGTCGGAGCTGGTGGTGCGCCTGTTCCAGCCGCCGCTCGGGGCGGCCTGGCCGCTGCAGACCTGCCTGAGGGAGCCCGACGGGACGGTGCATCCCGTCGCCGATCTCCGCGCCGTCGGCGACCTGAGCGCCGCGGGCGCCGCGGAGGCCTCCGCCGAGGTGCTGCGCCTCGCTCCGACGGTGCGGGACGCCGCCGTCGACGAGACCGGCGTGGACTGGCTGCTGACCACCGCGCAGGCCGGGGCCTTCCTCGCCGCGGACACCCCCGCCCTCGAGCAGGCCGGGGTCACGGTGCTGCTGCCGCGGGACTGGACCCGCCAGCGCACGGTGGTGCGGGCCACCGCCGAGGAGGGCGACCAGCAGCAGAAGGCGTCGGGCTCCGGGGTCGGGCTCTCCTCGATGGCGACCTTCCGCTGGCGGGTCGCGGTGGGCGACATGGAGCTCACCGAGGAGGAGATGCAGCAGATCCGCGAGGCGCAGTCCGAGCTGGTCGCCCTGCGCGGCCAGTGGGTGCGCCTGGATCCGACCACTCTGCGCGCCGCCGAGCGCTTCCTCGACGCCTTCGCGCGCCGGGGCACGGCGCCGCCGCCGCAGTTCGTGCGCGCGGCGCCGACGGGTGCTTCCGCGGCCGAGACGCCCTTCGAGGTGGTGGGCGAAGCGCGCTGGACCGACCTCTTCGCGCAGCTGCTCTCCCCCGAGGCGGCCGAGCTCGACGCCGGCATCGATCGACTCCTCCGCTCCCCCGGCGCCGGGCTGCTGGACCTGCTGCCCGGCGGCCCCGGCGCCCCGAGCCTCCCGCCGCCCACCACCCTCGACGCGACCCTGCGCCCCTACCAGCAGGACGGCCTCGACTGGCTGTGGGCCCTGGACCGGCTCGGCCTCGGCGGGATCCTCGCCGACGACATGGGGCTCGGCAAGACGATGCAGGTCCTGTCGCTGCTGTGCCGCGAGCGGGAGGAACAAGAAAAGTACGAGGAGAGCGCCGGAACCGGACCGGTCGGCCCCACCCTGCTGGTGTGCCCCATGTCGGTGGTCGGGGCGTGGCAGCGGGAGGCCGCGCGCTTCGCCCCGCACCTCGCGGTCCACGTCCACCACGGCGGGGACCGGGTGCGGGACGAGTCCTTCATCGCCGGCGCCGCGGACCTCGACGTCGTGATCACCACCTACTCGCTGCTGGCCCGAGACCTGCCGGTGCTCTCCGCGGTGCCCTGGCACCGGATCGTCCTCGACGAGGCGCAGCACGTGAAGACCCCCGGCACCCAGGTCACCCGGGCGGCTCGTTCCTTGCGGGCGACGCACCGGCTCGCCCTGACCGGCACCCCGGTCGAGAACCGCCTCGGCGACCTGCACGCGCTCATGGAGGTCGTGAACCCGGGGCTGCTGGGCCCCGCCGCCGCCTTCCGCGAGCTGATTGCGACCCCGATCGAGGAGGAGGGCGACGAGAGCGCGCTCGCCCGGCTCAAGCTCGTCACCGGCCCCTTCGTGCTGCGCCGCGTCAAGACCGACCGCGCGATCATCCAGGACCTGCCCGAGAAGGTCGAGCTGACCCAGGTGGTCAATCTGACCCCGGAGCAGGCCGGCCTCTACCAGGCCCTGGTCGACGAGCTGATGACGGAGATCCGCAGCGCGGCGGCGCAGGGGTCTGCCGGGTCTTCTGGGTCCTCCGGGCCGTCGGACGCCGTGCGCCGGGCGAAGGTGGTCTCGACCATCACCCGCCTCAAGCAGGTGTGCAACCACCCCGCCCACTACCTCGACGACGGCTCGGCGCTGCTGCGCGAGGGCGAGCACCGCTCGGGAAAGCTCGAGCTGGTCGACGACGTGCTCGGCGCGGCCCTCGCCGAGGGCGAGAAGGTGCTCGTGTTCACCCAGTTCACGAGCTTCGGACGGCTCCTCGTGCCCTACTGGGAGGAGCGCTTCGCCGAGCACTCCCTGAGCGTCCCCTTCCTGCACGGCGGGGTGAGCAAGCGGGACCGCGATGCGATGGTCGCCGAGTTCCAGGCGCAGCGGGACCGGCCCGGGGTGATGCTGCTGAGCCTGCGCGCGGGCGGCACGGGGCTCACCCTCACCGCCGCGAACCACGTGATCCACCTCGACCGCTGGTGGAACCCCGCGGTCGAGAACCAGGCCACCGACCGCGCCTTCCGCATCGGCCAGCGCCGCGACGTGACCGTGCACAAGCTGGTCAGCGCCGGCACCGTCGAGGAGCGCATCGACGCCGTCCTCGCCGACAAGCAGGCCCTCGCCGACCGGTCGGTGTCCACGAGCGGCGAGGACTGGCTCGCGGACCTCGACCCCCGCTCCCTCGAGCGCCTGCTGTCCCTGTCCGAGGAGGAGCGCCCATGAGCATCCGTCTGATCTCCCGCCGCGGCGCGATCGGCACCGCCTGGCAGGCCGTCGCCCTGCGGGAGGCGGCCGAGGCGCTGCTGGGCCTCGGCCGGGCCGGCGCCGGGAAGGCCGACGCCCGCGCCGGGAAGGTGCAGTGGTTGGACGTCTCCCCCGGCGCGGTCCGCGGGGACGTGCTGGACGCCGACGGCGCGCTCTACCAGGCGCGGCTCGACGTGCCGGTGCTGCCGGGCCCGGACCGCGAGGCGCTGCTGGCCGTGGCGCGCGCCCACCCGGAGCTGCCCGCCCGGCTCGCCGCGGGCGAGTACCCGCAGCAGATCGAGAAGGAGCTCGCGGAGCACGAGGTGTCCCTGCTCCCCCGCGGCGCCTCCGAGCTGAGCCACGACTGCTCCTGCCTCGACTGGCCCGGACCGTGCCGCCATGTCGCCGCCCTGCTCTACGTGCTCGTGGAGGCGGTCGACGCCCGGCCCGCGGAGCTGCTGACCCTGCGCGGCCTCGCGCTCGAGGAGCTCGTGGCCCCCGCCCCGTCGGCCGAGCCCGCCCCGGAGCGCCCGCTGGACCCCGCGCGCGCGGACCCGGGCCTGCTCGCCGCGGTGATCGGGGAGGGTCCGGCCGCGGTGATCAACGCCTTCTACCGGGCATAGGCTCGGAGCATGCTCGAGAAAGCCGTCACCGCCCTGTCCGCCCTCGTCGAGGAGGCCGTCGCCGAGTCCCGCACCGCGGGGGTGAGCTGGGCGCTGATCGGCGGCCATGCCCACGAGGAGGCGGTGCTGGCCCACGGCGCCGCCGGGCATCGCGAGCTGCACGGGGGCGCGCCCGCCCCCGGCTCGGCCCCCATGGACCGCGGCACGATCTCCCGCATCGCCTCGATGACGAAGTCCTTCACCGCCGCGACCGTCCTCGCCCTGCGCGACGAGGGTGCCCTGCGGCTCGACGACCCCGTCGCCCTGCACGCGCCCGAGGCCGCCGGCGCCTTCGATCAGGTCCCCGGGGATCCGGAGATCACGCTGCGGCTGCTGCTCACCATGAGCGCGGGACTGGTCACCGACAACCCCTGGGGCGACCGCCAGGAGTCCCTCACCCGCGAGCAGTTCGCGGCCGTGCTCGCCGGCGGGCTCGGCGCCGCCCACCGCCCCGGCACCGCCTTCGAGTACTCCAACACCGGCTACGCCCTGCTGGGCCGGGTGATCGACGAGGTCACCGGCTCGGACTACACCGCGGAGATCCGCCGCCGCTTCCTGGACCCGCTGGGGCTCGCCGACACGGGGTGGTCCGCCGCGGAGATCGACGCCTCGCGCCTCGCGACGGGGCACCGCGTCGCCGACCGCGCCGACGCGAGCCGCTTCGAGCCCGTGCCGCTGGACTCCCCCGGCGTGTACGGGGCGATGGCCGGGCTCTTCTCGACCGTCGACGACGTGGCCGCCTGGGTGCGCTTCCTCGCCGCCACGAAGGAGGGCGGTCCGCTGTCCCTCGCCTCCCGCCGCGAGATGCAGCAGATCCACCGCCACCAGTCGCTGCCCGCGCGGGACGGCGGCTTCGACCGGATCCGCGGCTACGGCTTCGGGCTGGTCATCGAGCAGTTCCCGGACCTGGGCACGGTGATCTCCCATTCGGGTGGCTACCCCGGCTACGGCTCGTTCATGGTGTGGCACCGCGACTCCGGGGTGGGCGTGACCATGCTCGCGAACTCGAAGTACGCCCCCGCCACCGCGCTGTCGATGCAGGCCCTGCGCCTGCTGCACGCCGAGGTCCCGCAGCTGCTCGCGCCACGGGTCCCCGTTCCCGCGCCGCGCACGGAGCAGGCGGCCGCGGCGATGCTCGACTGGCTCGCAGGCGGCCCCGAGGAGCATGCCGAGCGCTGGTTCGCGGACACCATGGATCTCGACGCCCCGCGGGACGAGCGGCGCCGCCGAGCCGCCGCCGCTCTCGAGCGGACCGGTCTGAGCGGCGCGGACCTGCGCGCGCTGCAGATCGGGGAGGCCGAGGTGCTCACACCCGCGCAGCTGCGCTGGAGCGTGCCGGGCGCGGTCGAGGGGACGGCGCTGCGGATCGATCTGCTGATGGACCCGCGCCGCGAGGCGCTCGTGCAGCAGCTCGAGACCACCGCCGTCGCGGAGCCCGGGGCTCAGCCGAAGGCGTAGCCGCCGTCGGCCCCGGTCTCACTGGCCTCACAAGAGAGGTACTCGCCCTCGGCGGTCAGGCCGATCACCCCGAGGTCCTCCGCCGTGCACGGCTGCCCCGCCTCGACCTGGGCGAAGGCGGAGTCGATGTCGCTGGTCGCGCCGCCCCCGGGTCCCGCGGCGGAGCCGGGCGGGAAGATCACCAGCAGAGAGAACGCCACGATGATGCCGAGCACCACAGCCGCGACGACGCCGAGGCCGACGGCCATGTACGTCGAGCGGCGGCCGGGCGCGCCCGGACCGGTCACCGTGCCCGGCCCCGACTGGGTATAGGTCTGGGAGTACGTGGGGGCGAAGTGCTGCGGCCCGGGCTGCGCCGGCTGAACCGGCTGAGAGGGCTGCGCCCACTGCGGCCCGGTCTGCGGGGAGGCGGAGCCCGAGGAGAAGCCCTGCTGCACCTGGCCGGCGCGGATCGCCTCGAGGGAGGCGGGATGGACGGTCGGGGCGGGACGCTCGGGGCGGCGGGCCCCCGGGGCGTCCGCCGGCAGGGGGTCGAGGGTGTCGGTGAGCTCCAGCGGGGCGCCGTCCGCATGGGTGAGCGGATAGGTCGGGGGCACGCGCGGCAGGTCCCGGCGCACGGCGTTCGCGTCCTGGTAGCGGTCCTCCGGCTGCGGGGCGAGCAGGCGCCGGATCACGGCCGACAGCTTCGGGGTCACCCCGCGCAGGTACTGGTTCAGCTCGTCGGGGCGGAAGGCGCCGTCATGCAGCTTGATCGGCCCGTTGAGGGCGACCAGCGCGACCACGCCCGCCGCGTACAGATCGTGCGACGGCGCGGGCTCCGCCATGGAGAACAGCTCGGGGGCCATGTAGCCGGGCGTGCCGTTGACCATCCCGACGTGGGTGAAGCGCACATCGCTCTCGTGCACGGCGATCCCGAAGTCCGCCAGGCGGGAGACCGGGCGGGCGCGGCCGCGGGCCTCGAACATGATGTTCGCGGGCTTCACGTCACGGTGGATCCAGCCCTCGGCGTGCACATGGGCGAGGCCGTCGAGGAGCTGGTCGAGGATGACCACGGTCGCGGGCTCGCCGAGCGTCCCGCGCCGCTTGACCACGGACTCGAGGGTGCCGCCGGAGACCAGCGGCATGGCGATCACGACGTGCTCGTCCTCCGCGCCCCAGCCGTAGGGGGTCAGGAGGTGGGGATGGTCGAAGCTGACGCCCTTCTCGCGCACGAAGCGCATGAGGTCCGCCGAGTCCCGCTGCCGCAGCACCTTCGCGGCGCAGATCTCCTGGGTCTTCTGATCCCAGGCTCGCCAGACGGACCCGGATCCCCCCTTGGCGATCAGGTCCACCAGCGCGAAGCGCCCGACAATTACGTCAGCCATAGCGTGATCAGCATAACCGGAGCCGACGCCCTCGTTATGCTGGTGTGGATCGTGCAGGGGCACCGCACGGGCCGACGGAGCGAGAGGGGACCCGATGGCACCGCTCGAGGGCGACGCGTTCTGGGACCCCGTCCCCGGCTCCTGGATGGTGATGGGCATCCTGCTGGCGGTGCTGGTCGTCCTCACGCTCGGCTTCCTGGTGTGGACGGCGATCCAGCGGGACTCCCCCGACCACTCGACGAAGGACCTCGTGGACCGGGCGGTGCGCCGGGACACCGAGCGGGCCACCTCGATCCGTCGGCGCCTCGACGCGGACTCCGGCCGAGCCGACACCACCGAGCCCGAACTGCGATGACCGCGGCCCACGGCCCGCGGCGGCGGGACCTGGGCGCCCTCCTCGCGCTCGGCGGCCTCGGCCCCGGCCTGCTCGCGGGCTGCTCCCCCGGGCGCGTCGCCACCTCCCCCGACGTGCCCCGCGACCCTCTCGCCGAGCTCGAGGCGGAGCTGTGGGACTCGCGCTCGGCCGCCGACCTCCTGGCGCAGGACGTCGAGGGCGGCGACGACCTCGACCTGACGGCCGCGCGCGAGGAGCTGGTGCGCTTCGTCGAGGCGGCCTACCTCTCCCCCGAGACCCTGCGCCCTCTCCCGGACTCCGAGGCCTACGAGCACATCCGCGCCGCGACCCCCGCGTACTGGGAGGACAACCTGCAGGACGCCTGGGAGGCCTCCGAGCGGCTGTACTACGCCCACAGCCCCGCCGAGGGGTTCCGCACCGTCGGCAGCCCCGCGATCAGCTCCTCCTGGTTCCGCCGCGAGGCCGAGGGCACCCCGTTGCTCCTCCTCGGGGCGACGATAGCCTGGACGGCGATCGAGACCGCGAGCCGTCGGGTCGGGGTCTGCGCCTTCCGGGTGGGGATCCGCGCGGAGCTGGACGCCGACGGCGCCATCCCCACCGCGTCCCTGCGGGTCACGCTGCACGGGATGGACCTGTGCGCCATGCAGGAGGGCGACGGGCTGACGATCCCCGCGCTGGGCGACGACGAGGCGCACGTCTCCGCCCGCGAGGAGACGGCCCGGCTGGTGCTCGCCTCCCCCCGCCTCGGCGCGGAGGACCTCCTCGACGAGGAATCCGCGGTGCTCGAGGGCGACGAGTCCACGAACGTCCTCTGCGGCTGAGCACGCGCTGTTCACCTCGACGTGGCCGCGCGCTCACCCTCGGCACGCCCTGCGGACAGCCGTCCTGCCTAGCGTGCGGTGACCACGCACGACGACGAGGGGAGGCACCATGCGACCGGGTCGCACCCTGCTGCTCGCCATCGACGGCGCGACCGGCGCGGAGCTCTCCCCTCTCCTGGACGTCGCCACCCCCTTGGAGCTGCGCCCCGGCGGCCCGTCGGAGCCCGCACCCGCGCTGACCAGCCTGATCACGGGGGCCTCGGTGGCCCGCACCGGGATCGCCACCGAGCACCCCTTCCGGCCCGACCGCCCCGCCGAGCGCTCCACCTGGTACGCCCGCTCCCTCACCGCCCCCACCCTCTTCGACGCGGTCGCCGCCGCGGGGGGATCCGCCGCCGCGCTGCAATGGCCCGCGACCGCAGGCGCCGAGATCGCCCTCTGCCTCCCGCTCGTCGAGGACCTGCGCCACTTCCGCAACCGCTGGGAGATGACCGAGCGCACCAGCAGCGAGCGGATGGTGCTCGAGCACCTCGCGCCGCGTCGCGCCGCCGGGGTGCACCTCTCCCAGGTCCCGCACGACGCCCTGGTCGTCGAGATCACCGAGGAGGCCTGCGCCCGGGAAAAGGTCGACCTGCTCGCGGTGCGCCTGACCGGTCTCGGGACGCAGCGGCGCGAGGACGGCCCCGACTCCCGCGCAGCCGTCCGGGCCCTCGGCGACACCCTCGAGAGCGCGCAGCGGGTGCTCGCGGCCTTCGCCCCCGCCGCCGAGGACCGCGTGCTGCTGCTCCCCGGTCGCCCCTTAGTGCCACCGTGCCTGCTGGTCCACCCCAACGCGGTCCTCGCCGCGAAGGGACTGGTGCGCACCGAGGGGACGCACCTGGAGAGCTTCCGGGCGCTGGTCTGGCCCGACGGTCCGCGCGGCGTGGTCCACGTTCCGCGGGAGGAGGGCTCCGCCGTGCGGATCGCCGCTCTCGAGGAGCTGTCGGGCCTGGTCGAGCTGGCCGCGCGGGACGGCCGCTCCCGGCTGACGCTGCGCACCGTCGAGGACGGTGTCGGCGCGACCGTGCGCACCGATGTGATCGCGGTGCTCGAGGGATCGCCGGGCACCGTGTTCGGCCTCTCGGCGACCCATCGGCCGCTGGTCGACGGGGAGGACCCGTACTACGCGGGCCCACGGGCCGTGAGCGACCCGTCGGCCGCCACGACCGCCCTCGCCGGCGGGCCCGGGCTCGCGGACGCCCCGGCCACCGGGTCCTGGGCCGATCTCGGGGTCAACCTCGCCCGGGCGATGGGCCTGGTGCTCGACGGGGCAAGCGCCGCCGGGATGGTCGCCGCGAGTTCCCGGTAGAAGCAGAGCGCGCAGGGAGCGCTCAGCCGCCGCCCAGCCGCTCCCGGACCGTGTCGACCAGGCGGGCCAGCACTCCCTGCCGCGGGGCGGCGCGCCGGTCGCGGAGGTCCTCGAGGCCGGGGGCGTCCTGCGCGATGTGGTAGGCCCCGCCGTGCAGGGCGGGATGGCGCGGATCCGCCTCGATCTCCGCAGGCGTCACCTCGCACGCGAGCACCACCAGCACGCGGACCTCACCGTCGGCGTCCACCACCAGCTCGAGGCTGTCGGGCTCCGCCCCGAGATCCGCGGTGACGTCGGCCCGGAGCACGTCGAGCATCGCGTCGAGCCCGGCCGGTCCCGCGGTGCCCTCGCGCAGCATGTCGCGGACGTGGAGCGCCACCAGGTTCCCGCCGACGTCGAGGACAAGGTCGATCAGCTCGTGACGGCCGACCTCCGACCCCTGCTCCTGCAGGCGCAGCTGCTGGATGATGAGGCGCAGCGCCCCGTCGACCGGGGCGTGGGACAGCAACCGACGGGCCTCGGCGCGGGCCGCGGAACGCCCGTCCCACAGCACGGGACGCGCGCTCATGCCACAGCGGGCGCGGTCAGCGCGCGGCGCACCGCCTCGATCTGGGACCGGCGGGCCTCCTGGGAGGCCGGCCCGCGCCCGGAGATCGCGGGGAGGTGTCCCTCGCCGGGCAGCACCATCTCCTCGAGCGGGACCCCCGCGCCGCGCAGCCGGGCCGCGAGCTCGCGCGACTCCCCGCCCAGCTCGCGATCCTGCCCACCGGTGACCAGGTGCACGGGCGGGAGTCCCGCGAGCTCGCCCTGCAGGGGGCTGAGCCGCGGGGAGTCGACGGGGACGGCACCCGCGTAGAGACGGACCGCCGTGCCGAGGTCGGTCTCGTCGTCCAGATGCGCGGCGAGGTCGACCCAGGGCGACTCGAGCAGCAGCAGGGCGGGCTCGTCGCCGCCCTGAGCGGCGAGGGACTGGGCGATCGCGAGCGCGAGGCCGCCACCGGAGCTGTCGCCCGAGAGGACCCAGCGACCGGGACGGAGGCGCGCGGCCGCGCCGAGCCCGTCGAGCGCGTGCAGCACGTCGTCGATCGCGGCGGGGTAGGGGAAACGGGGGGCGAGTCGGTAGTGGACCATCGCGACCGCGGCGCCCGCACGGCGCCCCACCTCCTCGAGCCACTCCCAGTGCTCGCGGGACTCCCCGAGCACGAAGGCTCCGCCGTGCAGGTGCACGAGGACCCCGCGCTCCGCGAGGTGCTCGTCGATCCAGGTGACCGGCACCGACTCGTACCGGTGCCGGGTCACGCGATCCGGGGAGGCCACGGCCCGCGGCGGACGGGTCGGGCGCTGGGAGGCCAGGACGCTCAGCGCGCGCAGGAAGCTCATGGCCCGCATCATCCCACGGCCCGGGCGGGGGCGGGCGGGACGATCTCGTCGTCGACCATCCGCGGGAGGGCCGCCCGGAAGCCGGCGAGGCCCAGGCAGAGGCCGGTCGCGGTGAGGAGCCCGAGCACGACGGGGACCGAGCCGGTCGCATCCAGCAGGGCGCCCGCGACGAGCGGGCCGATCGCGGCGAGAATGTAGCCGAGCGGCTGCACCATGCCGGAGAGCCGCGCGGTGACCAGCGGCGAGCGGGAGCGGGCGGGGATCAGGGCGATCGCGGTGGGGAAGGCGAACCCGCCGATCCCGAGCACGCACGCCCAGACGAGCGGGTCGACGCCCGGCAGCAGCCACAGGCCGAGGTAGCCGGCGGCGGTGAGCGCGCCGAACGCGCCGACGATCCACGGCACGCCCTTCGCGCGGGCGATCACGCCGGGCATGAGCAGACCGCCGAGGATGCCCCATGCAGAGATCACGGCGACGGTGAGACCGGCGCGGCCCGGGCTCACCCCGTTCGACGTGAGGATCTGCGGGAGCATCCCGAACTGGGTGTACGCGTTCGTGGCCTGCAGGCCGAACATGATCGCGAGCGCGATCGCGGTGCGGGAGCGCAGCAGGGAACCGCGCAGCGCGCCCTCCGGCGGCGCGGGCGGGAAGTCGTGGCCGGTGCGGCGCAGCACGAGCGCCCACACCACGACCGGGATCGCGGCGAGCATCCCCCAGGTCTGCAGGGAGACCCGCCAGCCGTCGGCCCCCTCTCCTGCGAGCGGGACGGCCAGGCCGGCCCCGGCCGTGCCGCCGACGGCGAGCACCACCGAGTAGAGCGTCATCAGCGGGACGACCCGCCGCCCGCCGTGGAGCTTGATCCACGCCGGGACCAGCACGTTCCCGAGCGCGGGACCGAGCAGGGCGAGGACGGAGAGGCCGAGGAAGAGGGCGAAGGAGTCGACCGTCGGCCGCAGCAGCAGGCCGATGCCCACGAGCACGAACGAGGCGAGGACGGTGCCGGTGAGGCCCAGCCGGCGGGAGATCGGGACCGCGGCGATGCCGAGCACGCCGAAGGCGAGGCAGGGCAGCGCGGCGAGCAGGCCGGCGGCCGCCGCGCCCTGCCCGTACGCGCCGACGACCTGCTCCATGAGCGGGCCGACGCTCGTCGCGCCGGGGCGCAGGTTCACGGCCAGCACCAGCACCGCGAGGATCGCCAGTCCTCCGCCGACGGCGGCCGCCCGGGCGGGAGCGGTCGGGGAGGCGGCGGGCTCGGGCGCCGCGACGGGGGCGTCGGGCCGGGAGGGAGGAGGGCTCACCCGTCCCTTCTACGCCTCCGCGCCGCGGACGGCCAGCCCGTCCCGCCCGCTGACGCCGATCTCGCCCCGGCCTCAGCCGCTGAAGCCGCCGGTGCCGGCCATGTCGCGGAAGCGCGAGTACTGGCCCTCGAAGGAGACGGGGACGGTCGCGGTCGCGCCGTTGCGGTGCTTGGCGACGATGAGGTCCGCCTCGCCGGCGCGCGCGGACTCCTTCTCGTAGTAGTCCTCGCGATGGATCAGCACGATGAGGTCCGCGTCCTGCTCGATCGAGCCCGATTCGCGTAGATCGGACATCATCGGGGTCTTGTCCTGGCGCTGCTCGCTGCCACGGTTCAGCTGCGAGATCGCAATAACGGGGACCTCGATCTCCTTCGCGAGGAGCTTGAGGGCGCGCGAGAACTCGGAGACCTCCTGCTGGCGGGACTCGACCTTCTTGCCCGAGCTCATCAGCTGCAGGTAGTCGATGACCACGAGCTTGAGGTCGTGCTTCTGCTTGAGCCGGCGGCACTTCGCGCGGATCTCCATGAGCGACATGTTCGCCGAGTCATCCATGAACAGCGGGGCGTCGGCGATGCGGCCCATCGCGCGGGCCATCGCCTGCCAGTCGCGGTCGTCCATCGAGCCGTCGCGCATGCGGTGCATCGGCACCTGCGACTCCGCGGAGAGGAGGCGCATCGTGATCTCGGTCTTGTCCATCTCCAGGGAGAAGATCACCGAGGCCATGCCGTTGTGGATGGAGGCGGAGCGCAGCACGTCCATGCCGAGGGTCGTCTTGCCCATCGCGGGACGGCCGGCGAAGATGATCATCTGCCCCGAGTGAAGGCCCTGGGTGAGCTCGTCGAACTGGGCGAAACCGGTGGGGACACCCGTGACCTGGCCGCCGCGGTTCTGGGTCGCCTCGATCTGGTTGAGGGTCTCGTCGATCACCTCGCCGAGGGCCACGAAGTCCTCCGAGGAGCCGCGCTCGGTGACCGCGTACACCTGGGCCTGGGCCTCGTTGATGACTTCGTCGACCTCGCCGCCGTCGGCCGCATAGCCGAGCTGGACGATGCGGGTGCCCGCCTCGACGAGGCGCCGCAGCGTCGCCCGCTCGACGACGATCTCGGCGTAGAAACCGGCGTTCGCCGCGGTGGGAACCATGTCGATGAGGTCGGCGAGATAGGCGCCGCCGCCCACGCGCTGCAGCTCGCCGCGCTTGGAGAGCTCGTCGGAGACGGTCACCAGGTCCGCCGGCTCGCCGCGGCCGTAGAGGTCGATGATCGCCTCGTAGATCATCTCGTGCGCGGGTCGGTAGAAGTCGTTGCCGCGCACGGTCTCGACCACGTCGGCGATCGCATCCTTGGAGAGCATCATGCCGCCGAGCACGCCCCGCTCCGCGGCGAGGTCCTGCGGCGGGGTGCGCTCCAGACCGCGGTCGGATCCGGCTTCGAAGGCTTCGGTGGAGGTCACCGGACCAGTGTAGGAAGCCCCGCCGACGGTCGGGGACACGGTGACCCCGCTGTGGACTCAGCGCAGCTCCGGCATCCCCAGCAGGTAGGCGGCCTGGGCGAGGTGCTGGATGGCGTCGTCGAGGATGCTCACCAGGCGCGCCCCGCGGGTGACGGGCGGCTCCCACCGGTCGTCGACGATCTCGTCCAGCGCCTCGGGCGCGAGGCCGGCGAGCGCTGAGTCGACGGCGTCGAAGCACGCGGTGAGGTAGTCGAGCAGCGGCCCGGCGCCGTCCACGCGGATGCGGCGCGCCTCGGCATCGCTGTGGCCGTAGCCGATGCCGGCCCCGAGGGTCCCGAGCCCGGTCCGCTCCGCGAACCCGCCGCTCTCCCACACCTCGTCCGCGCCGGTGAGGGCGGCGAGCTGCGCGTCGATCTCCCGCCCGGTGTGCCAGATCAGCCACGCGGCGGAGTTCGGATGGTCCCCCGGGTGGGCGTTCAGCGTCGCCGGGTCCAGCTGGTCGGCGAGGGCGGAGGCGGCGTGGCGGGGTCGGGCTGCGAGGTCGCGGAGCAGATCGAGGGCGTCCATCCCCGCAGGCTAGCCCCTCTCCCGGGCATCACCTGCCGTTCACCTCACATACATCGACGACAGGACGGACATAGGCGATGCATAGGTGCGGGCCGGAGGGTTGCTCACATCATCACCCACCCCCGAGGAGCACCCCATGTCCGTCTATCTCCTGTACGCCCTCGACCTCGCCGCCGTCCTCGCCCTGACCTTCGGCGTGTACTGGCCGCGCCACCGCCGCCGCGACCTCGTCGTCGCCTTCCTCGGCATCAACGTGGGCGTGCTCGCCGTCGCCGCGCTGCTCGCCGGCTCCGCGGTCTCCGCGGGCCTGGGCCTGGGCCTCTTCGGGGTCCTCTCGATCATCCGCCTGCGCTCGGACGAGCTGGCCCAGCACGAGATCGCCTACTACTTCGCGGTGCTCGCCCTGGGCCTGGTCGCCGGGCTCTCCACCGCCCCGAGCGCCCTCGCGATCGGCTTCATGGTTCTGATCGTGGCGACCATGGCGATCGTCGACCACCCCGCGCTGCTGGGAGCCCACCGCCGTCAGGTGGTGGTCGTGGACCGGGCGATCGCCGACGAGCCGACGCTCCGCGCCCATCTCGAGGAGATGCTCGCCGCCGACGTCACCGCGCTCAGCGTGCAGCGCCTGGACACCGTGTCCGACACGACCGTGGTCGACGTCCGCTACCGGGTCCGCCGGGGGCGCCGGACCGCACCGCTCGAGGCGGCCCCGATCGTGCGCACCGCGGCCGAGATCTCCGTGCAGGGCAGCCCGGCGGAGGCGATGAGCCGATGAGCGCCCTCGACGCCCTGCCCGCTGTGTTCCTCGAGGAGATCACCGAGCGCGCCGCCCTCCTGACCCGCACCGACCGCAAGTACCTCGTGCCCCGTGAGGAGGTCGAGGAGCTGCTCGCCGCCTCCCCCGCCGCCCTGCGGGCCCTCGAGATCGACGGCCGCCGCCGCCAGGCCTACCTGTCCCTCTACTACGACACCGTCGACCTCGCCTCCTACCGGGCCGCGGCCACCGGCCGGCGGCGCCGCTGGAAGGTGCGCCGCCGGGTCTACGTGGACTCCGGAGCGTCCTTCCTCGAGGTGAAGACCCGCACCGGCCGCGGCGAGTCCGCCAAGGTGCGGATCGCCCTCGACCCCGGCCGGGACGATGCGGACCCGCTCACCGATCCGCTGGACGGCCCTGCCCTCGACGAGGTGCGCCACCTGCTCGCCGCAGCGGACTGCCCGGTCCCCGTCGGCCCGCTGCGCCCCGTGCTCACCACCACCTACGACCGCGCGACCGTGCTGCTGGAGGCGGAGGACGCGCGCCTCACCCTCGACGAGCACCTCGTGTGGACCGGCCCCGAGGGGCAGACGCGCCACCTCACCGACCAGGTGGTCGTGGAGACCAAGGCGGGCACCCGCCCCTCGAGCCTCGACCGCGCCCTGTGGCGCCGCGGCCACCGCCCTCAGCGCCTGTCCAAGTTCGCGACCGGCCTCGCCCTGCTCGACCCCGCACTGCCCGCGAACCGCTGGCACCGCACCACCGGCCGGCTCCACCCGGCCGCCTGAGATCCGTCCCACCCGAAAGGACCCCGCCATGACCTCCACCGCCACTCCCCGACGCCGTTCCCTGCGCCGCCTGAGCGCGGCCCTCGCTGCGGGTGCGGCGACCCTCGCCCTCGCCGCCTGCGGCGCCGCGACCGCCGTCACCGGCACCACCGACAGCACGACCTCGACCACCGGGACGACCACCGCGACCGCAGCTGCCGACCTCACGAGCCTCGACACCCATGTCGACGAGGACGACCTCACCTGGGACGCCTCCGAGGAGCAGACGATCACGCTGTCCGACGAGACCGTGACGATCACCGAGGGCGGCGTCTACCGCGTCTCGGGCACGCTCACCGACGGCCAGCTGATCATCGCGGCCGGCGACGACGAGACCGTCACGATCATCCTCGACGGCGCCTCCATCACCTCGAGCACCGGTCCCGGTATCGCCGTGACCAGCGCCGACGAGGTCACCCTCTACCTCGAGGAGGGGAGCTCGAACAGCGTCGCCGACGGCTCCGGATACGAGGTCACCGATGACTCGACCCCCGTCGCGGCGATCGCCTCCGCCTCGGACCTCACGATCGCCGGCCCGGGCGCGCTGACCGTCACCGGCAGCACCAACGACGGCATCTCGTCCTCGGACGGCCTCGCGATCCTCTCCGGGGACCTGACCGTGACCGCGGTCGACGACGCGGTGCGCGGCAAGGACTACGTGACCATCTCCGGCGGCAGCCTCGACCTGACCAGCGGCGGCGACGCCGTGAAGTCCGACAATGCCGAGGACGCCGACCGCGGCTGGGTGCTGATCACCGCGGGCACCCTCACGATCGACGCCGGCGACGATGGCATCGATGCGGAGCAGGCCGTGGAGATCCTCGACGGAGCGGTCACCATCGCGCAGTCCGTCGAGGGCGTCGAGGCGCAGGACATCCTGATCAGCGGCGGGACGCTCGACATCACCGCCTCCGACGACGGCCTGAACGCGACCGCCGCGGACAGCGCGGACTCGACGGATGGGAACGGCGCCGGCGTCGATCAGAGCCGCGAGGCGGACGACGGCTCGTCGCTGTCGATCACCGGCGGCACCGTCACCGTCGACGCCGATTTCGACGGCCTCGACTCGAACGGCTCGATCTCGCTGACCGGCGGCGAGGTGACGATCACCAGCGCGGACAACGGCGGCGACTCGGCCGTGGACGCGAACGGGGACGTGACCCTCGACGGCACGACCCTCACCGCCAACGGTACGGAGGTCACCTCCGCCGAGGAGCTGTCCGCGGGCGGCATGGGCGGCGGGATGGGCGGCGGGCCCCGCGGCTGACCAGCCAGGTCAGTCAGTCGGGGATGACCACCCCGGCGGCCTGCTCCGGGTGACGCTGCAGCCAGCTCTCCACGAAGGGGCAGATCACGACGACGGACAGGCGGCCCGCGCGCGCCTCGGCGAGCGCGGTCCGCACCAGCACGGAGGCGACGCCCTCCCCGCGGTGCGCGGGGTCGGTGACGGTGTGTACCAGCTCGATCCGCCGGCGGCGCCGCTCGTAGATCATGATGCCGACGGTCTGATCCTCACGGATCGCCTCATAGCGGCTGGCCATGGCGTTGTCCCGCACCCCGATCCGGGCGCGGGGGTCATGGGTGTGGGTCTCGGGGTCCTCGAGGCTCTCGGCGGGGTCCGTGGTCATGGCGGGGCTCCTTCCGGCCGCTGCCTCCACGGTACGGGGGTCACCCCTCGGCGCGCATCACGCGCACGTCCCCCTTGCCGGTGCGGGCCTCGACCTCGAGGGTGCGCTCGGCGTCGCCCGCGCCCTCCACGGGGGTCAGGCGCACGTCCCGCTCCCCGAAGCCGGTGGCGAGGTCGAGCCGCGCCGCGGTGCCGGGGGCGACGGAGATCTCCACGTCGCCGAGGCCGCTGCGGGCGTTGAGGCGGCCCTGGACGGCGCGGCGCACGCGGACGTCGCCCGCGCCGGTGCTGAGGGAGGCCTCGCCCGCGAGCTCGCCCACCTGCAGATCGCCGGTGCCACTGCTCAGCCGGGTTCGTTCCTCGGCGCCCCGCTCGACGCGGATGTCCCCCGCACCGGTGCGGGCCTCGAGGCGGCCGAGCACCCCGTGCACCGCGATCTCGCCCGCGCCGTCGTCGAGCACGGCGCGGGATCCGGCGGGGACCACGACGGTGACGTCGAGCTGGCCGGTGAGCCCCTCGGCGGAGCGGACCATCGAGCGCACGGACTCGGCGATCCGGTCGGAGAGAGGGGCACCGTCCTCGCCGGCCGGGCGGAACAGGCCGCTGAGACCGCCGCCGAGGCTGCGGGCCTCGTCGGCCGGGGCGTCGACGCGCAGCCGGCCGTCCTCGCAGCGGATCCGCATCCGCTCGGCGAGGGCGCGGGCGGCCTCGCCGTGCGGGGTCAGCTCGACCCGCGCGACGGTGCCGTGCTCGGCGCGCAGGACGAGGGTGCCGCGGAGGTTCTGGACGGTGACGTCGATCGGGCCGTCGACGGGGAACTCATGGACGAGGGGGCTGGTCATGGCGGGGGTCCGATCTGCTGGGGCGACGAGGGCGCGGTGCTCAGAGGAACCAGCCGCTGGTGCGGCCGTGGCTGCGGGGGACGGACGGGCCGGTCGTGCCGGAGGTGCCGCCTCCGTCGAGATGGGCGGTGAGGGCCCGCACGAGGAAGGTGTTCAGGCTCAGCCCCTCCGCCGCGGCGGCCTGCTCGAGCCGGTCCTTGAGGTGCTGGGGCGGGCGGAAGGCGACCCGGGCGGTGGCGCCGTCGGTCTCCGGGGGCGCGGGGGGCACGGGCGGGGCCGGCGGGACGGGGGGCACGGGGGCCGACGGCGGCTCCGGGGCATGGACTTGCACGTCGAGCTCGCCGCCGCGGAGGGCGAGGTCCACGCGGCCGGGGGCGATCTCCGCGGAGATCTCCCCGGCGAGCTGGGAGAGGGCGTCCTGCAGGGCTAGCCGCAGCGCGGGCTCGACGGAGACGGCGAGCAGCTCGGCGGCGCGGCGAGTGGGCTCGTCGCCGACGGCGGCGGCCGCGGTGAGCTGGTCCTGGACGGTGCGGGTGAGCGCGCGGAGTTCCATGACCCCATCGTGACGCCATCGTGGCACCACGTCAAGGGTCGGGCTCAGTGGGCAGGGTCCTCCGGGCCGAGGGCCGCGAGGAGCTGCTCGAGGCGGGCCACGTCCTCGTCGCGCCCGAGATGCGCCCAGCCGTCGCGGGCGCGCCGCGCCGCCCGTCGGGCGCGCCCCGCCTCGCCGCGCTCGGCGAGCAGGTGGGCGTGACGGTCCTCGAGGTACGCGCCCCAGTACCGGGCCCGGGCGTCGTGCCCCGCCGGCATCGCGTCCAGGGCCCGCAGCGCCTCCTGCCGGCGCTCCTCGTAGGCGGTGGCGTCGGCGGCGTCCCCCTCCGGTCCGGTCTCCGCGAGGGCGTGACCGGTGGCGAGGAAGAGTCCCACCCGGGCATCGACCACGTGGTCCCAGAGGAGCTCGGGGCGCAGCAGATGGCCGCCCCCGCCCTCCCGGGCGCGGCGCAGCACGCCCGCGGCCGCGATCTCGACCTGGGTCAGATCGCCGAGGTCGAGGGCGCGGCGCAGGGCGAGGGCGTTGGCGGACAGCTCCGTCTCCAGCAGCGGGACGCGCTCCGCGGCGGGGGTGCCCAGGTCGTCGGCCAACCAGCGCGCCTCGGACGCGAGGCGCCGCAGTTCCCGCAGGGATGCCGCATGCTCGCCGGTGCGCTCGTGGATGCTCGCCGCGAGCCGCGCCACCTCGAGCGCGGCGCGGTGGTCGCGGCGCTCGCGGGCGATGCGGCGGGCCTGATCGAGCGGCACCCGCGCCGCGTCGTAGCGCTCTGCCTGCACACGCTGGGCCGCGACCGCGAGCAGCGGTCCGGTGCGCAGGGCGTCGGAGGGGAGGGTCCGTTGCAGCGAGGCAAGGCGTCCCGCCGTGAAGGAGGCCTGCGCCGTCGCGCCCGCCGCCATCAGGGCGACCAGCAGGTCGGTGATCAGCCCGATGCGCAGCGGCGGGTCGTCGACCTCCTCCATCAGCCGCAGCGCGCTGAGGGAGTGCCCGGCGGCGAGCAGCGGGCGCTCGGTGCCGAGGGTGCGGGCGAGCACGGCGTGCGCGGAGGGCACGATCCGCAGCGGATCCGGGGCCGCACCCCCGGGCTCTTCCCCCGTCGGCCCCGCCTCGAGCAGCTCGAGCAGGTCCAGCGCCTCGGTCGTCGCGGCCCGGTGGTCGCCCGCGCCGGCGAGGGTCTGCGCGAGGCGGAGGCGGAGCTCGGGCTCGGGATCGCCGAGCAGCTGATCGCGCGCCGCGGGCAGGGCGCGCAGGGCGGCGCGGAGGCGGGCGAGGGCACGACGGGGGTCGCCGCCCTCCGGCAGGCCCTGCGGAGCGAGAGAGGTCAGCTCGAGGCCGCGGACCACCGCGAGCACCGGCGCGGGAATCTCGGCCCGCTCGCCGCGGTGACGCCCCGCCGCCGGGGCAGAGCCAGTGGCAGGAGCGGAGCGGGCATCAGTGCGGGCCGGTCCCCGCTCGAGCAGCACCTCGACCGTCGCCGCGGCCTGGGCGGGGCGGCCGCTGCGGCGCAGCAGGGAGACGATCTCCGCGGCGTCCTGCCGCGCGCGCTCCGCGGAGCCGGCGAGGTGCGCCGCACGCAGCGATACCCGCAGGAGCAGGAGCCGGGTCTCGGGCGGGGCCGAGCGCCGGCGGAAGCGCTCGATCAGCGCCTCCGCCTCCTCGCGCCGCTCGGCGTGCAGCAGGTCGTGGGCGCGCGAGGCCGCGCCGAGCACCCCGTCGGGGCTCGGCAGCGGCAGCGACGGCGGCCGCAGCGCGAGGCGCAGCGCGTCCAGCGTCGGCGGCTCGTCCCGCTCCCCGCCCCCTGCCGGGAGCGAGGCGGCGTCCGAGAGATTCACGAAGGGCAACCTACCAAGCACCCGCTGGACATCCGGTGGCCGGATTCCTGTCAGCTCCCGGTGACTCGGGCTCCGTACACTGGGCGCGGCACCGGCATCGTCCCCCGGGCCGTGAAAGGCGCGCAGTGACCCTCGGATCGACCCTGTGGTCGGGCCGGCCCCCTCAGGAGGCGGCTCCCTTCGGCGACTCCTCCCCCGAGATCCGCGCTGGCCACCTCCACCTCGATGCATCGATCGTCCCGGTGGTGCGCACCGGTTTCGACGTCGATGCCTTCACCCGCCGCGGCACCGAGCGACTCCCGGTGGACGCCGCGGCGATCGCCGCGGCCCCGGCCCTGCCGGCGGAGGTGCGCACCGCGCTCGGGGTGCTGCAGCGCCTCGAGGCCTCCGCCCTCGCCGAGTCGCGGGCGATGCTCGCGACCGCGACCGCCCGTGAGGCCCGCATCACCGCCTTCCTCGCCACCTGGATGGTCGACCGCTTCTGGCAGGCGAGGGCGCTGCGCGATCTGCTCGAGGCCGACGTACGCGCCCCCGCGAGCGGTCGCCCCGGCGCGGACCCGGAGGAGCACCACTCCCGTCGGCCGCTGCACGTGCTGCGCAGGATCCACGTGGACCGGGTGCAGCCGCTGCTCGGCCCGCTGTGGACGGCGCTGGCCGCCGAGGAGGTGCCCGCCGGCCACATGGCCCGGCTCGCGATCCAGGAGGCCTCGCTGCAGGTGGCCCTGCGCGCCGTCGCCCGCCGGCTCGGCGGCGAGGCGCTGCGCGTCGTCACCACCGTCGCCGACCGGCACGAGGAGTCCGTCGCCTTCTTCACCGCCGAGGCCCGCACCCGCGTGCTCCGCTCCCGGCGCGAGGCCGCCGTGGCCCGTCTCGTGCTCTCCCTCGACTCGCCGCTCGACGGCGGCGGCATCGTCGACCGGGATCTCGCGGCCGCGGTCGCCGTGATCGGCGCCGATGTCCGAGATCGCGCCGCCCTGCGCACCGCCCGACGGGAGATCACCCGTCTCCTGCCGGGCCCCGACCTGCCGGATCCTCGGCTCCGCGACCTGCCCCGACCCGGAGAGTGACATGGCCTTCGACCTGGACCAGTTCGCCGAGACCTCCGTCCCCGTGAAGTACGAGGACCTCGACTTCGACACCTTCGACTCCCAGCCGCTGGACGCGCAGACCCTCCGCTCCCTGCGCTACATGTGCGATGTCGAGTTCCATACCTCGTGCTTCCTGCGCGACCTGCTGGTGACCCCCTCGCACCGCGAGGAGTCCGCCGGCGGCTTCATGACCATGTGGAACCGCGAGGAGTTCTGGCACGGCGAGGCGCTCGCCGCGGTCCTCGCCCGGCACGGCATCGTCGTGGACTACGACGAGCTGAAGGCCAAGCGGGTCAAGCTCGGCTGGCAGGGCGCGATCGAGCCGCTCAAGCAGTCGGCGCTGAGCAACCTCGTGGGCACCGACTTCGTGGCCGTGCACATGGTGTGGGGCGCCGCCAACGAGCTCTCCGCGGTCGCCGCCTACCGTCGGCTCTCCGCCCTCACCGATCACCCGGCGCTCTCCCCGCTGCTGCAGCGCATCGCCCAGCAGGAGACGCGTCACGTCGCCTTCTACACCACGCAGGGGCGGGAGAAGCTCGAGGCCTCGACGGGGGCGCAGCGCCTGGTGCGCCTGGTGCTCTCGAAGGTGTGGCGCCCCGTGGGCAGCGGCATGATGGACGAGTCCGAGGTCAAGCACGTCATGAGCCACCTCTTCGCCGGTCAGTCCGGGGAACTGGACAAGCTCGACAAGCGGGTGCAGAAGCTTCCCGGGCTCGAGGGGCTGACCATCTTCCGGAATGCCTTCGCGCGACTCGGCATCGCCTGAGGGGGCCGCGCCCTTCCGCGGCGCGGCCCGTCACTCGTCCCCGTCCTCGTCGACCGCAGTGCGGCCGCCGACGCCGACGGGCTGCCGCGCGGAGGCGTCCAGGCGGGGCAGCCGGTGCTCGCGGGCACCCAGCCGCGCGGCGAGGGCTTGCGAGGACACCATCACCACCGCGCCCGGGTAGTCGGCCAGGACCCGCTCGAGCATGGCCCGCCCGGCGTCGTCGAGATCGCCCTCGAGGCCGTCGATCACGAGCAGCGGCGGCGCCCCGTAGACGGCGCGGGCGAGCGCGAGCCGGGCGCGGTCCGCGCGGCCCAGCGGCTCGCCGCCGCTGCGCAGCTTGGTCCGCATCCCCTCGGGCAGTGTGCCTGGGTCCAGCCCGACGAGCGCGAGGACCTCGCGGTCGTGGGCGGCGTCGAGGTCGGGCCGACGGTAGTGCAGGGCCCGGCGCACCGTGCCCCGCTCGAAGACGGTGCCGGAGCTCGCGCCGCCCACCAGCACCCGGGCCCGCTTGGCGGAGACCTGGCGCAGGTTCTCGCCGCCGACCCACACGGCGTCGGGCTCGTCGGAGTCCGGTCCTGGGGACAGCTCGAACAGGCGCCGCACGAGCTCGTGCGGGGAGTCCGGGTCCTCGGAGACCAGGCGGATCCGGTCGCGGGAGCGGGCGCGCAGCGGCTCTCCCGGCGCGGTCAGGCCGGGCAGCTCGAGGTGGACCAGCACCTCGCCGTCCGCGCCCGGGCGGGGGGCCGGGAGCTCCGCGGAGGCCCGACGGCGGCGCTCGGCCCGCTCGCGTCGCGCCTGCGCTCCGGCGAGCGCGGGGCCCAGCACCATGCGCGCCGCCCGGTAGGTCTGGCGGTACTCGACGATGCGGCCCAGCTCGAGCACCGGGGTGGAGGCGAGACCGGCCACGGCCATCGCCGCCATCGTCACCCCCGGCGCAAGGCCGAGATAGGTGCCGGTCGCGGCGACCAGCAGGGTGGTCAGGGTGGAGGCGACGATGCCGCCCGCACGGATGGTGCCGACGGTCTCGGCGCGGTCCACCGCGATCTCCACCAGGTCCCCGGAGGCCTCCCGCAGGTTGCGCAGCTCGCGCTTGGTCCCGCCCGCGGCGAGGATCCCGTCGGAGGCGGTGACGGTGTCGGCGATGCGGGTCGCGAGCTTCCCGCGGGTGCGGCGCATCTGCCGGGTCTTGATCAGGGCGGTGCGCGCCCACGGCAGCATCAGCACGCCGAGGACCGCCAGCGGCAGGCCCATGGCGAGGGCCAGCGCCGGGTGCAGCACCGCGAGGGTGGCGAGGCCGCCACAGATCAGCGGGACAGCCACGACCAGCGGCGCGATGCCCTGGGACACCCAGTTGCGGACGCCCGAGAGGTCGTTGGTGGTGCGGGCGACGGTCACGCCGAGCGACGTGGAATGGCCCGGCGTGAGCGCGTCGCCGACCAGGGTCAGCCGCAGCTGGTGGACGTAGTCCTGACCCAGCTTCTCGGCCACCACCCGCTCGTGCACCTTGAGCGCGCCGACGGCGAGGGCGACGGCCACGAGCAGCAGCAGGGCGCGCAGCAGCAGCGGGGAGCCGCCGACGGGGGCCGCCTGCATCCGCACCAGCGCCCAGGCGCTCGTCGCCCCCAGGGCCGCCTGCCCGAGGCCCAGCAGGACCAGCACCGCGAGCCAGCGCCGTCGCGCCCCGCGCAGCAGCGGGGGCAGCGGCGGGGCGTGGCGCAGCAGGCCGTTGGGGAGCCGCTCGGGCGTCCGTTCGCGGTCACGACGCACGGGCACCGGCTCCCTCCAGCACGTCGGCGAGCAGGGCCCGGGCCACGTCGGCGCGGCCCAGGTCGAAGGTCGCCGTCACGGGCACGTCGAGGGCGCGGCGGGCCTCGGCCGTCGCGAGCGGCGAGCTGGTCACGACGCCCGAGACGGCGACGGGGGTGCGGCCCAGCGAGGAGAGGACGGAGGCCCCGCCGACGGCGCCCAGGGCGTCCCCCGCAGCGAACACGATGCCGTCGACGACCCGGTCCATCTCGGGATCGGCGAGGAGGCGGGAGGTCTCGCCCTGGTACAGGCCGTCGGCGATCTCGAGGAGCACCACGTCGGGGCGCTCGGCCCCGCCCGCGAGCTCGTCGGCGAGGGAGAACACCAGGTCGCGCACCTCGTCGAAGGGGACGTCGAAGGTCGAGGGGTAACCGAAGTCGGTGAAGTCCAGGACACGGTGCGCCCCGGCGTCGAGGAAGAGGTTGTAGTCGTTGCCCGCGCCGGTGCCGGTGGCCTTCGCGGCGGCGACCCGCAGGCCCGCGGCGGCGAGGCCGTGGGCCAGCTCGGCCAGCACCGTCGACTTGCCGGAGTTCATCGAGGTGCCGAGCACGGCGAGCACGGGCACGTGGTGCGCGGGGCGGTCGACGCGGTCGGTCACCTGGCGGACGGGACGGTGGGCGGAGACCCGGGCGAGGGTGATCGGCCCGTCGGCGTCGGCGAGCACGCCGACCGGCTCGATCTCGGTGGCCGCGCCGATCTTCGCGTGCTGCTCGACGACGCGGGAGGCGAGGCCGCCCGCGGCCGCGAGATGCGCGGGGCCGAGATCGCCGGGGACGAGCGCCAGGAACTGGTCGGCGGCGTAGCGGCTGCCGTAGGCGACGACGATCTCGTCGCCCTCGAAGAGCACCGCGCGCCGGGAGGCCGGCGTCTCGATCCGCTTGTGGTGGCCGAGGGAGGTGACCCGGGCGAGGACCACCTCGCCGGCCTGCGGCACGTGGTCACCGGTGAGCAGGTGCAGCCCCTCCGCGGAGCGCACGTGCGAGGCGACGGCGCGGGTCGAGAAGGCGTGCTTGGCCCGCTCCAGACGAGCCCGCAGCTCCGGGGCGGAGACGACGGTCTCGACCGGGGAAGGGGTCTGGGCGGTGGTGTGCTCGAGGAGGGTCATGGCGTGCTCCTGGGGAGGTCTGGGGAACGGACATGAGCAGTGAAGCGGGCGGCGATGAACCGCCGATGAAGCGCGGATGAGAGGCCTCTCAGGCGCGCTTCCCGCCCACTTCCCCGCCCGCCGCCGCCCGACTCCGCGCGGTTCCCGCCCCGGCCACGCGTTACGGCGCCTGAGGGAGCATGTTTCGCCGAACATGCTCCCCCAGGCCACTCTTGATGAACAAGGAGGGAGCGTTTCCAACAAAACATGCTCCCTCAGGCGCCGTAACTGGTGGGTCACCGGAGGTGGAGTGGGGATGGGGGCGGGGCGGGCGGATGGGGGCGGGCGGGGCTACGGGGCGGGGCGGGCGGTGGCGGGGCGATCAGTCGTCGTCATCGTCATCGTCATCGTCATCGTCGTCGTCATCATCGTCATCGCCGTCGTCATCGTCATCGTCGTCGTCGCACTCCCAGCCGTCGTCGTCCCACTCGCAGGCGCTGCTGGGGGCGGCGGGGCGCGAGGGGGCGCGGGGCGTTGAGGACGAGGAGGACGAGGACCCGGAGGAGCTGGAGGAGCTGGAGCCGCCCGAGCTGCGGGAACCGCCCGAACTACCGGAGCCCCCCGAGCTGGACGAGCTCGACGAACTGGAGCCGCCAGACCCGCCGGAGCCCGAGCCGCCCGTGGACCCGGAGCTCGTCGGCGCGGGGGCGGGAGCAGGGGCCGGCGACGGCGAGGGCTCGTACTGCATGCCCTGGGAGCCGAGCGGGACGGTGCGGGAGGAGGACCCGGCGGCCGCGGTGGGCAGGGCGACCGACGTCCCGTCCCCGTCGGCCGTGCCCGCCACAGCACCATCGGCGTCACCCGCCGCAGCGCCGGAGCCGTCGGCCGTCGCCGCAGAGCCCGCGCTCGAACCCTCGGGTGCGCCGCCTGCTCCCCCGCCGTCGGAGGCGGACGGGAACTCGAGCGAGTCCTCGCCCACCACGATCCCGGGTCGCTCCGCCGGCGCCGGCTCGACCGCGGGCAGCACGGCGAGCCCCACGGCGGCGAGGGCGACGGCGACCAGGATCGCGAGAGTGCGCAGCGACTTCATGGTCGCGAGCATGGACGAACGGGATGAAGCGCCCGTGAGCGGCTCATGAGAGGCCTCTCATGTGCGCCGCGTCGCAGGTCAGGCGCCGGGATCGACCATCTTGTAGCCCGCTCCGCGGACGGTCGCGATCCGGGCCGCGCCGAGCTTGCCGCGGAGGTAGCCGACGTACACGTCGACCACGTTGGAGGCGCCGTCGTAGTCGTAGCCCCACACCTTCGAGAGCAGCAGGTCGCGGGTGAGCACCTGCCCCGGGTTCTCCAGGAACACGCGAGCCATCGTGAACTCGCGCGAGGAGAGCTCGACGGAGCGCGGCTCGCCGTCCGCGGCGTGGCTCGCGACGCGGGTGCGCAGGTCGAGGGTGAGATCCCCGAGGCCGAGCACGTCGGCGCTCGCCGTCGCCGCCCCCGCGGCTGCCTCCCGGGCCCGCAGCTTGACCCGGGCGAGCAGCTCCTCGAAGCGGAAGGGCTTGGCGATGTAGTCGTTGGCGCCGCCCTCGAGGCCCTGCACCGTGTCGTCCACGCCGGTGCGGGCGGTGACCATGAGGATCGGAATCTGCACTTCCATGCCGCGCAGGGCCTTCAGCACCTGGAAGCCGTCCATGCGCGGCAGCCCCACGTCGAGGATCAGCAGGTCGAAGTCGCCGCTCGAGGCGAGATCGAGGGCACTGATGCCGTCCTCCACCACCGTCGAGGCGTAGCCGTTGGCCTTCAGCCCCCGCTCGATGAACCGGGCGATGCGCGCCTCGTCCTCGGCGATCAGGATCCTCATCGACTGCTCCCTCCGGGCCTCTCGGTCGGGCCCTCGCTCACGGCGCTCTCGTCCCCAGTATCGCCGTCCGCCGGGGTGCGCCAGGGCAGGACCAGGGTGAACGTGGAGCCCTCACCGAGCGTCGACTCGACGCGCACCTCCCCGTCGTGCCCCTCGGCGATGGCGCGCACGATCGGCAGCCCGAGGCCGGAGCCCGAGCCGGGAGCGCCCTCGACCCGGGTGAAGCGCTCGAAGATGCGCTCCTGGTCCGCAGCGGCGATGCCGATCCCCTGGTCGCGCACGGCGACGTGGAGCTCGGGGCCGGCGGGGCCCGCCACCCGGTCCGCGATCACGGCGATGCGGGTCCCGGGCTCGCTGTAGCGCACCGCGTTGGCGGCGAGCTGCACCAGCGCCTGGGTGAGGCGTTGCTGGTCTAGCAGCACCGTCCCCTCGGCGGTGCGCTCGAGCACCCACTCGCGCTCCCCGATATGGGGCAGGCGGGAGAAGGCCGAGCGGACGGCGTCCCCGAGATCCGTCCTCCGCGGCCGCACGAAGTCGGGGCGGGAGGAGGCGGCCAGCTCGGACAGGTCCCCGACCACGCGGCCCATGCGATCCAGCTCGTCGATCGCGATCTCGTGGGCCTCGCGGACGTCCGCCGGATCACCCGGATCGGTGGTCTCGAGGGTGCCGCGCACGATGGTCAGCGGGGTGCGCAGCTCGTGGCCGACGTCGCTCATGAAGCGGCGCTGCTCGACGAAACCGGCCTGGATGCGGGCGAGCATCCGGTTGAAGTTGCGGGCGAGCGCGGCGATGTCGTCCCGACCCTCGGGCACGGGGACGCGCCGCTCGAGGTCGTCGACCGTGATCTGCTCGGTCGCCTCGCGGAGCGACTCGAGAGGACGCAGCATCCGCCCGGTCACCAGGTAGGCGAGGACCGCCGCGACCAGGAGCGCGAGCAGCGACATGACCGTGAAGGTCGCCACCGAGCGCCACAGCTCCGCCTGCGGGGGGTTGGCGTCGGCGGCGACCACGAAGATCCCCGCGGCGTCGTCCCCGGCGACCCTCACCGAGGCGATCAGCATCCGCAGGTCGCGGCCCTCGTGCTGAACGGTCGTGGTGACGGTGCGTCCCGGCACGTGGAGCCGCTCGATCTCCGCGAGCATCTCCGCGGAGCCGGGGACCCCCTCCCCCACCAGCTCGAAGTCCTGCTGGAAGGGCTTGTAGGCGGGCTCGCCGTCGATCAGGGCGAGCACCGTCTCGTTGTCCGAGGGGACCGCCGAGGTAGTCGCCGCCCGGAGGACCTCGTCGACGCTCTCGTGCTGGTACTCACCCTCCTCGTCGGTGTCCTTCGCGATCAGCTCGAGCTCGCTCAGCTCCTGCTCGAGCTCGCTCTGCAGCCGCTCCTCGAGCACCCGGAACTGGGCCGCGTAGGTGAGCACCCCGGTCACCGCGAGCCCCATCGTCATGAACAGCACGACGGTGGAGAGCACCCGGGTGCGCACCGACCAACCGCGCGCCGACAGGGGGCGCGGGAGGCGGCGCGGGGTCGTCTCGGGCATACGGGGATCGTAGGGGACGGCCGACGGGGGCGGGTCAGCGCCTCCGTCGGGCGCGGAGGATCCCGAGGAGCCCGCCGCGCTCCCGGAGCGACGCCCGGCGGCCGCGGTGCGAGCCGGCCGACGGTCGGGCCGGGCCGTCAGCGGGCGCGGCGGGGATCGACCCGGTGACGGTGCGGCGCTCCGGGGCGGTTCCGGCGGCTCGCTCGGCGGCGTCCCGCTCGGCCTGCTGCTGCGCGAGGCGCTGGGCCTCGGCGGCCTCGCGCTCGCGGCGCAGACCCTCCTGACGCTCCACCTCGCGCAGCCGTCGGCGTTCCCCCGGGCCCTCCGCGATCCGGTACAGCACCGGGACGATGACCAGGGTGAGCAGGGTCGAGGAGATCAGGCCGCCGATCACCACGACCGCGAGCGGCTGCGCGATGAAGCCGCCGTTGCCGGTGATGCCGAGCGCCATCGGCACGAGCGCGAAGATCGTCGCCGCCGCGGTCATGAGGATCGGTCGCAGTCGCTTGGCGGCGCCCGTGTGCAGCGCCTCGTCGAGGCCCATGCCGGCGCGGCGGTACTGGTTGACGAGGTCGATGAGCACGATCGCGTTGGTGACCACGATGCCCACCAGCATCAGCAGACCGATCATCGAGGGCAGGCCCAGCGGGACCCGGGTGATGACCAGCAGGCCCAGGGCACCGGTCGCCGCGAAGGGGATGGAGACCAGCAGGATCAGCGGCTGGATCAGCGACTTGAAGATCCACACCAGCAGCACGTACACCAGCAGGATCGCGGCGAGCATGGCGATGCCGAGCTGGCCGAAGGTCTCGTCGATGTCCGCGGCGGTGCCGCCCACGGTCGCCTCGACGCCCTCCGGGAGGTCCGCCGCCTCGATCGCGTCCTGCGCGGCGACGGTCGCCTCGCTGACGTCCTCGCCGGAGGGGGCGAGGGAGACGGTGACGGTCTCGAGGGTGTCGCGGGTGTCGATCGCGGGCCGCGAGGCGACCTCCTCGACGCTCGCCACGTCGGTCAGCGGGATCGACCCCATCAGCTCGATGTCGCGCAGCTGCTGGAGGGTGTCGACGCTCTCGCCGCGCTCGACGTAGATGTCGAGCTCGGTGTCCTCGAGGGTGATGCTGCCGATCGCGCCGGGGAACATCTGCTGGGCGACCAGTCCGACGACGGCCTCCTCGGTCAGCCCGCGCTGCGCGGCGGCCTCGCGGTCCACGGTCACGACGGCGGTGGGCTGGTCCGCCTGGAGGTCGCTCGTGACCTCGGCGACGCCCGCGGGCAGCGGGTCGAGCTCGGCGAGCAGGGCGTCGTTGGCGGCCTGGCGGTCCGCGGCGGTGGGGCCGGTGATGAGGATGTCGACCGAGCTCGAGCCGGTGGGCGAGGCGATGTCGGCCGCCTCGACGGTGCCCGGCTCGGGCAGCGCCTCCAGGGCGGTCACCATCGCGTCCAGGAGCGCCTCCTGGTCGGCCTCGGCGTCCGTGGTGATGGAGAAGCTGATCTCGTTGCTGCCCGAGCCGCCGAGGCTGAAGCCGCCCCCGCCGATCGTGGTCTGCACGGTCTCGACGCCGTCGATCCCGAGCAGGGCGTCCTCGGAGGCGGTGGCCTTCTCGGAGGACTGCTCGAGGCTGGTTCCGGCGGGGAGGGTCTGGGTGAGGGAGGCGATGTTCTGCCCCGTGTCACCCAGGAAGTTGATGTTGACCAGCTGGAACAGGGGCACCGTGGCGATCAGCACGACGATCGCGGCGCCGACGGTGAGCAGGCGACGGGTCAGCGTGTCGACCGTGCCGCGCAGCACCGCCGCATAGCCGCGGTGCAGCCAGCCGCCCTCCTCCTTCTCCTCGGAGGCCGCACGGATCCGGGCCACGGCCTCCTCGTCCTCTGGATCGAGGTCCTCGTGGCCCTTCGGGGCCTTGAGGAACCAGTACGCGAGCACCGGCACGATCGTCAGGGCGACCAGCAGCGAGGAGAGCATCGCGATGCCGACGGTGAGGGCGAAGGGCCGGAACAGCTCCCCGGCCATGCCGCCCACGATCGCGATCGGCAGGAAGACCACCACCGTCGCGAGGGTCGAGGCGGTGATCGCGCCCGCGACCTCTCCCACGGCGTCGAGGATCGCTCGCAGCTTGGCCTTGCCGTAGGTCATGTGGCGCTGGATGTTCTCGATGACCACGATCGAGTCGTCGACCACGCGGCCGATGGAGATGGTGAGCGCCGCGAGGGTCAGCATGTTCAGCGTGTAGCCGGTGACCAGCATGCCGATGAACGCGATGAGCAGCGAGGTGGGGATCGAGATCGCGGTGACGATCGTGGGCCGCACGCGCCGCAGGAACAGCAGGATCACGCCGACCGCGAAGAGCAGGCCCAGCAGGCCCTCCTCGGCGAGGGCGAGGATCGACTCCTGGATGAACGGCGCCTGGTCGAAGACGACGTCGGCCTGCGCGTCCCCGCCCACGCCGGGCAGGGTGTCGGCGAGCACGTCCTCGACGCCCGAGGAGATGTCCACGACGTTGCCGTCGGCGGTCGCGGTCACCATGACCACGAGCGACTCGCGGCCGTTCGTGCGGGAGATCGAGGTGGGGTCCTGGACGGTCTGCTCGACGGTGGCGACCTCCCCGAGGGCGACGGGCTGGGCGGGGGCGGGCTGCTCGGTGCCCTCCTCGCCGTCGGCGCCCAGCTCGCCGTCGGCCGGAGCCTCCTCGGCCGGGGTCTCCTGGGAGGGCATGAGCATGATGCCCTCGAGGCTCTCGATGCTGTCGACGCGCTGGCCGAGGACCACGTCGAGGGTGCGGTCGCCATCGACCACCTCTCCGCCCGGCAGGGACAGCCCGGAGGCGTCGAGGGCGGTGGCGATGTCGTCCTCGACGAGGCCGTGCTCGGCGAGCGCCGCCTCGTCGGGCGTGATGCGCACGATCTGCTCGGGGGCGCCGATCACGGCGACGGAGGAGACGCCGTCGACGCGTTCGAGCTCCTGCGTGACGGAGGCGTCGAGACGGCCCGCGAGCTCGGAGGGGTCGAGGTCCGAGGAGATCGACAGCACCACGGCGGGCAGATCGCTCGTGCCGCCGGCGACGACCTGCGGCTCGGCGTCCTCCGGCAGCTGGCCGTCGAGACGGGACAGTGCGGCGTCGACCTGGTTGGCGGCGCGGGCGGTGTCGGTGCCGTAGGTCAGCTCGACCGTGACCATCGACATGCCGGCCTGCGAGGTCGAGGAGGTGCTCTCGACGTTCTCGAGCCCGCCCAGGGACTGCTCGATGGGGCGGGTCAGCCGATCGCGGACCTGCTCCGAGGAGGAGCCGGGGGCGGTGGTGATCACCTGGATCTGCGGCAGGGAGACGGAGGGGATGAGCTCCTGGCGCATCGTGGTCATGGCGAAGACGCCGAGGATGGACACGGCGAGACAGACCAGGGCGATGAACGACCTGTTGCTGAGGCTCAGACGGGCGAGGCGGTTCATCGTGCTCCTCGGGGGCGCGGCGGCTGACGGCACGGTGCGACCCCGCGCCCGGAGGCGACGTCGGACCCTCCGGTGGCACTCTGGCACACCTCCCTGGAGGCGAGTATCCGACAGAGGTCGGTGCTGCCGCGTCCGTCCGTCGGCGGTCGACGCCGGGGCGGAGCGACGGGGCGGAGCGACGGGGCGGAGCGGAAACCAACGGCGAGAAGCGGAGAGAATGAGACCCGTGCCCGCGTCGCCCCGACCCCCAGATCCCGCCTCGCCCGAGGAGCCGTCCTCGCCCCGTGCCGCGCGCCGCGCCGTCGACCGGGACATCCTGCGCCTCGCGGTGCCGAGCCTCGGGGCGCTCATCGCGGAGCCGCTGTTCGTGCTGGTCGATTCGGCGTTCATCGCCCGGGTCTCGACGACCTCCCTCGCCGGGCTGGGGGTCGCCTCGACGGTGCTGACCACGGTGGTGGGGCTGTCGGTGTTCCTCGCCTACTCGACCACGGCCGCGGTCTCGCGGGCGCTCGGCGCGGGCCGGCGGCGCGAGGCGATCTCCCGCGGCGTCGACGCCTCGTGGCTCGCGCTGATGATCGGCGCGGCGTGCCTGCTGCTCCTCGTGCCGGCCGGGCCGTGGCTGCTGGGGCTGTTCGGGGCGAGTCCGGCGGTGACCGCCGAGGCGATCGTCTACCTGCGGATCTCGGCGCTCGGACTGCCGGCGATGCTCGCGGTGCAGGCGACGACGGGGTTGGTGCGCGGGATGCAGGACGCCCGCCTGCCGCTCGTGGTCGCCGTCGGCGGCGCGCTGCTGAACGTGCCGCTCAACGCCGCGCTGATCTTCGGTCTGGGCCTCGGCATCGCGGGCAGCGCCCTGGGCACGGTGATCTGCCAGTGGCTGATGGCGCTGGTGCTGCTCGGGGCAGTCCGACGCTATGCCCGCGGTGCGCAGGTCTCGCTCCGACCGGATCTGCGGGCGGTCGCCGTGACCGGCCGGGAAGCGGTCCCGATGCTGGTGCGCACCCTCAGCCTGCGCGTGGTCTCCATCGTGACGGTGCTCGTCGCGGCCCGGCTGGGGGACGTGCAGCTCGCCGCCCACCAGCTCGCGACCACCGTGTTCCTGCTGCTCAGCCTCGCCCTCGACGCCCTCGCGATCGCGGGCCAGGCGCTCACCGGCCGCTACCTGGGTGCCGCCGACACCACGACGGTGCATGCGGTGACACGGCGGCTGACCCGGTGGGGCGTGGGCGGCGGCGCGGTCGTGGGGGTGCTGCTGCTCGCGGCGAGCTACGGGGTGCCGGAGGTGTTCAGCCCCGATCCGCTGGTGCAGGAGAACCTGCGCGCGGCCCTGTGGGTGCTGGTCCTCGCGCAGCCCGTCGCGGGCTACGTGTTCGTGCTCGACGGGGTGCTGATGGGCGCGGGCGACGCCCCGTACCTGGCGCGGGCGGGGATCGTCGCGGCGGCGGCGGTGATGCCCGGGGCGATCGCCGTGGGTGTGCTGACGCCGGCGGGGCCGCTGGGCACGGCGGCGCTGTGGATCGCGACGAACCTGCTGTACATGATCGCCCGCGCGGCGACGCTGGGCTGGCGGGTGCGGGGCGAGGCCTGGATGCGGACGGGGGCGTGAGGCGCGGCTCGCGCTGACCGCGCCGACGGCTCAGGGAGCGACGGGCTCCCCCACGAGGGTCGCCTCGGTGCGCAGCGTGCCGTCGTCCTCGAGGGACACGGTGCCCACCACGCCGTAGCGGACCTCGAGGGTGCGCGCCTCCCCGCCGTCGGCCGGAGCGAAGGTGACGGTCGCGGTGGGCCCGCCGCCGTCCGCGAAGCCGGTGGTGTCGACCGCCCCCGTGCCGCCCTGGAGGTACCGCACCTCGATCTCCGGGTCCTCGTGGAACTCCCAGAGCACGGTCCCCGTCCCGAGACCGGGCCCGAGGTCTCGGAGCACGGTGCCGCAGCCGGTGAAGCGGTCCCGCTCCGCGTCGCAGAACTCCTGGGCCGCGAGGGCGTCGGCGCGCACGGCCTCCACGGCCTCCGGGGTGAAGGCGAGCTCCGGCGAGACGCGGGCGACGGTCCGGTCATGGTCGCCGACGACGGCGAGCACCCGGGCCTCCTGCGGTGCGGCGACGAGATGCTCGCTGGTGGGCAGCGCCTCGACGGTGTAGTCCCCGGGGATCGCCAGCAGCTCACGGGGCAACCCGCTGCCGAGGGTGCGTAGTTCCTCGGCGGGGATCTCCGCGCCGTTCACCAGCACCGCCCCCACCTCCTCCGGCAGGTCGAGGACCAGGACCCCGGGCTGCACCGACGGCAGCCGCCAGCGGGGCCCGTCCGGCTCCGGCTGCGCGATCGGCTCGGCGCGGACCGTGCCCTCGAGCACCTGCCCGTCCTGGGTCGCGGTGATCTCGAGGTCGCGGGCCTCGCCGTACCATTCCCCGCCGGCGACCTGCACCTCCTCGAGCAGTCCCGTGGTCGGGGCGGCGCCCTCGTGCTCCAGCAGCAGCGTCGAGGAGTCCGTCTCGGTCCACAGGCCCTGCGCGCGCAGCGCCTCCGCGTCCCCGGCGGCGAGCGCGGCGAGATACTCCTCCCCGGCGCGCTGCGGGGCGGCGGCGTGCCGGCGCACTGCGACCCCGGTGATCAGCGCGACGATCAGCGCCGCCGCGAGGATCCACGCCGCGATCCGCCACCGGGTGCCGAACGGCCCCGGGTTCTCCCAGCGCTGACCCGTCCCCTCGCGATCCCCCATCGTTCTCCCCCCGGACCTCAGCGCCGCCAGAGCTCGCGCGGGTCGTCCCCGGGCCGGAACCCGGCGGCCTCCGCGAGGAGCATCGCCTCGGGGAAGTTCGCCGCGAGAGCGGGGGCCGTATGGGAGTCGCTGCCGAAGCTCACGGCGCGCCCGCCCTCCTCCGCCCACCACTGCGTGATCCAGGGACGCAGCCGCCGGGTGTTGATCTCGAGCGCCCGTCCGCTCGCCGCGATCGCCCGCATCGCCGTGCGGAACTCCTCCTCGAAGCGCCGCGGGTCGAAGGGGCCCTCCGCCTCCTCGGGCCAGTACCTCGCCGCGTAGTCGAGGTGGGTGACGACCTCGAAGGGTTCGTCGCCCTCGACCAGGGCGGGGACCTCTGCGAGATAGCGGCGGATCACCTCGTCGGCCGGGAGCCGACGGAACAGCGTGTTCGGCTCGCAGCGCACGTCCCCGTGCGCCACCGTGTGCAGGGAGCCGATGATCCGGTCGAAGAGTCCCAGGTCCAGGAGCGCCCGGGCGGCGGTGGTGCGCAGATGCGGCTGACCGAACTCGAGGCCGGTGCCGATGCGCAGCTGCGGGAAGCGGGCCCGGCAGCGCTCGATGCTCTCGAGATAGCCGTCGACGTCGAAGGGCGGCACGGCGACCACACCGTCGGCACCGACGAGGTGGTTCTCGTGCTCGGCGAAGTCCTCGGGGTCCGTCAGCCAGGCGTCCTCGAGATCGAGGTGCTCGGTGAAGAAGACCGCGGGCAGACCCAGGTGCACGGCCCGCTCGCAGGTCGCCTCCATGGTGCCGTGGGCGGCCGAGCCGGGGCCGCCGGTGTCCCAGGAGAACTCGCTGTGCACGTGGCTGTCGGCGGTCAGACGCATGGGCACAGCTTTCCACAGCGCTCAGGAGGCGGAGAGGAAGCGCTCCCCGTCGCGGAGCACCACGAGGTCCGCACCGTGCGCGTCCTCGAGGAGCGAGGCGAGCAGCCGCTCGGAGGCCCGTCGGCTGAGCGCCGTGGCGATCCACAGCTGGCTCCCGTCGGCCAGGCGCACCGGGCGGGAGCGGGCGCCGACGGGGAGGTCGTCGGCCGCACTGATCGCCCCGTCCCGCAGCACTCCGTCGGCCCCCGAGCGCTCGGCGAGGATCCGGGCGACCTCGCGCACCGCCCGCTGCGCGGGGATCCGCAGGGCGCGCACCGACGCGGGGCAGTCCGCGCCGAAGAGCTGGTACCGCACGCTGCGACGGCCGAGGGTGACCTTGCCGCGCAGCCGGTCGTAGCGCCAGCGCAGCTGGTTGCCGCGGCGCGTGGAGCGGCCGATGTCCTCGGTGTCGGCGATGTACTCCTCGCCGTAGAGCGCGAGGAGCTCGTCGTCGAGCCGCCGGACGCGCGTGACCGGGGTCTTCACGTCCATGAGGCGGCGCACCTGGGCGCTGTCGACCGCGGAGAGCTCCCGCTCGAGCAGGCCCCGGCGGGTGATCCCCGCGGCCCGCAGCAGGTCCACGGCGAAGTCGACCCCGGCGGCGCTGCCCGCGGTGTCCTCGGGGAAGCGCTCGGCCAGCAGGGTGCGCAGGGAGGGGGCGTCGAGCAGGTCTTCGGGAAGGTGCTCGGAGCCGTCGACGGGATCCGCGGCCTGCTCCTGCCCGTCCCCCGTCTCCGTCTCGTCCTCCGCGTCCTCGGCGCGCAGCTCAAGGGAGGAGGGCGGGGCGGCGAGGACCTCCTCGATGCGCACGAAGGCGGCGTCGAGCGCGGCACGGGCGTCGGCCGCGAGGCCGAACAGGCGGTCGACCTCCTCGCGGTCCGCCGCGGAGATCGCCTCGTAAGCGGCGCTCTTGTAGCGGCGGGCGTGCTCGAACTCCGCCCAGGCGTGCGCGGCGATGGTGCGGATCTGGATCTCCAGGCCGCCGAAGTCCGCGAAGTAGCGGGTCAGGGCGCCGCCGGGGAGCAACCAGTCGTGCTCCTGGCCGGGCCTCTCGCCGGTGATCACCAGGTGCGCGCTCTCGTAGCCCCGGTGGGAGTCGGGCTTGTGCTGGGCGGGCTCGGGCTCCTCGCTCACCGAGAAGCGCTCGCGGACCAGCTCCGCGGCCCGTTCCAGGTCGGTGCGGGAGTACATGATCAGCCGCACGGCGACGGTGTCGGTGACCTGACGGGGAGGGTCGGTGTAGCCCTTGCGCAGCACCTTCTCCTGGAAGGAGGCGATGGACTTGGGGCGCGCGATGACCGAGTGCTCGGTGATGGAGGCCTCCGCGAGCAGCCGCTCGAGGTAGTCGTGGATCTCCTCCGCGGCGCGGGGCAGCCTGTCCCAGGCCGTGTAGTCGATCTCCGGCCGCGCGCTGTCCGTGCGGCGTTCGCTGCCTGCCATGCCCAGCTCCCCTCCTCGTCCCCCGGCGCGCCCGGGCCGCGCCGCCCCCACTGTAGGGGGCGGCACGGACGGGCGGGGGGCCGCCGCGCGCGTCGGCGGCGGGCCGGGATCAGCGGACGGCTCAGGCGCTCACGACGGGCTCCTCCGCCCGCACCGCGTGGGCGGCGGCGACGAGATGGCGCAGCGAGGCCTCGGTCTCCGCGTAGCCGCGGGTCTTCAGGCCGCAGTCGGGGTTGACCCAGAGCCGCTCGGCCCGGACGACGCCCCGCGCCCGGCGCAGCTGCTCGGCGATCTCCTCGGCGCTCGGGACGCGCGGGGAGTGGATGTCCCACACGCCCGGGCCGATGCCGCGGGGGAAGGCGTCGGGGTCCACCGCCTCGAGGATCTCGCCGCGCGAGCGGGCGGACTCGATCGAGGTGACGTCCGCGTCGAGGGCGTCGATCGCCCCGACCACCACGTTGAACTCGCTGTAGCAGAGGTGGGTGTGGATCTGGGTCTCCTCGCGCACCCCGGAGGTGGCGAGACGGAAGGAGCGCACGGACCAGTCGAGATAGGCCTCGTGATCCGCCGCGCGCAGCGGGAGCAGCTCGCGCAGCGCGGGCTCGTCGACCTGGACGATCCCGATCCCGGCCGCCTCGAGGTCGGCGACCTCGTCGCGCAGCGCGAGGCCCACCTGGGCGGCGGTCTCCCCCAGCGGCTGGTCGTCGCGCACGAAGGACCAGGCCAGGATCGTCACAGGGCCGGTGAGCATGCCCTTGACGGGGCGGGGGGTGAGGGACTGGGCGTAGGTCGCCCAGCCCACCGTGATCGGGGCGGGTCGGTGCACGTCGCCGAAGAGGATCGAGGGGCGCGTGCAGCGGGAGCCGTAGGACTGCACCCAGCCGTGCTCGGTCGTCGCGAAGCCCGCGAGGTTCTCCGCGAAGTACTGCACCATGTCGTTGCGCTCGGGCTCTCCGTGGACCAGGACGTCGAGCCCCAGCTCCTCCTGGAGGGCGATCACGCGGGCGATCTCCTCGCGCATGGCCCGCTCGTAACCGGCCGCATCGAGCTCGCCGCGACGGTGGGCCGCGCGGGCCGCTCGCACCTCCCCCACCTGCGGGAAGGAGCCGATGGTGGTCGTGGGCAGGGCGGGCAGGCCGAGGGCGGCCTGCTGCGCCTCGGCGCGCCGGGCATAGTCGGTGCGGACGGCGTCGGCGGCGGTGACGGCCGCGGCCCGCTCCCGCACCGCCTCGTGCCGCACCCCGGCGAAGGTGCGCGGCACGGAGCGGGGACCGTCCACGTCCCCGGTCCGGACCTCGCCGCCGGCGAGGGCGATCAGCTCGGTGATCTTCTCGTCGGCGAAGGCGAGGGTCGCGGCGAGCTCGGCGGGCAGGGACCCCTCGCGCTCGAGGGTGTGGGGCACGTGCTGGAGCGACACCGAGGTGGAGGCGACCACGGCCGCGGGGTCGCCGCCGGCCTCGGCGACGCGGGCGCGCAGCAGCTCGAGCCGGGCCGCAGCGGTGGGCAGCTCGGTGCGCCACACGGAGCGGCCCTCGACGAGGCCCGCGACGAGCTGCACCCCGGCAACCCCGGCGAGCTGGGCGGCGGTGGGGATCTCGCCCCGGGTGAGGTCGAGGTGGACGGCCTCGGCGCCCGTCGCGAGCAGGGACGGCAGCAGATCGCCGATCCCGCCATACGGGGTGGTCACGAGCAGGCGGGGACGGTCCGAGGCGGCGGCGAGGCGGCCGATCGAGCGCTCGAGCAGCACGGCGAGCGCGGCGGCGTCCACGCGCTGGTCGGCGGCGAGGGCGGGCTCGTCGAGCTGCACCCAGGGGGCGCCGGCGGCCGCGAGGCGGGAGAGCAGCTCGACGTACACGGCGACCGCGTCGTCGAGGCGGTCCAGCGGGTCGAAGCCTTCGGGGGCGCCGTCCTGCGCCTTCGCGAGCAGCAGCAGGGTGAGGGGGCCGACGAGCACGGGCCGGGTACCTGCGCCGTCCTCGAGGGACTCGGTGAACAGATCGATCACGCGGCTCGTGGCAAGGTGCAGGTCGGTGTACGGGCCGATCTCGGGCACGAGGTAGTGGTAGTTGGTGTCGAACCACTTGGTCATCTCGAGCGGCGGCTGCTCGGCCGTGCCGCGGGCGAGGGCGAAGAGGCCGTCGTCGTCGACCCTCCCGTCGGCGTCGAGCACCGCGGCGAAGCGGTCGGGGATCGCGCCGATCGCGAGCGCGGCGTCGAGCACCTGGTCGTACAGGGAGAAGGACTCGGGCGCGGCGGCGGGGGCGGTCAGTCCGAGATCGGCGAGCCGACGACGGGTCGCGCCGCGCAGGGCGCGCGTGCGCCGGTCCAGCTCGGCACGGTCGATGCGACCGGCCCAGTAGGCCTCCTCGGCCTTCTTCAGCTCGCGGTCGGGGCCGATGCGGGGGTAACCGATCGGGAGCGCGGACGGCAGGGCGGCGGGGCTGGGGGTGCTCTGGTGGCTCATCGGGGGTCTCCAGGGGTCGGGGTGGACCAGCGGTCCAGGTCGAGGGTCTCGAGGACGTCGAGGGCGTCGGCATGGGAGTTGAAGGTGAACAGGTGCAGTCCGGGGGCCCCGTCGTCCAGGACCCGGGCGGCGAGCTCGGCGGTGTGGCGCACGCCGATCCGTCGTCGGGCGGCGTCATCGGGGGCGGCGGCGAGCGCCTCGAGCAGGCTGCGGGGCGGCTCGACCCCGCTGAGCGCCGCGAGGCGGGCGAGCCGCTTCGGGTCGGTGGCCGGGACGAAGCCGGGGATGATCGGCAGGGTGAGGCCCGCGGCGCGCGCCCGGCGCACCAGCGAGCAGTAGGCCGACGGGTCGAAGAACACCTGCGTGATCGCGAAGTCGGCGCCCGAGCGCTCCTTGGCGAGCAGCACCTCGAGGTCGTGCTGGGCGGTGGGCGACTCGGGGTGGCGGTGCGGATAGGCGGCGACGCCCACGCTCACGCGCCCCGCCGCGAGGGCCGCGGTGCGCTCGCGCTCCACGGCGCGGATCAGCTCGACCAGCGGGCGGGCGAAGGGGATCTCGTCGGCGTCCGGATCATGGCCCTCGGGCTGGTCGCCGCGCAGGGCGAGGATCCCGCGCACGCCGCGGTCCAGCAGTGCGCCGACGATCGCGGTGAGCTCTTCGCGGGTGGAGCCGATCGCGGTGAGGTGCACGAGCGGGCGCAGCGAGGTCTCGGCGAGCACGTGGTCGGCGAGCTCGAGGACGCGGTCGAGGTTGCCGTGGCCCGTGCGGGAGGTCACCGAGACGTAGTCCGGCGCGGTCGTCTCGAGCTGCGTGATGGTGTCGCGCAGGCGCTCGAAGGACAGGTCGGAGCGGGCGGGGAACAGCTCGTAGCTGAGCGCCGGACGGGTGCGCGTGGCGGCGCGGCCGAGAGCGGCGAGCGGGGCTGTGGAGACGGACATGGCCGAGAACCTAGGAGCGGGCCCGGCGCCCGGGGAAGGTTTATGAGGGTCTATGAGGAAGGAAGTCGAAGGTGGCGGGATGCGTCGGCGGATGACGGCTCAGGTCGTCCCGGGCGACCCGGAACAGCACGACGCGCCGACCCCCGAGGGGGCCGACGCGTCGTCGGAGCGAGGGCGGGCGGCTCTGCGCGGCCGCCGCCGGATCAGCCGTTGAGGAACGTCTGCAGTGCCTTCACGGTCGCATAGCTGGTGCGGAAGTCCCAGACCCCGTTGTCGCCCTGGCCGATCGCGGCGCGGAGCTTGCGGGTGGTCTCGGCGCCGATCTTGCCGTCCGGCTCGGCGCCGATCTTCTTCTGCAGCGCCTTGATGTCCGCGGTGGAGAGCGAGCCGTCCTGACCGACGCCGATCCAGGCCTCGAGGGCGCGGGTGGACTTCGGACCGAACTTCCCGTCGACCACCAGGTCGCCGGTGCTCGAAGAGCTCGAGGAGGAAGCCTTCGACGAGGAGCTCGACGAGGAGGAGCTGCTCTTGGCGGGGGCGGCGGCGCCGGTGTTGAGGTAGCTCTGCAGCGCCCGCACCGTCGAGGAATCGGTGCGGAAGTTCCGGGCGCCGTTGTCGCCCTGGCCGATCGCGGCGCGGAGCTTGCGCGTGGTCTCGGGCCCGATCTTCCCGTCGGCCTCCGCACCGATCCGCGACTGCAGCACCTTGATGTCGGAGCTGGACAGCGAGCCGTCCTGGCTCACCCCGATCCACTTCTGCAGCGCGCGGGTGGTGGCCGGCCCGAACTTCCCGTCGACCGCGAGGCCGCGCGAGGAGTCGGAGCGGGAGGAGGTGCTCTCCGCAGGCCGTGCGGAGGTGCCGGACGGCTGGGCGTTCGCGTCGGCGCCGCCGTTGGACCGGGTGAGGCCGGCCCGCTTGCCGCAGGTGGGCCAGGCGCCGGGCCCCTGCTGCTCGAGGGTGCGCTGGGCGACGGCGATCTGCTCGGACTTCGTGGCCTTGTCCGCCGTCGAGGCGTACTCGGTGCCGCCGAAGGCGCGCCAGGTGGACTTCGAGAACTGGAGTCCGCCGTAGTAACCGTTGCCGGTGTTGATGGACCAGTTACCGCCCGACTCGCACTGGGCGACCTTGTCCCACACGGAGCCGTCGGCCTGGGCGACGCCCGCGCCGGTCAGCCCGAGGCCCGCGGCGATCACCGCACCGCCCGTGGCGGCGGCGACCTTCGGGGCGACGCGGACGCCGCGGAAGTACTGCGCGGGGCCGTCGGCGCGATGGGTGTGGAGGCGGGGGGTCATGGGGACTCCTGGGGAAGAAGAGAAAGGGATGGCCGGCCCGATCGGCCACGACCTGGGGGTCGCGGCCGCGCGCGAGCTCGGCGCACGGGTCGACTATGCATTCCCGAAACCGACCGGGAACACCTGGGAAACCGAACTCGAATCCTGGCTTTGCCGATTTTTTGCCGCCCGTGCGAATCTCTCGCGGCTTTTCGAGAATGACATCGGTGTGATTCTCGGGCACCCCTCACGCCCCGTCGGCGGGTCGCGCCTGCCCCGTCGGCGGCCCCCACGCGCCCCGAGAGCCCTCCGCCCTCGGCGAACGGTGATGCGTCCCTCCCGATAAGCACTGTCGGTCCGACAGGAAGCGGACCTAGTCTTCTCGGGTGCAGAACACCCCGGCCCCCGCGCACGCCCCCGCCTCCCCCGCACTCCCCCGACGCGATCGTCATGTCATCATGCTGCTGCTGTTCAGCGCGTTCGTGGTGATCCTCAACGAGACCGTGCTCTCGGTGGCCCTGCCCCCGATCATGGACGACCTCGGCCTGGTCGAGACCACCGCCCAGTGGCTGACCACCGGGTTCATGCTGACCATGGCGGTGGTCATCCCGATCACCGGCTATCTCATGGGCCGCTTCTCGACCCGTCAGGTCTTCGCGATCGCGATGACCGCCTTCACCGTCGGCACCCTGATCTGCGCGATCTCGCCCGCCTTCCTGCCCCTGCTGCTGGGCCGGATCGTGCAGGCCTCCGGCACGGCGATCATGATGCCGCTGCTGATGACCACCGTGCTGAACCTGGTCCCGCCCTCGCGGCACGGCCTGGTCATGGGCAACATCTCGATCGTCATCTCGGTCGCCCCGGCGCTCGGCCCGACGATCTCCGGCCTGGTCCTCTCGGTCGCCCCGTGGCGCTTCCTCTTCGTGCTGGTGTTGCCGATCGCGCTGCTCGCGATGGGTCTGGGACTGCGCTGGATCCAGAACGTCCAGGAGGGCGAGCCCAAGCCCGCCGATCCGCTCTCCGTCGTGCTCTCCGGCGTCGGCTTCGGCGCCCTCGTCTACGGCCTCACCGGCATTTCCGGGGGCGGCCACGGCGGCGACGCCCCGTCGGGCCCGCCGATGGCCGCTCTCATCGCCCTGATCGTGGGCGTCGCGGCGCTCGTGCTCTTCGTCTGGCGCCAGCTGATCCTGCAGAAGGTCGAGCGGGCGCTGCTGGACCTGCGCACCTTCGCCTCGCGCAACTTCTCCGTGGCCGTCGCGCTGATGGTGGTGATGATGGGCGCCATGTTCGGCACCGTCGTGCTGCTGCCGATCTTCCTGCAGCGCGTGCTCGAGCTGTCCACCCTCACCGTGGGCCTGATGATGCTGCCCGGCGGCCTGGCGATGGGTCTGCTGGCCCCGCTGGTCGGGCGGCTGTTCGACCGGGTCGGGCCGCGGCCGCTGCTCGTGCCGGGCCTGGCCGCCGTCGTGCTCGGCATCGCGATCATGTCCCGCGTGCCCGAGCAGGCGTGGCTGATCGTCGTCGGCCACGTGATCATGTCCCTCGGCCTGGCGTTCGTGTTCACGCCGCTCATGACCACCGCGATGGGCTCGCTCCCGCGCCGCCTCTACCCGTACGGCTCGGCGATCGTCGGCACCGTGCAGCAGGTCGCGGGTGCCGCGGGCGCCGCGCTCATGGTCTCGATCATGTCGCGCATCGCGGCGGGCGTCGCGGCCGACGGCGGCTCCGCCGCGGCGGGCACCTCCGCCGGCACCTCGGTCGCCTTCACCATCTCCGCCGCGCTCGGCGCCATCACCGTCGTGATCGCGCTGTTCATCCGCCGCAACCCGCTGGACGCCGGGGACGCCCCCGTCGGCGGCGAGCCCGCGGAGCCGGCGGTCGACGAGCAGGTGCGCGCCGCCTGAGCACCCCGCTCCCCCGTCGGCCCCCGGCGCGCCCTGCCCCTCAGAGCGCTCCGGGGGCCGACCTCTCCCGGGCCCGGTCGGCGAAGCCGACGCCCATCGCGACCAGGGTCAGCGCCATGATGATCACCATCGCGATGGTGAAGGCCTCGAGCCACGAGTGCCCGCCCTCGGTGAGGGAGAAGATGATGCCGGGGATCATTGCGGTGCCGACCGCGGCGCCGGTGCGCTGACCGAGCTGCAAGATCCCGCCCGCGACCCCGCCGAAGCGCGGATCGACCGAGTTCAGGGTGAGGGTCTGGTTGGGTGAGATGGTCAGCCCCTGACTGAGGCCCATGAGCGTCAGCGGCACCGCGAGCCACCAGAAGGCCACCCATCCGGCGTCGACGAAGCCCGCGAGGATCGTGGTGCACAGCAGGCCCACGAAGGCGATGCCGAAGCCGACGATCACCATCTTGCGTCCGAGCCGCAGCACGTGCCGGCCGCCCAGCTGCGAGGAGAAGGCCGCGGCGATCGAGGACGGCAGACCCATCAGCGACGCCTCGAGGGCGGTGTGCCCGAGGTGCATCTGCAGGAAGAGCGGGACGATGATCCAGATGCTGGTGGCACCGAGGAAGTACACCGAGATGATCACGATCCCGTTGCGGAACGCCTGCTGGGAGAAGATCGCGGTGTCCACCATCGGCGGTCGCCCGGCGCGCTTGTAGCGCTGCTCCCAGGCCCACCACAGGCCGAGGACGATCAGCCCCACCGGCAGGGACAGCCACACCAGCACGCTCGCGCCCCGCTCGAGGAAGGGCAGCATGATGCCGAGGATCGCGAGGGTCAGCAGCCCGGCGCCGACGGGGTCCAGATCGGGGCGGGTGCGGGTGCGCACGCGGTCGTCGGGGATCAGCTTGAAGGCGCCGATGATCGCGGCGATGCCGATCGGGACGTTCATCAGGAACATCCACCGCCAGCCCAGTTCGGGGCCGAGCAGCTGGATGAGCAGCCCGCCGATCACGGGGCCGACGGCGGTCGCGACGGCGACGGTGGTCGCCAGCGCCGCGAAGGCGCGGGCGCGGGCCTGTCCGCGGAAGTGCTGCTGGATCAGGCCCACCGACTGCGGGTTCAGCAGCCCGGAGCCGACGCCCTGCAGGATGCGGGAGATGTTCAGGACCTCGACGTTGGGGGCGAGTCCCGAGAGCAGCGAGCCGAGGGTGAAGATTCCGATGCCGATGATGAGCATGCGGCGCCGGCCGGTGGCGTCGCCGATCCGACCGGCGGGGACCAGCAGCACGCCGAAGGCGAGGGCGTAGCCGGACAGCACCCACTGCAGCCCGCTCGAGTCCGCTCCGAGTCCCTCGCCGATGGCGGTGAGGGCGACGTTGATGACGCTCACGGCGATGAGGGCCATGAACAGCGGGGCGAGGAGGACGGCGAGGAGCGGCTTGCGGCGCACCGTGGGGCCGGGGGCGCTGGGGTCGGGGATCACTCCGACACCTTATGCAGTCAGTGCAGGTTTCGGGATGCCGGGGTGATCGGCGGGACAGCGGATGCCGCGCGCGCGGCGGCCGATGAACGCCGACGGCGGAGGCGGAGGAACGTCGACGGCAGCGGAGCCGGGGCAGGAGGCGGGCGAACGCCGACGGCGGCGGAGCCGGGTGGCTCCGCCGCCGTCGGCGCGGTGCGGGCTTCCGCCCTACTGGGCGTCAGCCGTGCGAGGTGTCAGCCCTGCGGGGGCATCGGCGGCTGTCCGCCACCGGGACCGTAGGGGCCGGTCTGCGGGGCGACCGTGGCCTTCGAGCCGCGGGCGTCGTCCGCGTAGGGACCGGGCGGGATCACGTAGCCCGTGCGGGGCGAGAGCTGCGGGGCGGCGGTCTGCATCTCGCGAGCGGCGGGCCGATCCGAGTAGTCCACCCCGGGGAAGCGGCCGAACTGGCCGGCGGCCCCGGCGGGACGCGCGCGGTCCGCGGCGTCCAGCATCGCCAGCGCATCGCCCGGCGACGGATAGCGGCTGGACCACACGTGCCCGGGAGGCAGCGGCGACGTGTACAGCGCGCCCTTGGGGCGGATCATGAGCGAGCCCGGCTTCGAGCGGTCGCGCAGGGCATGGGCGCGCCAGGTGGTGATCGGGTGCGAGGAGAACCAGTTCACCCAGTGCACGAAGAAGCTCGGGTCGGTCGCGGCACGGTCCGCGACTTCGTTGACGTTGACCTCGGCGTTCAGGTACTTGCCGCCGGCGAGCACGCCGATCACGCCGGGCGCCCCGCCGGGGGCGAAGGCGTACCCGAAGTTGTCCGCGGTGTACTCCTGCGAGCGGGAGAAGGCCGGGCCGAGGAACGGGATCATGCCGATCACCACGGTGAACAGCTGACGGAAGTAGGAGACGTGACCCGCGGCGAGGTGGCCCACCTCGTGGCCGACCACGAAGCGCAGCGCCTCGGGGTCACGAGTCGCACCGCCGATCTCGAACATGTCCGAGTGCAGCACCACGTAGCGGCGGAAGCCGTGGCCGGCCGCGAAGGCATTGATCACGCCGTTGCCGAGCAGCACGTAGGCGTCCGGGACCTTGCGCATCCCGAACTTCTCGGCGGCCTCCACGACCATGCGGTAGCCCTCGGGGAACTGCGTGGGGCTCATGCGCACGGCCACGGCTCGCAACTGGGCGTAATAGATCGCGCGGCCCCAGAAGATGAGGAACGGGGCGAGGGGGAGGATCAGCGCCAGCTGGATGAGGAATGGGGCGATGCTGATCCAGCGCCACAGCTCGTCCACCGAGGCCTGCCCCTCGGCGATGCGCAGGTACACCGTGGAGAACATCAGGATGGTCCACAGCAGGTACGACAGCAGCGTGAGGGAGACGCCCACCCACAGCAGGGGGAGCTCCGCGGGGTGGCGGATGGCCTTCTGACCCATCACGCCATGGGTGGTCGCACCGTTGATCAGCGTCGGGCCCTCGGGGCGGGAGGGGCCCGAGGGCGGCGGGGTCGGCGAACCGCCGAAGGGACCGCCCGGGCTACCCGGGCCGCCGGGACCGTTGCCGGAGCCTCCGCCGAAGGATCCACCGCCAGGCGCCGAGGGCGAGCCGAAGGAGCCGGGCATGCCGGGGCCGGGGCCCGAGGGGGAGCCGAAGGAGTTGCCGCCGGGGCCCGGGGCCGAGGGCTGACCGACGGGGCCGCTCGCGGTGGGGCCCGGGGCCGCCGGCCGGCCGTACTGGCTGCTGTACGGGCCGCCATACGCACCACCGGTGGGCTGGCTGTGGGGGTCGCCGGAGCCCTGGGGCGGGGGTCCGGGCGGGCCTGCAGGGGGCTGGGACATGGCGGTGTGCTCCTTCGATCCGGCAGGCGATGACGACTGCTGGAGCGAGGCTATCGTCGTCCGCCCCGCCACCGCGCGCCCAGGAGCCGAATGTGGACGGAGGTCTGGGGGTCTCGCGACGACGGTCGCCCCGTCATCGCCCGCTGTCCTCCGTTCGGCGGACCGGGGCCGGCCGCGCGATGCAGGACGCCCGCTGCCCGCTGCCCGCTGCCCACTCCCCGCTGCGAGAATCCGGCGCCCGCGCGAAACCCCCGCACTTCTGGGGGAATAGAGCCCTCATAACCCCAAGTCTGCGGAGGTTTCGGGGATGCGGCGGAGGTTGCGGGGGGCTCGGGGCGTAGAGGACATTCCGGGGGCGGCGGGGGCTCCGGGCGGGG